>NZ_JBPYUI010000020.1:0-105900 GCF_051858335.1 Klebsiella sp. K47
TGCGTTGTCTGCGGCCCTCAACCCCGGTCACTTACTGATGTAAGCTCCCGGGGATGTCGGGTCTTGACGCCTTTTTGCAACGCGAAATGCTGGGTTAAATGGGGGGCGCCTTTCACGCCGCAAATGCGTTGTCTGACTCCGGTCGCGCTGCGCTTACCGGGGCTACAGTCGCCAGGTAGCCCGGCTAAGCGAAGCGCCGCCGGGTTCTTCCTTGGTCATGCTCCGCTTATTGGGGCTACGGCTTAATGCTTTTCCCAACCATTCTGCTGGGCGCTAAAGCCGAGCGCCTGCATAAAGGCCGCCATCACGCCGCGGTCCTCCACCCCATGGTCGGCGACGCGCCAGCTATTGATCGCCGGGTTATCACGCAATGTCTCTTCCACTAAGTATTGTCCGACGCCGCGGCGGCGGGTCACTTCACGCACGCACAGATCGCTGAGCTCACCTTCGACGCCGCGCAGGGTAACGCGCACGGCGCCCAGCAGGCGCTCGTTAAAGCGGGCGGCGTAGAGACGATGGTTTTCATCAAGGGTCAGCGTCGACAGATCCTGCGACGGCCAGATTTTCCCCAGATCAATGCGATCCTGATCGCTGAAGTGCTGTAAACGGATAATGGTCAGTTTCATGGGCGGCAAATCCAGTGCAAAACAGAGGCGCCAGTGTACCCAAAATTGCTGTCTGGCGGAGCGCTGTTTTTTGCGCGTACATCAGGGGATTCGTTTTCCTGGCGTTGTCAGGGTAGCGCAATCCGTCATGGATCGAAAAATAAGCAGAATTTTAACCTAATGTGCAGCGTTTTATTCCGCCTTATGTATCGTTATTTTATGCTGCAGGATGGACTTTTTTTTGTTTATCTTCACCAAAATACAGAATATTATCTTTGCTTAATCGACTGAAAAATAGAGGTTTTAATCTGTTTTTTAGTGAAAAACTGCGCTAAACCATTAAACTCAATGGTAAAAATGGCGTTGTTTAATAAAAGCACAGAATGCTTTTTAACCATAAAAATACAAAACATTTACACCACATCACGAACGGGGTTCTGCAGCATGAAAAGGAACGCGAAAACCATCGTCGCGGGCATTGTCGCATTAGCGATGTCGCACGCGGCGATGGCCAAGGATATTAAGGTCGCCGTGGTCGGCGCGATGTCGGGTCCAGTGGCCCAGTGGGGCGACATGGAGTTCAATGGCGCGCGTCAGGCGATTAAAGACATCAACGCCAGCGGCGGCATTAAGGGCGACAAGCTGGTGGCCGTCGAATATGACGACGCCTGCGATCCGAAGCAAGCGGTCGCGGTGGCCAACAAAATCGTCAACGACGGCATTCAGTACGTTATCGGCCACCTGTGCTCCTCTTCCACCCAGCCGGCTTCCGACATCTATGAGGATGAAGGCATCCTGATGATCTCCCCCGGGGCGACCAACCCGGAGCTGACCCAGCGCGGATACCAGTACATCATGCGTACCGCCGGCCTCGACTCCTCGCAGGGGCCGACCGCGGCGAAATATATCGTCGAGAAAGTGAAACCGCAGCGTATCGCCATCATTCATGACAAGCAGCAGTACGGCGAAGGGCTGGCGCGTTCGGTGCAGGACAACCTGAAGAAAGCCGGGGCCAACATCGTCTTCTTCGATGGCATCACCGCGGGGGAAAAAGATTTCTCCGCCCTGCTGGCGCGCCTGAAGAAAGAGAACATCGACTTCGTCTACTACGGCGGCTACTACCCGGAAATGGGCCAGATGCTGCGCCAGGCGCGCTCCGTCGGGTTGAAAACCGTGTTTATGGGGCCGGAAGGGGTCGGCAACGCCTCGCTGTCCAATATCGCGGGCGCCGCGGCGGAAGGCATGCTGGTGACAATGCCAAAACGCTACGATCAGGACCCTGCCAACAGCGCCATCGTCAACGCGCTGAAAGCGGAGAAGAAAGATCCGAGCGGACCGTACGTCTGGATCACCTATGCCGCCGTTCAGTCGCTGGCGCAGGCGATGGACAGAACCGGCAGCCAGCAGCCGCTGGATTTAATCAAAGATTTGAAAGCGCACGGGGCGAAAACCGTGATTGGGCCGCTGACCTGGGATGAAAAAGGCGATCTGAAGGGATTTGAGTTTGGTGTCTTCCAGTGGCACGCCGACGGCTCTTCGAGCGCGGCGAAATAAGCGCTGAAGACGAGTTATCCCTCCGCCCGCGAACCGCGGGCGGTTTGAAAAAGGTTACCTTATGTCCGAGCAGTTTCTCTATTTTCTGCAGCAGATGTTTAACGGCGTCACGCTGGGCAGTACCTATGCGCTGATCGCCATCGGCTATACGATGGTGTACGGCATTATCGGCATGATCAACTTCGCCCACGGCGAGGTCTATATGATTGGCAGCTATGTCTCCTTCATGATCATCGCCGCGCTGATGATGATGGGCATTGACACTAGCTGGCTGCTGGTCGCCGCCGGATTCGTGGGCGCCATTGTGATTGCCAGCGCCTACGGCTGGAGCATTGAGCGCGTGGCCTATCGGCCGGTGCGTAACTCCAAGCGCCTGATTGCGCTGATCTCCGCCATCGGGATGTCTATCTTCCTGCAGAACTACGTCAGCCTGACCCAGGGCTCCCGCGACGTGGCGCTGCCGAGCTTGTTTAACGGCCAGTGGGTCGTCGGCCACAGCGACAGCTTCTCCGCGACAATCACCACCATGCAACTGGTGATCTGGGTGGTGACCTTTATCGCCATGCTGGCGCTGACGCTGTTTATTCGCTATTCGCGAATGGGCCGCGCCTGCCGCGCCTGTGCGGAAGATCTGAAAATGGCGAGCCTGCTGGGCATCAATACCGACCGCGTAATTGCGCTGACCTTCGTCATTGGCGCAGCGATGGCGGCGGTGGCCGGCGTGCTGCTGGGGCAGTTCTACGGCGTGATTAACCCCTACATCGGCTTTATGGCCGGGATGAAGGCGTTCACCGCCGCCGTGCTCGGCGGGATCGGCAGCATCCCTGGCGCGATGATCGGCGGCCTGATCCTGGGTATTGCCGAGGCGCTCTCTTCCGCCTATCTCAGCACCGAATATAAGGACGTCGTTTCCTTCGCGCTGCTGATTCTGGTGCTGTTAGTGATGCCGACCGGCATTCTGGGCCGCCCGGAGGTGGAAAAAGTATGAAACCGATGCAAATTGCAATGGCGCTGCTCTCTGCCGTGATGTTCTTCATTCTGGCGGGCGTCTTTATGGGCGTGCAGCTGGAGCTGAACGGCACCAAACTGGTGGTCGATACCGCCGCCGATATTCGCTGGCAGTGGATCTTCATCGGTACCGCGGTGGTCTTTTTCTTCCAGCTGCTGCGGCCGCTGTTCCAGAAAGCGGTTAAGAACGTCTCCGGGCCGAAGTTTATTATGCCGGCGATTGACGGGTCGACGGTGAAGCAGAAGCTGTTCCTGATAGCCCTGCTGGTGATTGCCGTGGCCTGGCCGTTTATGGTGTCGCGCGGCACGGTGGATATCGCCACCCTGACGATGATCTATATCATCCTCGGCCTCGGGTTGAACGTGGTGGTCGGCCTTTCCGGCCTGCTGGTGCTGGGCTACGGCGGGTTCTATGCCATCGGCGCGTATACCTTTGCGCTGCTGAACCACTATTACGGTCTCGGCTTCTGGACCTGTCTCCCGCTGGCCGGCCTGGTCTCCGCGGCGGCCGGTTTCCTGCTGGGCTTCCCGGTGTTGCGTTTGCGCGGCGACTATCTGGCGATTGTGACCTTAGGCTTCGGCGAGATCGTGCGCATTCTGCTGCTCAACAATACCGAGATCACCGGCGGGCCGAACGGCATCAGCCAGATCCCGAAACCGACCTTCTTTGGCCTCGAATTTAGCCGCAGCGCCCGCGAAGGCGGCTGGGATACCTTCAGCAACTTCTTCGGCGTCAAATACGATCCCTCCGACCGGGTGATTTTCCTCTACCTGGTGGCGTTGCTGCTGGTAGTGCTCAGCCTGTTCGTCATCAACCGCCTGCTGCGAATGCCGCTGGGCCGGGCGTGGGAAGCGCTGCGTGAAGATGAGATCGCCTGTCGTTCGCTGGGCCTGAGCCCGACGCGCATCAAGCTGACCGCCTTTACCATCAGCGCCGCGTTTGCTGGCTTCGCCGGCACGCTGTTCGCCGCGCGCCAGGGCTTCGTCAGCCCGGAATCCTTTACCTTCGCCGAGTCAGCCTTTGTGCTGGCGATCGTCGTGCTGGGCGGGATGGGCTCGCAGTTCGCGGTGATCCTCGCGGCTATTCTGCTGGTGGTCTCGCGCGAGTTGATGCGTGACTTCAACGAATACAGCATGTTAATGCTCGGCGGCCTGATGGTGCTGATGATGATCTGGCGTCCGCAGGGGCTTCTGCCAATGACGCGCGTGCAGTTGAAGCTGAAAAACGGTCAGGCGAAAGGAGAGCAGGCATGAGTCAGCCATTATTATCCGTTAGCGGCCTGATGATGCGTTTCGGCGGTCTGCTGGCCGTCAACAATGTGTCGCTGGAGCTCAGAGAGCGCGAGATCGTCTCGCTGATCGGCCCCAACGGCGCCGGGAAGACCACCGTCTTTAACTGCCTGACCGGTTTTTACAAGCCCACCGGCGGCACTATTCTGCTGCGCGACCAGCACCTGGAAGGGCTGCCGGGTCAGCAGATTGCGCGGATGGGCGTGGTGCGGACCTTCCAGCACGTGCGCCTGTTCCGCGAAATGACGGTGATTGAAAACCTGCTGGTGGCGCAGCATCAGCAGCTGAAAACCGGGCTCTTCTCCGGCCTGCTGAAAACGCCGGCCTTCCGTCGGGCGCAGAGCGAAGCGCTGGACAGGGCCGCCACCTGGCTGGAGCGTATCGGCCTGCTGGAGCATGCCAACCGTCAGGCCAGCAACCTGGCCTACGGCGACCAGCGTCGGCTGGAGATTGCCCGCTGCATGGTGACCCAGCCGGAAATTCTGATGCTCGATGAACCGGCGGCGGGGCTGAACCCGAAAGAGACCAAAGAGCTGGACGAGCTTATCGCCGAGCTGCGTAACCATCACAACACCACCATCCTGCTTATCGAACACGATATGAAGCTGGTGATGGGCATTTCCGATCGCATCTACGTCGTGAACCAGGGAACACCGCTGGCCAACGGGACGCCGGAAGAGATTCGTAATAACCCGGACGTGATCCGCGCATACCTTGGTGAGGCATAAGATGGAAAACGCGATGTTAACTTTTGACAACGTCAGCGCCCACTACGGCAAGATTCAGGCGCTGCACAACGTCAGCCTGCATATCAAACAGGGCGAGATCGTCACGCTTATCGGCGCCAACGGCGCGGGGAAAACCACCCTCCTCGGCACGCTGTGCGGCGACCCGCGCGCCTCCAGCGGGCGCATTGTCTTTGACGGTAAGGATATTACCGACTGGCAAACCGCGAAGATCATGCGCGAGGCGGTGGCGATCGTTCCGGAAGGGCGGCGCGTCTTTTCGCGTATGACGGTGGAAGAGAACCTGGCGATGGGCGGTTTTTTTGCCGACCGCGATCAGTTCCAGACCCGCATCAAATGGGTGTATGAGCTGTTCCCGCGTCTGCATGAACGCCGTATTCAGCGCGCCGGCACCATGTCCGGCGGCGAGCAGCAGATGCTGGCGATCGGTCGCGCCCTGATGAGCCAACCGCGCCTGCTGCTGCTGGATGAACCGTCGCTGGGGCTGGCGCCGATTATCATTCAGCAGATTTTCGACACCATCGAGCAGCTGCGCGAGCAAGGGATGACGATCTTCCTGGTTGAGCAGAACGCCAACCAGGCGCTGAAGCTGGCCGACCGCGGCTATGTGCTGGAGAACGGCCACGTGGTGCTGGAGGACACCGGCGACGCGCTGTTGGCCAACGAGGCGGTGCGCAGCGCCTATCTCGGCGGTTAATTCATCGCAACCCGGCGTCGTTCACTTCGCCGGTTTGTAGCCCGGGCGAGGCGCTTGCGCCGACCCCGGGAGCCGATCGCACGAATACATTTAAAAGAGCCTGTTGGCTCTTTTTTTGTACATGTATGTTGTACAATAAAAGAGTACAGCTTTGGAGGTTTTTATGAGAACGGTTAACTATAGCGAAGCCCGGCAAAATCTGGCCGATGTGCTGGAAAGCGCAGTGACAGGTGTACCTGTGACCATTACCCGTCGTGGGCATAAATCTGCAGTCATCATTAGTGCAGAAGAGTTTGAACGCTACCAGGCGGCCAGAATGGATGATGAGTTCGCGGCTATCATGGCGGTTCATGGTGATGAGATCAGGGAGCTTGCGGATAAATGACGCTGCAGATTATCTCAGCGGAAGAGATAATACAGTTTCACGACAGGCTGCTCCGCGTCACGCCTGGCGTTGCCGGTATGCCCGATCCGGGGCGTGCCGAAGCGATAATGTATAGGGTGCTAAACAAAATTGAATATGAAGGTGTGACAGACGTGTGGCGACTCGCTGCGATGCATCTGCTGGCGATTTCTCGCGGTCATATATTTAATGATGGTAATAAGCGTACGGCACTGTTTATCACCCTGCTTTTTTTAAAGCGAAATGGAATTATATTGCCAGCGAATCCAGACTTCGTCGGCATGACCGTCGAGGCAGCAGCAGGGCAACTTACCCTGGAACAGATTGTCGCGCGTTTGCGTGGATGACGGTTAACTCGTTGCAACCCGGCGGCTTCGCCGGTTTGTAGCCCGGGCGAGGCGCTTGCGCCGACCCCGGGAGCCGACCGCACGAATATTATCCGTGTCTCAGCTCCCACTTTACTTCCCCCGTCCTTTCATCGGCTTGTCATCTCTCTGACCCGTTACTATCTTTTTTTTGTAATAAAAAAGTTATTTTTCTGTAATTCGAACATGTCATGTTACCCCGCGAGCATAAAACGCGTGAAATCGCGCATCCGGCACAACAAGAGAGATAACCGATGATATCGTTACGACATACAGCTTTAGGACTGGCGCTGAGCCTGGCTTTTGCCGGTCAGGCCCTGGCGGTTACCACCATCCCATTCTGGCACTCAATGGAAGGCGAGCTGGGTAAAGAAGTGGATTCTCTGGCGCAACGCTTTAACGCGGCCAATCCTGATTACAAAATCGTTCCGGTATACAAAGGCAACTACGAGCAGAGCCTGAGCGCCGGTATCGCCGCCTTCCGTACCGGCAACGCGCCGGCTATCCTTCAGGTGTATGAAGTCGGCACCGCCACCATGATGGCGTCAAAAGCCATTAAGCCGGTCTACCAGGTGTTTAGCGAGGCGGGCATCAAGTTTGATGAATCGCAGTTCGTACCGACGGTGGCCGGGTATTACACCGATTCGAAAACCGGCCATCTGCTCTCCCAGCCGTTTAACAGCTCTACCCCGGTGCTCTACTACAACAAAGACGCCTTCAAAAAAGCCGGCTTAGATCCGGAGCAGCCGCCGAAGACCTGGCAGGATCTGGCGGCCTATACCGCGAAGCTGAAAGCCGCCGGGATGAAGTGCGGCTACGCCAGCGGCTGGCAGGGCTGGATCCAGATTGAAAACTTCAGCGCCTGGCACGGTCTGCCGGTGGCCACGAAGAATAACGGCTTCGACGGTACCGACGCGGTTCTTGAGTTCAACAAGCCGGAGCAGGTGAAGCATATCGCGCTGCTCGAAGAGATGAACAAGAAGGGCGATTTCAGCTACTTCGGGCGTAAAGACGAGTCTACCGAAAAGTTCTATAACGGCGACTGCGCCATTACCACTGCCTCGTCCGGCTCGCTGGCCGATATCCGCCAGTACGCCAAATTTAACTACGGCGTCGGCATGATGCCTTACGATGCCGACGTGAAAGGCGCGCCGCAGAACGCCATCATCGGCGGGGCCAGCCTGTGGGTGATGCAGGGCAAAGACAAAGAGACCTACACCGGCGTGGCGAAGTTCCTCGACTTCCTGACCAAACCGGAAAACGCCGCCGAGTGGCACCAGAAAACCGGCTACCTGCCGATCACTACCGCGGCCTACGATCTGACGCGTCAGCAGGGCTTCTATGATAAGAACCCGGGCGCCGATATCGCTACCCGCCAGATGCTGAACAAGCCGCCGTTGCCGTTTACCAAAGGTCTGCGCCTGGGCAACATGCCGCAAATCCGCACCATCGTCGATGAAGAGCTGGAGAGCGTGTGGACCGGCAAGAAAACCCCGCAGCAGGCGCTGGATTCCGCCGTGCAGCGCGGGAACCAGCTGCTGCGTCGCTTCGAGCAAGCGACTAAATCGTAATCTGTAACTTGCCCGGTGGCGCTGCGCTTACCGGGCCTACGATGTGCCCTATGTAGGCCGGGTAAGGCGTAGCCGCCACCCGGCATTGTTCAGGAACCCAATCTCAATGTCATCATCCCGTCCGGTATTCCGCTCGCGCTGGCTGCCCTATGTGCTGGTCGCGCCGCAGCTGATTATCACGTTGATTTTCTTTATCTGGCCCGCAGGCGAAGCGCTGTGGTACTCGCTGCAGAGCGTCGATCCCTTTGGCCTTTCCAGCCAGTTCGTCGGCCTGGATAACTTCGTTGCGCTGTTCCACGATCCGTACTACCTGGACTCGTTCTGGACCACCATAAAATTCAGCGCCCTGGTGACCGTCAGCGGCCTGCTCATTTCACTGTTTTTCGCCGCGCTGGTCGACTATGTGGTGCGCGGTAGCCGCTTTTATCAAACGCTGATGCTGCTGCCGTACGCCGTGGCCCCCGCCGTCGCGGCGGTGCTGTGGATCTTCCTCTTTAACCCCGGGCGCGGGCTGATCACCCATTTCCTCGGCGAGCTGGGCTACGACTGGAACCATGCGCAGAACAGCGGCCAGGCGATGTTTCTGGTGGTCTTCGCCTCGGTGTGGAAACAGATAAGCTACAACTTCCTGTTCTTTTTCGCCGCGCTGCAGTCGATTCCGCGTTCGCTGGTTGAGGCCGCCGCCATCGACGGCGCCGGGCCGATTCGTCGCTTCTTTAAGCTGGCGCTGCCGCTGATTGCGCCGGTGAGTTTCTTCCTGCTGGTGGTCAACCTGGTTTATGCCTTCTTCGACACCTTCCCGGTGATCGATGCCGCCACCGCTGGCGGCCCGGTGCAGGCGACCACCACTCTGATCTACAAAATCTATCGCGAAGGTTTCGCCGGGCTCGATCTATCCGCTTCCGCCGCGCAGTCGGTGGTGCTGATGTTCCTCGTCATTATCCTGACGGTGGTGCAGTTCCGTTACGTTGAAAGTAAGGTGCGTTACCAATGATTGAGAACCGTCGCGGGCTGACGATTTTCAGCCACACTATGCTGATCCTGGGTATCGCCGTCATTTTATTCCCGCTGTACGTCGCCTTCGTGGCGGCGACGCTGGATAACAAATCGGTATTTGAAACGCCGATGACGCTGCTTCCCGGCGGACATCTGCTGGAGAACATGAAGACCATCTGGGTGAACGGCGTCGGCGTCAACAGCGCGCCGTTCTGGCTGATGATGCTCAACAGTTTCATCATGGCGTTCGCCATTACGGTCGGCAAAATCGTGGTGTCGATGCTTTCGGCGTTCGCCATCGTCTGGTTCCGCTTTCCGCTGCGTAACCTGTTCTTCTGGATGATCTTTATCACCCTGATGCTGCCGGTCGAGGTGCGTATTTTCCCGACGGTGGAGGTGATCGCCAACCTCAACATGCTCGACAGCTATGCCGGGTTAACGCTGCCGTTGATGGCTTCGGCCACCGCTACCTTCCTGTTCCGCCAGTTCTTTATGACCCTGCCGGACGAGCTGATTGAAGCGGCGCGTATCGATGGCGCTTCGCCGATGCGCTTCTTTCGCGACATCGTGCTGCCGCTGTCGAAAACCAACCTCGCCGCGCTGTTCGTCATCACCTTTATCTACGGCTGGAACCAGTATCTGTGGCCGTTGCTGATTATTCAGGATGTGAATCTTGGCACCGCCGTCGCCGGTATTAAAGGCATGATCGCCACCGGCGAAGGTACTACCCAGTGGAATCAGGTGATGGCGGCGATGCTGCTGACTCTGATCCCGCCGGTCGTCATCGTTTTAGCCATGCAGCGCGCGTTTGTGCGTGGCCTGGTCGATAGTGAGAAATAAAATGGCTGGTTTAAAACTACAGGCAGTAAGCAAAAGCTGGGATGGCAAAACCCAGGTAATTCAACCGTTGACGCTGGACGTGGCGGACGGGGAATTTATCGTCATGGTCGGCCCGTCGGGCTGCGGGAAATCAACGCTGCTGCGGATGGTCGCGGGACTGGAACGGGTGACCAGCGGCGATATCTGGATCGATCGTAAACGGGTGACCGAGATGGAGCCGAAAGATCGCGGCATCGCGATGGTGTTCCAGAACTATGCCCTTTATCCGCATATGAGCGTGGAAGAGAACATGGCGTGGGGGCTGAAGATTCGCGGCATGGGTAAGGGATTGATCGCCGAGCGGGTGCAGGAGGCGGCGCGCATTCTTGAGCTGGATGGTCTGCTCAAGCGCCGCCCGCGGGAACTGTCCGGCGGCCAGCGCCAGCGCGTGGCGATGGGCCGCGCCATCGTGCGTGACCCGGCGGTATTCCTCTTCGACGAACCGTTGTCAAACCTCGACGCCAAGCTGCGCGTGCAGATGCGTCTGGAACTGCAGCAGCTGCATCGCCGCCTGAAAACCACCTCGCTGTACGTCACCCATGACCAGGTGGAGGCGATGACCCTCGCCCAGCGGGTGATGGTGATGAACAAAGGCGTTGCCGAGCAGATCGGCACCCCGGTGGAAGTGTATGAGAAGCCAGCCAGCCGCTTTGTGGCGAGCTTTATCGGCAGCCCGGCCATGAACCTGCTGGAAGGGCGCATCAGCGATGACGGCGGTCGCTTTGAGCTGGCGGGCGGCATGCAGCTGCCGACGAATCATGAGCACCGGCGTCACGCTGGGCGTAAAATGACGCTCGGTATCCGTCCGGAGCATTTTATCTTAAGCTCGCAGGCGCAAGGTGGTATTCCGCTGCTGATGGACACCCTGGAAATTTTAGGTGCCGATAACCTCGCTCACGGGCGCTGGGGCGAACAGAAGCTGGTGGTCAGACTGCCGCACCAGCAGCGCCCGGCGGCAGGCAGCACGCTATGGCTGCATCTGCCTTTGGAACATCTGCACCTCTTTGATGGTGAAACAGGACAACGCGCATGAGTAACTGGCCTTATCCCCGCATCGTCGCCCATCGCGGCGGCGGTAAACTGGCGCCGGAGAACACCCTGGCGGCTATCGACGTCGGCGCCCGCTACGGGCACACGATGATTGAATTTGACGCCAAGCTGTCGAAGGACGGGCAGATCTTTCTGCTGCATGACGATAATCTCGAACGCACCAGCAATGGCTGGGGCGTGGCGGGAGAGCTGGCGTGGGACGATCTGCTGAAGGTCGATGCCGGTAGCTGGTTCAGCCGTGAATTTAAGGGCGAGCCGCTGCCGTTGCTCTCCCAGGTGGCGGAGCGCTGCCGTCGTCACGGCATGATGGCGAATATCGAAATTAAGCCGACCACCGGGCTGGGGCCGCAGACCGGCAGAGTGGTGGCGCTGGCCGCGCGCGATCTATGGCAAGGCATGACCGCGCCGCTGCTCTCCTCTTTTGAAATCGACGCCCTGGAGGCGGCGCAGGAAGCCGCGCCCGAGCTGCCGCGCGGGCTGCTGCTGGATGAGTGGCGCGATGACTGGCGCGAATTGACCACCCGGTTGGGCTGCGTGTCGATTCACCTCAATCACAAACTGCTGGATGCGGCGCGGGTGGCGAGCCTGAAACAGGCCAGCCTGCACATTCTGGTGTACACGGTCAATAAACCCCAGCGCGCCGCCGAACTGCTGTGCTGGGGCGTAGACTGCATCTGCACCGATGCCATTGATGTCATCGGGCCGAATTTCCAGCCTTAAGACGGATTTGCGGCGGACGACCTTTACGGATTAGTCTGCCGCAGCATTCCACCGTTGTTATTTGGCCGCACCTGCTGCGGCGCATTCAGATTGCCGCCCTGGGCCGCGCGCTGCTGATTAGTCTGCAGCTGGTTTTGCAAATGCTGCTGCTGCGAGCGGGTCTGATTGTTCAGATCCTGCTTCAGCATGCTCTGCTGCTGCTGTTGCTGGATCTTCATCTCATTTTGCATGCGCTGCTGGCTGGGGACCACGTAACCCGGCTGGTTAGGGTTGTTATTAATATTGATCGGCTGGGCTAATACGCCAAGCGGCATCAGCGCCGCCAGAAACAGAATCGCTTTCATGGTTTTCTCCTCCCGTGCGTGGGATCACTTAAGTGTACCTCGAATCTGCCATAACAATGATTTTTTAGGAGTTATCAACCAGGCTTAAGCGGGGAATGAAACCTACCTTTCAGGAGTAAGACAATGATAAAAACAACAATATGGCGTCAGGTGGTCATCGCTGCGTTGCTGGCGGGGGGCAGCTTTACCGTCGCCGCCAATCCGCCACCGCCGCCGGTCTCTTATGGCGTAGAGGAAGATGTGTTCCACCCGGTACGCGCCCGGCAGGGGATGGTGGCCTCGGTGGACGCGCTGGCGACCCGCGTCGGCGTGGATATCCTGCGCCAGGGCGGTAACGCTGTCGATGCGGCGGTAGCGGTAGGCTACGCGCTGGCGGTCACCCATCCGCAGGCCGGGAATATTGGCGGCGGCGGTTTTATGATGCTGCGGACTAAAGACGGCAAGACCACGGCGATCGATTTCCGCGAAATGGCGCCAGAGCAGGCCACCCGCGACATGTTCCTTGACGACCAGGGCAACCCGGACAGTAAAAAATCACTGACTTCGCATCTGGCCTCCGGCACGCCAGGCAGCGTCGCCGGTTTCTCCCTCGCGCTGGAAAAGTATGGCACCATGCCGTTGAACAAAGTGATCCGTCCGGCGATTAAGCTGGCGGAAGAGGGGTTTATCGTTAACGATGCGCTGGCGGACGATCTGAAGACCTACGGCAGCGAAGTGATCCCGCAGCATGAAAATAGTAAAGCGATCTTCTGGAAGAACGGCGAGCCGCTGAAGAAGGGCGATCGGCTGGTGCAGAAGAACCTCGGTAAGAGCCTGGAGCTGATTGCCGAGCACGGCCCGGACGCCTTCTATAAAGGGGCCATCGCCGACCAGATCGCTGACGAGATGAAAAAGCACGGCGGGCTAATCACCAAAGCCGATCTCGCCGGCTATAAGGCTGTGGAGCGTACGCCGGTTAGCGGCGAGTATCGCGGGTATGAGGTTTACTCTATGCCGCCGCCGTCCTCCGGCGGGATCCATATCGTGCAGATCCTCAATATCCTCGAAAACTTCGATATGCAGAAATATGGTTTTGGCAGCGCCGACGCCATGCAGGTGATGGCGGAGGCGGAGAAACACGCCTACGCCGACCGCTCTGAATATCTCGGCGACCCTGACTTCGTCAACGTGCCGTGGCAGGCGCTGACCAGCAAGGCTTACGCCAAAGCGATCGCCGCCGAGATTGATGTCAACAAGGCGAAGCCTTCCAGCCAGATCCGTCCGGGCAAGCTGGCGCCCTATGAAAGCAACCAGACCACCCACTTCTCGGTGGTCGATAAAGACGGCAATGCGGTGGCGGTGACCTATACGCTGAATACCACCTTCGGTACCGGCATTGTGGCCGGTGATTCCGGCATTCTGCTCAATAACCAGATGGATGATTTCTCGGCGAAGCCCGGCGTGCCTAACGTCTATGGTCTGGTGGGCGGCGACGCCAATGCGGTGGAGCCGAAAAAACGCCCGCTGTCGTCGATGTCGCCGACCATTGTGGTGAAAGATGGCAAAACCTGGCTGGTGACCGGCAGCCCGGGCGGCAGTCGGATCATCACCACCGTACTGCAGATGGTGGTCAATACCATCGATTTCGGGATGAACGTCGCGGAAGCCACCAACGCGCCGCGTTTCCACCATCAATGGCTGCCGGATGAGCTGCGGGTGGAGAAAGGCTTTAGCCCGGATACCCTCAAGCTGCTGGAGGCGAAGGGGCAGAAAGTGGCGCTGAAAGAGGCGATGGGCAGTACCCAGAGCATCATGGTGGGGCCGGACGGCATGCTGTATGGCGCCTCCGATCCGCGTTCGCCGGATGATTTAACGGCGGGGTATTGATGTGTTGCCCGGTGGCGCTGCTGCGCTTACCGGGCCTACAACTGTGCGAACGCAGGCCGGGTAAGGCGAAGCCGCCACCCGGCAACACGCTACTTCATTCTCGCCATATAATACGCATCCACATACTCACCGTTGCGCAGCGCGTAACGCCTGCCGGTGCCTTCGATCTCAAAGCCGTACTTCTTATACACCGCAATCGCCGGGGCATTATCGGCGAACACCGTCAGCTCAATACGCTCGACGCGCAGCCAGTTGTCGCACAGGTCGATCATCTCGCGCATCAGCGCGCTGCCGATGCCGCAACCCTGATGGCCGGCGGCAACCGCCATGCCAAAGGTTGCGACGTGGCTGCGCCGAGGGCGCGGCTCAACATGGAGAGACAGATGTCCGGCGACCTGCTCGTCCAGTGTCGCCACCAGATGAAAGGTATGGGGTCTGGGCTGTAGCTTCTCCTGCCAGGCTTCCATCGATGGATAGGGGATCTGTAGTGTGTCATGATAGACCTCCGGGTGCGCCATCAGCATACGTAAAGGTTCAGCATCGCGCGGTTCGGCATGGCGTATCACTATGTCACTCATTCCCTTATCCTCTTTTTGGTTACTGATTCCCCTTCACAATCTCTGACGGCGGCCGGGGAGTCAATGTTGTTTTTTGCAAAAAAAAGTAGACAAGTGCGAATGAGAATGATTATTATTGTCCTGCATTCAGGGAGACCCTTGCGGAAAGCCTGAAAGCACGACATTGCTCACATTGCTTCCAGTATTACTTTAGCCAGCCGGGTGCTGGCTTTTTTTTTGCTGCTATCTCAGGCGCTCTGCGGCCTGACGGGCTCCGCGTCGGTTTTGGAGGGTGCGTCTGCTACCAGACCGAGAATATGACTTTTGTTCTCCGCGGCGGCCAGCAGTTCAGCGCGACCGCTAAAAACGCCGCCTTTCTTGATCGCCAGCGCGCGATAGGCGAGGGTACCCTCCAGATGGCCGTGCTCCTCGATGGTGATGCTGTCGCCATGACACTGCCCCTGCACCTTGCCGTCAATTATTAGCTCCCGGCAGCTGACGTTGCCCTCCACCTGGCCTTCACGCATTACCTTAATCAAATGCTCTTTGGCCTCAATGTTGCCGGTGACCTGACCGTGGATATAGACATGGCCGCTGGCGACTATATTGCCGACGAAATGCACCCCGCTGGCGATGACCGTAGTCTCGTGTTTTTTGCTGGCGACCGCTTCGGGTTCTGGGTTAATTGCCGGAGGCGTGGCTGCTTCTGATATCTGAGGTTCCGTTTTATTTTTCTTAATAAACATCGCGTTAATCTTGTTCCGTTGGCTATGGAGGAGGAAAGCGATAAGCGCGCAGGCGGCCGCCAGGCGCGCCAGCGCGCTTGCATCGACAGACCAGGCGATCAGCGCGAGAAGCCAGAAAAAAAGGGCGCCGTTTATGGCGAGATACTGTTTGTCCATCAGCAGCGGCTGGCTACTCCGTTAGTCATCAGCAACCTCCTGGTTTGCTCTCCACTTATCCGCAGTTTTGCCATGGCGATCAAGGTTTTTTGGCGAAAACTGCTGATTTAATCACTTATTAATCAATAAGTTATTAATAATTGCGTATGAGTGATACTCGAACTATTTTCCTAACGAATCTTCACTGCAAGCAAACAGAGAGGATGAAGTGAGGGACCGGCTTGCGCTATGGTTGAAGGTAGCTCATTAACTAAGGACAGCGTTATGACTCTGCACTGCGCATTTATTGGCTTTGGTAAAAGCACCACCCGCTATCACCTTCCTTACGTTTTGCACCGCAAAGACCGCTGGCAGGTAGCGCACATTTACCGCCGCCGGGCGAAGCCCGAGGAGCAGGCGCCGCAGTATTCCCATATTCATTTCACCAGCGACCTTGATGAAGTATTAAACGATCCACTGGTCAAGTTGGTGGTGGTCTGCACTCACGCCGACAGCCATTTTGAATATGCGGAAAAGGCGCTGGAGGCGGGGAAAAACGTGCTGGTGGAAAAGCCGTTCACCCCGACGCTGGAGGAAGCAAAAACTCTGTTTGCCCTGGCGAACAGCAAAGGTCTGACGGTGACGCCCTATCAGAACCGCCGTTTCGACTCCTGCTTCCTGACCACCAAAAAGGTGATTGAGAGCGGGAAACTCGGCGAACTGGTGGAGATCGAAAGCCATTTTGATAACTACCGCCCACTGGCGGAGACCAACCCCGGCGGTCCGCAAAACGGCGAGTTCTATGGCCTTGGCGTGCATACCCTGGATCAGATCATTTCGCTGTTCGGCCGCCCGGACCATGTCTCTTACGATCTGCGCTCGCTGCGCAATAAAGCCAACCCGGATGACACCTTTGAAGCCCAGCTGTTCTACGGCGATATGAAGGCCATCGTTAAGACCAGCCATCTGGTGCAGATCGATTACCCGAAATTTATCGTTCACGGGCACAAAGGTTCGTTTGTGAAGTTCGGCATTGACCAGCAGGAGACCAGCCTGAAGGCCAATATCATGCCGGGCGAGCCGGGATTTGGCGCGGACGACAGCGTTGGCGAGCTGGTGTATGTCAACGAGGCAGGGGAGATGGTGCGCGAAGCGGTGCCGCTGGAGAGCGGCGATTACGGTCGGGTGTACGACGCGCTGTACGACACCCTCGTCAACGGCCAGCCGAATTACGTCAAGGAAACTGACGTTCTCACCAATATGGAGATCCTGCAGCGCGGCTTTGAGCAGCCTTCACCGGCCACCATTACCCTTACCCGATAAGTCAAATTGGCTCCTCTGCGCTTGTTCATATTTTTTGAACAGAGGAGTCAATTTTCACCCTCTATGATCGCCGGCGAAATGGGTCCACACTGACTCCATCGACAACATACGGGGGTGCAACATGATCTATTTACGCAAAGCGAACGAACGTGGCCACGCTAACCATGGCTGGCTGGATTCCTGGCATACTTTCTCTTTCGCCAACTATTATGACCCGAACTTTATGGGCTTCTCCGCCCTGCGGGTGATTAACGACGACGTCATCGACGCCGGTCAGGGCTTCGGTACCCACCCGCACAAAGACATGGAGATCCTGACCTATGTGCTGGAAGGGGCGGTGGAGCACCAGGACAGCATGGGCAACAAAGAGCAGGTGCCGGCGGGCGAGTTCCAGATCATGAGCGCGGGTACCGGGGTGCGCCACTCTGAGTACAACCCGAGCAAAACCGATCGTCTGCGTCTGTATCAGATCTGGATTATTCCGGAAGAAACCGGCATTACCCCGCGCTACGAGCAGCGCCGCTTCGACGCCGCCCAGGGCAAACAGCTGGTACTGTCGCCGGATGCGCGAGATGGCTCGCTGAAGGTGTACCAGGATATGGAACTCTATCGCTGGGCGCTGCTGAAAGATGAGCAGTCGGTTCACCAGATTGCCGCGGAACGCCGCGTGTGGATCCAGGTGGTCAAAGGCGAAGTGACCATCAACGGTACCAAAGCCACCACCAGCGACGGTTTGGCCATCTGGGACGAGCAGGCGATTTCGGTTCATGCCGACAGCGATAGCGAGATCCTGCTGTTCGATCTGCCGCCGGTTTGATAGTTATCTGAGCCAGGTTAAATAAATTGCGCAGCCTTCCCTCATGTTAGGGAAGGTTGCGCTTTGTCCGTGATAAACTGAGAAAATGTTTCCCGTTGATCACAGTCAGGACGATGAAAAAGAAAAGACCCGTACTTCAGGATGTAGCCGATCTTGTCGGCGTGACCAAAATGACGGTCAGTCGCTATTTACGCAACCCGGAGCAGGTCTCCGAAGCGCTGCGTGGCAAGATTGCCGTTGCCCTCGATGAACTGGGTTATATTCCCAATCGCGCCCCTGACATTCTTTCCAACGCCACCAGCCGCGCCATCGGCGTGCTGCTGCCGTCGTTAACCAACCAGGTCTTTTCGGAAGTACTGCGCGGTATCGAAAGCGTCACCGACGCCTTCGGCTATCAAACCATGCTGGCGCACTACGGCTATAAGCCGGAAATGGAAGAGAAACGCCTCGAATCGATGCTCTCCTGGAACATTGACGGCCTGATCCTCACCGAACGCACCCATACGCCGCGCACCCTGAAGATGATCGAAGTCGCCGGCATTCCGGTGGTGGAGCTGATGGACAGCCGGTCGCCGTGTCTCGATATTGCCGTCGGGTTTGATAACTTTGAAGCCGCCCGGCAGATGACCGCGGCGATCATCGCCCGCGGCCACCGCCATGTCGCCTATCTGGGGGCGCGTCTTGATGAACGTACTATCATCAAACAGAAGGGGTACGAGCAGGCGATGCTTGACGCCGGGATGACGCCCTACAGCGTGATGGTGGAGCAATCCTCGTCCTATTCTTCGGGGATTGAGCTGATGCGCCAGGCGCGCCGCGAATATCCACAGCTCGACGGCATTTTCTGCACCAACGATGACCTCGCGGTCGGCGCGGCGTTCGAGTGCCAGCGTCTGGGGCTGAAGATCCCCAATGATATGGCGATCGCCGGGTTCCACGGCCATGATATCGGCCAGGTGATGGAGCCGCGGCTGGCCAGCGTCCTGACCCCGCGCGAGCGAATGGGGCGCATCGGCGCCGAAAGGCTGCTGGCGCGCATTCGTGGTGAAGCGATTACCCCTAAGATGTTAGATTTAGGTTTCACATTGTCACCGGGCGGATCAATTTAAACTGACAAGTTTGAAGTAGATCACACATATTCACATCTGGCACGAATGGATATTGCTTCTCCACAGGTCCGGCATGACAATGTTACCGATAACAGTTACCCGTAACAATTAACCGATACGCCGCCTTCGCGCTGGATGAGTCAGCCCCGGCGCGGCGTACCAGTCCAGTGGGAGGACGCTTTGAGCACGACTAACCATGATCACCACGTCTATGTCCTGATGGGCGTTTCCGGCAGCGGAAAATCCGCTGTCGCCAGCGAAGTGGCGCATCAACTGCATGCCGCGTTTCTTGACGGCGACTTTCTCCATCCGCGCAGCAATATCACCAAGATGGCCTCCGGCGAGCCGCTCAACGATGACGACCGCACGCCGTGGCTGCAGGCGCTAAATGACGCCGCGTTCGCCATGCAGCGTACCAACAAGGTGTCGCTGATCGTCTGCTCGGCGCTGAAGAAGAGCTATCGCGACATTCTGCGCAAGGGCAACCCGAACCTCTCCTTCATCTACCTGAAAGGCGATTTCGACGTGATCGAAAGCCGTCTGAAGGCGCGTAAAGGGCACTTCTTTAAAACCCAAATGTTGGTGACGCAGTTTGAAACGCTGCAGGAACCAGGCGCCGACGAGAGCGATGTGCTTATCGTCGATATCGACCAGCCGCTGGAAGGCGTGGTGGCCAGCACCATCGAGGTGATCAACAAAGGCAGTCACTAGTGAGTACTTTAACGCTTGTTTTAACAGCAGTCGGCTCGGTATTGCTGCTGCTGTTTTTAGTCATGAAGGCGCGAATGCACGCCTTCGTGGCTTTGATGGTGGTTTCTATTGGCGCCGGTCTCTTCTCCGGCATGCCGCTGGATAAAATCGCGGCGACGATGGAGAAAGGGATGGGCGGTACGCTGGGCTTCCTGGCGATCGTCGTCGCGCTCGGCGCGATGTTCGGGAAGATCCTGCATGAAACGGGGGCGGTCGATCAGATTGCCGTCAAGATGCTCAAATCCTTTGGCCACAATCGCGCGCACTATGCGATTGGTCTCGCCGGTCTCATCTGCGCGCTGCCGTTGTTCTTCGAAGTGGCGATCGTACTGCTGATTAGCGTCGCCTTCTCGATGGCGCGCCATACCGGTACTAACCTCGTGAAGCTGGTGATCCCGCTGTTTGCCGGCGTTGCCGCCGCCGCGGCGTTTCTGTTGCCTGGACCGGCGCCGATGCTGCTGGCGTCGCAAATGCACGCCGACTTTGGCTGGATGATCCTGATTGGCCTGTGTGCGGCCATTCCGGGGATGATTATCGCCGGTCCGCTATGGGGCAACTTCATCAGCCGCTACGTCGAATTGCATATTCCTGACGACGTCACGGAACCGCATCTCGGCGAAGGCAAAATGCCCTCCTTCGGCTTCAGCCTGGCGCTGATCCTGCTGCCGCTGGTGCTGGTTGGCCTGAAAACCATCGCCGCGCGCTTTGTGCCGGTGGGTTCCACTGCCTACGAATGGTTCGAGTTTATCGGCCACCCGTTCACCGCGATCCTGGTGGCCTGCCTGGTGGCGATTTACGGTCTGGCGGTACGTCAGGGAATGGCGAAAGACCGGGTGATGGAGATTTGCGGCCACGCGCTGCAGCCGGCCGGGATTATTCTGCTGGTGATCGGGGCTGGCGGCGTCTTCAAGCAGGTGCTGGTTGACTCCGGCGTTGGCCCGGCGCTTGGTGAAGCGCTGACCGGAATGGGGCTGCCGATCGCTATTACCTGCTTCGTACTGGCGGCGGCGGTGCGTATCATTCAGGGCTCTGCCACCGTGGCGTGCCTGACGGCGGTCGGCCTGGTGATGCCGGTGATTGAGCAGCTGAACTACAGCGGCGCGCAGATGGCGGCATTGTCTATCTGTATCGCCGGCGGCTCGATTGTGGTAAGCCACGTGAACGACGCCGGCTTCTGGCTGTTCGGTAAATTTACCGGCGCCAGTGAAGCCCAGACGCTGAAGACCTGGACCATGATGGAAACCATCCTTGGCACCACCGGGGCGATTGTCGGTATGATCGCCTTCCAGCTGCTGAGCTAAGCCCGCTCATCTCCCGCTCGCGGGAAATAAAAAGCCAGGGTAACGCTGCTTACCCTGGCTTCTTTGCAATAAGCCGCCCTTTTTCCCTCTTTTCCTTGCCAGCTATTGGCCCTTATTAGCGCTACGACGATGCTCGTATCCCTCGTCAGCCCTTGCTGTGACTGGGTTTGTCGCTTTTTTTTGGCAAGCGGAAAAGCACCAGATTTCACGCTTAATCCATAATCAGGATCAATAAAATAGCGACGGAAAATATTCCATTCCCCGGGGGATTTCCCCGATAATCGTTGCGCTTTTGACGACGACCAGCGACGGTGGACAATGTGCAGGATAAGTTGCTTTTCTGATTGTTCAGCAATCATTGATTAATTTCACTTGCGACTTTAGCTGCATTTTGTAAGGTGAGGGATAATCCAGTTGGAAACTGGCCAGGCACAAACAGCACACACCTCGCAGGAATACGTTATGAAAAATGTTGGTTTTATCGGCTGGCGCGGAATGGTCGGCTCTGTCCTCATGCAACGCATGGTTGAAGAGCGCGATTTCGACGCCATTCGCCCGGTGTTCTTCTCTACCTCCCAGCTGGGACAGCCAGCGCCGTCATTCGGCGGTAGCACCGGTGGCACGCTGCAGGATGCGTTCGATCTGGACGCTCTGAAGGCGCTGGACATTATTGTCACGTGCCAGGGCGGCGATTACACCAACGAGATTTACCCGAAGCTGCGCGCAAGCGGCTGGCAGGGTTACTGGATTGACGCGGCTTCTTCGCTGCGCATGAAGGACGATGCGATCATTATCCTCGACCCGGTTAACCAGGATGTGATCACCGCCGGCCTGAACAACGGCGTGAAAACCTTTGTCGGCGGCAACTGCACCGTCAGCCTGATGCTGATGTCCCTCGGCGGCCTGTTTGCTCAGGATCTGGTGGAGTGGGTCAGCGTGGCGACGTACCAGGCGGCTTCCGGCGGCGGCGCGCGTCATATGCGCGAGCTGCTGAGCCAGATGGGGCAGCTGCATAATCATGTGGCCGCGGAGCTGGCGGACCCGGCTTCCGCCATCCTGGATATTGAGCGCAAAGTGACGTCGCTGACCCGCAGCGGCGAGCTGCCGGTCGATAACTTTGGCGTACCGCTGGCGGGCAGCCTGATCCCGTGGATCGACAAACAGCTGGATAACGGTCAGAGCCGCGAAGAGTGGAAAGGCCAGGCGGAGACCAACAAGATCCTCGCCACCTCGTCCGTTATCCCGGTAGACGGCCTCTGCGTTCGCGTTGGCGCGCTGCGCTGCCACAGCCAGGCGTTTACCATCAAGCTGAAGAAAGATGTTTCTATCCCGACCGTTGAGGAGCTGCTGGCCGCGCACAACCCGTGGGCCAAAGTGGTACCGAACGATCGTGAGATTACCATGCGCGAGCTGACCCCAGCCGCGGTGACGGGCACCCTGACCACCCCGGTAGGACGCCTGCGTAAACTGAATATGGGGCCGGAGTATCTATCGGCCTTTACCGTTGGCGACCAGCTGCTGTGGGGCGCCGCGGAGCCGCTGCGCCGGATGCTTCGCCAGCTGGCGTAAGCCCAGGATGAACAGAAAGGGGGTCTTCAAGCCCCCTTTTTTTTTGCGTAATACAAGGAGTAAACGCGGATGTTAGATTTTTCCCCACGGAGGTAACTCAGCCTTGGCTATGCTTTAAGTAAGGAATTCCTTACCTGAAGGTGGGACGGAGCAGGAGGATGCTGAGAGCACTGCGCCGTTCAGGTCAAAAAAGTCGCCAGTTACAGGAATGAGCGACACTTACAACAGGATGAAAGCATGTCTAATCATATTGATAGAGACGTGATTAATGCGCTAATCGCCGGTCATTTCGCGGATCCCTTTTCCGTGCTCGGCATGCACCGTACTGACGCCGGGCTGGAAGTGCGCGCATTATTACCCGATGCCACCGACGTGTGGGTTATTGAACCGAAAACCGGACGCAAAGTCGGCAAGCTCGAATGTCTCGACTCGCGTGGTTTCTTCAGCGGCGTCCTGCCGCGGCGTAAAAATGCTTTTCGCTATCAGCTGGCCGTCACCTGGCACGGGCAGCAGAATCTGATCGATGACCCTTATCGCTTTGGTCCGCTGTTACAGGACCTTGACGTCTGGCTGCTGTCGGAAGGGACCCACCTGCGCCCTTACGAAACGCTGGGCGCGCACGCTGCCACCATGGACGGCGTCACCGGTACCCGTTTCTCGGTGTGGGCGCCGAACGCCCGCCGCGTATCGGTGGTGGGGCAGTTTAACTACTGGGATGGCCGTCGCCACCCGATGCGATTCCGCAAAGAGTCCGGGATCTGGGAGCTGTTCGTTCCCGGCGCGCACAATGGCCAGCTGTATAAATTCGAACTGATTGACGCCCACGGCAATCTGCGGGTCAAAGCCGACCCTTACGCCTTTGAGTCGCAAATGCGTCCGGAAAGCGCCTCGCTTATCTGCGATCTGCCGCCCAAAGTGGAACAGCCAGCGGACCGCAGAGCGGCGAACCAGTTTGATGCCCCGATCTCTATCTATGAAGTGCATCTCGGCTCCTGGCGCCGTCATACCGATAATAATTTCTGGCTGAGCTACCGCGAGCTGGCCGACCAGCTGGTGCCCTATGCGAAATGGATGGGCTTCACCCATCTCGAACTATTGCCGGTTAACGAGCACCCGTTCGACGGCAGCTGGGGCTATCAACCCACCGGGCTCTATGCGCCGACCCGCCGCTTCGGCACCCGCGACGATTTCCGTTACTTTATCAATGCCGCGCACGCCGCCGGGCTGAACGTCATTCTTGACTGGGTGCCCGGCCACTTCCCGGCGGATGATTTTGCCCTTGCCTCGTTTGACGGCACTTCGCTGTATGAGCACAGCGATCCGCGCGAGGGGTATCACCAGGACTGGAATACCCTGATCTACAACTACGGACGTCGGGAAGTCAGCAACTACCTGGTGGGTAACGCGCTGTACTGGATCGAACGCTTCGGCATCGATGCGCTGCGGGTCGACGCGGTGGCCTCGATGATCTATCGCGATTATAGCCGCAAGGCGGGAGAGTGGATCCCCAACGAATACGGCGGTCGGGAGAATCTGGAAGCCATTGAGTTTCTGCGCAACACCAACCGCATCCTTGGCGAACAGACTCCGGGCGCGGTCACCATGGCGGAAGAGTCCACCGATTTTGCCGGGGTGACCCGTCCGCCAGCCGGCGGCGGCCTCGGTTTCTGGTTCAAATGGAACCTCGGCTGGATGCACGACACCCTGGATTACATGAAGCTCGATCCGGTGCATCGCCGCTACCATCACGACAAAATGACCTTCGGCATGCTCTACAACTACACCGAGAATTTTGTGCTGCCGCTCTCCCACGATGAAGTGGTGCACGGCAAAAAATCGATTCTCGACCGCATGCCGGGCGATGCCTGGCAGAAGTTCGCCAACCTGCGCGCCTACTACGGCTGGCTGTTCGCCTTCCCGGGGAAAAAGCTGCTGTTTATGGGCAATGAGTTCGCTCAGGGCCGCGAGTGGAACCATGACGTTAGCCTCGACTGGCATCTGCTGGAGGGCGGCGACAACTGGCACCACGGCGTCCAGCGGCTGGTGCGCGACCTGAACCATACCTACCGTCATCATAAAGCGCTGCACGAGCTGGATTTTGACCCCTACGGCTTCGAATGGCTGGTGGTCGACGACCATGAGCGCTCGGTGTTTGTCTTTGTACGCCGTGACCGGGCGGGCAACGAGATTATCGTCGCCAGCAACTTCACGCCGGTGCCGCGCCACGACTACCGCTTCGGCATTAACCAGCCGGGCCGCTGGCGCGAGGCGCTAAATACCGACTCCATGCACTATCACGGCAGCAATCAGGGCAATGGCGGCGTGGTGGAAAGCGACGCTATCGCCAGCCATGGCCGCGAACATTCGCTGTCGCTGACCCTGCCCCCGCTGGCGACGATCTGGCTGGTCCGGGAGGCGCAATGACCTCACTCGCGGCAGGCAAACCTGCGCCATTGGGCGCCAGCTATGACGGCAAGGGGGTGAATTTCGCCCTCTTCTCCGCCCATGCGGAGCGGGTGGAGCTGTGCGTATTCGACGAGCAGGGCAACGAGCAACGCTTCGATCTCCCGGCGCGCAGCGGCGACATCTGGCACGGCTGGCTGGCCGCCGCCGGGCCGGGCCTGCGCTACGGCTATCGGGTACATGGTCCCTGGGACCCGGCGCAGGGGCACCGCTTTAACCCGGCCAAGCTGTTGATCGATCCCAGCGCCCACCGGGTCGAGGGCGATCTGCCTGACGATGAGCGCCTGCACGGCGGCATGTGGCAGCCCGATCGCCGCGACAGCGCCGCGGTCGCGCCAAAATCGCAGGTGGTGGATCTGCGCTATGACTGGCGTGGCGATAAACCGCCGCGTACCCCATGGGGGGAAACGGTGATTTATGAAGCGCACGTGAAAGGGCTCACCTTGCTTAATCCGCAGCTACCGGAAGCCATTCGCGGAACCTATAAAGCGCTGGGCCACCCGGCGATGATCGCTTACTTCAAATCGCTGGGCATCAGCGCCCTTGAGCTGTTGCCGGTGGCGCTGTTCGCCAGCGAGCCGCGACTGCAGCGGATGGGGTTAAGCAACTACTGGGGCTACAACCCGTTGGCGTGGTTCGCGCTGGATCCGCGCTACGCCAGCGACCCGGATCGCGCCCTGGATGAGTTTCGCGATGCGGTTAAGGCGCTGCACGCCGCCGGTATCGAAGTGATTCTGGATATCGTGCTCAACCATAGTGCGGAAATCGATCTCGAAGGGCCCACCGTCTCCCTGCGCGGAATCGACAACCGTAGCTATTATTGGGTAAGGGAGGATGGCGATTATCACAACTGGACCGGGTGCGGTAATACGCTCAATCTTAGCCACCCCGGCGTGGTGGAGTGGGCGCGCCAGTGTTTGCGCTTTTGGGTGGATGAGTGCCATGTCGACGGCTTTCGCTTCGACCTCGCCTCAGTGATGGGGCGGACGCCGGAATTCCGCCAGGATGCGCCGCTGTTCGAGGCTATCCGCCGCGACAGCGTGCTGTCGCAGGTGAAACTGATTGCGGAACCCTGGGATATCGGCCCGGGCGGCTATCAGGTGGGTAATTTCCCACCGCTGTTCGCTGAATGGAATGACCATTTTCGCGATAGCGCCCGACGCTTCTGGTTACAGCAAAATGTCTCCCTGGGGGATTTTGCCCAACGTTTCGCGGCCTCCAGCGATCTCTTTGCCCGCGATGGCAAGCCGCCATCGGCGACGGTCAACCTGGTGACGGCCCACGATGGCTTCACGCTGCGCGACTGCGTTTGTTTCAATCAGAAACACAATGAGGCAAACGGGGAGGAGAATCGCGATGGGACTAACAATAACTACAGCAACAATCATGGTATAGAAGGATTAGAAGCGAATTTTGCGGTGATTGAACGGCGGCGCGCCAGCGCGCATGCGCTGCTGACGACGCTGCTGCTGGCTCAGGGGACGCCAATGCTGCTGGCGGGCGATGAACAGGGCCACAGCCAGCACGGTAACAATAATGCTTACTGCCAGGACAACGCCCTGACGTGGCTGGACTGGCGCCAGGCGAACCCGGGATTAACCGCCTTTACCGCGGCACTGATCCACCTGCGGCGCCGTATTCCGGCGCTCACCCGCAACCGCTGGTGGCAGGAGGGGGATGGCAACGTCCGCTGGCTTAATCGCAACGCCCAGCCCCTGACTGCCGCGGAGTGGCAGCAGGGGGCCGCGTGTATGCAGATCCAGTTGTCGGATCGCTGGCTGCTCACGCTGAACGCCACCGCAGAGGTGGTGGATATGGTTTTACCCGAGGGGGAATGGCGCGCCGTTCCTCCATTCGCCGGAGAGGATAATCCGGTCATCATGGCTGTCTGGCATGGGCCCGCGCACGGAGTGTGCGTATTTCAAAGGTCGTAAGCCCTGAAGCTTTCGGTTGGACCCGTGGCGGCGGCGCGGCGGGATGAGCTGGAAAGCGGGGGTGTAAAAAGGAGTTAATCATGGTTAGGCTTGAAAAAAACGATCCGCTGATGCTGGCGCGTCAATTACCCATCAAATCCGTGGCGTTGATCCTCGCGGGCGGGCGTGGCACCCGGCTGAAGGATCTCACCATTAAGCGTGCGAAACCTGCCGTTCACTTTGGCGGCAAGTTCCGTATTATCGATTTCGCATTATCTAACTGCATTAACTCAGGGATCCGCCGCATCGGCGTTATTACCCAGTATCAGTCGCACACGCTGGTGCAGCACATCCAGCGCGGCTGGTCGTTCTTCAGCGAAGAGATGAACGAGTTTGTCGATCTGCTGCCGGCTCAGCAGCGCGTGCATGGCGAAAATTGGTATCGCGGCACGGCGGATGCGGTGACGCAGAACCTGGATATCATCAGCCGCTACAAGGCCGAGTACGTGGTGATCCTCGCGGGCGACCATATTTATAAGCAGGACTACTCGCGCATGCTGATCGACCATGTCGAAAAAGGGGCGCGTTGCACCGTGGCCTGCATGCCGGTGCCCATTGAAGAGGCATCCGCCTTCGGCGTCATGGCGGTCGACGAAAACGAAAAAATCATTGAGTTTGTCGAGAAACCCGCCAACCCGCCGGCGATGCCGACCGACCCGACCAAATCGCTGGCCAGCATGGGCATTTATGTCTTTGACGCCGCCTATCTTTATGAGCTGCTGGAAGAAGACGATCGCAACGAGAACTCCAGCCACGATTTCGGCAAAGACATCATTCCGAAGATCACCGAAGCTGGCATGGCTTATGCACATCCTTTCCCGCTCTCCTGCGTGCAGTCCGACCCGAACGCCGAACCCTACTGGCGCGACGTGGGGACGCTGGAAGCCTACTGGAAGGCTAACCTCGATCTGGCGTCAGTAACGCCGGAGCTGGATATGTACGACCAGAACTGGCCGATCCGCACCCATATGGAATCGCTGCCGCCGGCGAAGTTCGTGCAGGACCGCTCCGGTAGCCACGGCATGACCTTGAACTCGCTGGTTTCCGGGGGGTGCATTATCTCCGGGTCGGTGGTGGTGCAGTCGGTGCTGTTCCCGCGCGTGCGGGTGAATTCGTTCTGTAACATTGATTCGGCAGTCTTGTTGCCAGATGTCTGGGTGGGGCGCTCATGCCGCCTGCGTCGCTGCGTGATTGACCGCGCCTGTGTTATCCCGGAAGGAATGGTGATTGGTGAGAATGCGGAAGAGGATGCACGCCGCTTCTATCGCTCAGAGGAAGGTATCGTGCTGGTGACCCGCGACATGCTGCGGAAATTAGGGCACAAACAGGAGCGCTAATGCAGGTCTTACATGTATGTTCTGAGATGTTCCCGCTGTTAAAGACGGGCGGTCTGGCGGACGTCATCGGCGCACTGCCGGCGGCGCAAATCGCGGAGGGTATCGATACGCGCGTGCTGTTGCCGGCGTTTCCCGATATCCGTCGCGGCGTGGTGGATGCCCAGGTGGTGACCCGCCGGGATACCTTCGCCGGGCGGATCACGCTGCTGTACGGCCACTTTAACGGCGTGGGGATCTACCTGATAGACGCCCCGCATCTCTATGACCGTCCGGGGAGCCCTTACCACGATACCAACCAGCACGCTTATCCCGACAACGTCCTGCGCTTTGCGCTGCTGGGCTGGGTGGGAAGTGAAATGGCCAGCGGACTGGATCCGTTCTGGCGCCCGGATGTGGTGCATGCCCATGACTGGCACGCCGGCCTGACGCCGGCCTACCTGGCGGCGCGCGGACGCCCGGCTAAATCGGTGTTTACCGTGCACAACCTGGCGTACCAGGGGATGTTTTACTCCTGGCATATGAATGACATTGAGCTGCCGTGGTCGTTCTATAACATGCATGGCCTCGAGTTTAACGGGCAGATCTCGTTTCTCAAGGCCGGCCTCTACTACGCCGACCATATTACGGCGGTGAGCCCGACCTACGCGCGCGAGATCACCGAGCCGCATTACGCCTACGGCATGGAGGGGCTGCTGCGCCAGCGCCATCATGAAGGTCGGCTGTCGGGAATTCTCAACGGTGTTGACGACGGTATCTGGAGCCCGCAAAACGATCTGCTGCTGCCGATGCGCTACGATCGCGACACGCTGGAGGAGAAGGCGGAGAACAAGCGTCAGCTGCAGATTGCCATGGGCCTGAAGGTCGATGATAAAGCGCCGTTGTTTGCCGTCGTCAGCCGTCTTACCAGCCAGAAAGGGCTGGACCTGGTGCTTGAAGCGCTGCCGGGTCTGCTTGAGCAGGGCGGCCAGCTGGCGCTACTGGGCGCCGGCGATCCGGTGCTGCAGGAAGGTTTCCTCGCCGCCGCCGCCGAACACCCGGGCAAAGTGGGTGTGCAGATTGGCTACCATGAGGCCTTCTCCCACCGCATTATGGGCGGCGCCGACGTCATTCTGGTCCCGAGCCGCTTTGAACCCTGCGGCCTGACCCAGCTGTATGGTCTGAAGTACGGGACGCTGCCGCTGGTGCGCCGCACCGGCGGTCTGGCGGACACCGTCGCTGACAGTTCGCTGGAGAATCTGGCCGATGGTCTGGCGACAGGGTTTGTCTTTGAGGACAGCAATGCGCTGTCATTGCTGCGCGCTATCCGTCGCGCCTTTGTCCTCTGGTCGCGCCCGTCGCTCTGGCGCTACGTGCAGCGTCAGGCGATGAATATGGATTTTAGCTGGCAGGTTGCCGCGAACTCCTATCGCGAACTTTATCAACGCTTGATGTAACCACTGGAGTCATTGTTATGAATGTACCCTTTAGCTATGCATCACCGACGCTGAGCGTTGAGGCGTTAAAGCATTCTATTGCCTATAAACTGATGTTTATCATCGGTAAAGATCCGGCCATCGCCAACAAGCATGAATGGCTTAACGCCACGCTGTTTGCCGTTCGCGATCGCATGGTGGAGCGCTGGCTGCGCTCCAACCGCGCGCAGCTCTCCCAGGAAGTGCGCCAGGTGTACTATCTGTCGATGGAGTTTCTGATCGGCCGCACCCTCTCGAATGCGCTGCTGTCGCTGGGCATTTATGACGATGTGAGCAGCGCGCTGGCGGAGATGGGGCTCGATCTCGAAGAGCTGATCGATGAAGAGAATGACCCCGGGCTTGGCAACGGCGGTCTGGGCCGCCTGGCGGCTTGCTTCCTTGACTCCCTGGCGGCGCTGGGTCTGCCGGGACGCGGTTACGGCATCCGCTACGACTACGGGATGTTTAAACAGAATATTGTCGATGGCCGGCAAAAAGAGTCTCCTGACTACTGGCTGGAGTACGGTAACCCGTGGGAGTTTGAGCGCCACAACACCCGCTATAAAGTGCGCTTCGGCGGCCGCATTCAGCAGGAAGGAAAGAAAACCCGCTGGATTGAGACGGAGGAGATCATTGCGGAAGCCTACGACCAGATCATCCCCGGCTTTGACACCGACGCCACCAACACGCTGCGTCTGTGGAGCGCGCAGGCCAGCAGCGAAATTAACCTCGGTAAATTCAACCAGGGCGACTACTTCGCCGCGGTAGAGGATAAAAACCACTCCGAAAACGTCTCCCGCGTGCTCTATCCGGACGACTCGACCTACTCCGGCCGCGAGCTGCGCCTGCGCCAGGAGTATTTCCTCGTGTCGGCCACGGTGCAGGATATCCTGAGTCGCCATTACATGTTGCATAAGACCTATGACAACCTGGCGGGCAAGATTGCCATTCACCTGAATGACACCCACCCGGTGCTGTCGATACCGGAGCTGATGCGTCTGCTTATCGACGAACATAAGTTCAGCTGGGACGAGGCGTTCGAGGTGACCTGCCAGGTCTTCTCCTATACCAACCACACCCTGATGAGCGAAGCGCTCGAGACCTGGCCGGTGGATATGCTGGGTAAAATTCTGCCGCGCCATCTGCAGATTATCTTCGAGATTAACGACTATTTCCTCAAGACCTTGCAGGAGCAGTATCCGAACGATACCGACCTCCTCAGCCGCACCTCGATTATCGACGAGTCTAACGGCCGCCGTGTGCGGATGGCCTGGCTGGCGGTAGTGGTCAGCCACAAGGTCAACGGGGTGTCCGAGCTGCATTCCCGACTGATGGTGGAGTCACTGTTTGCCGAATTCGCCAAAATCTTCCCAATGCGCTTTATCAACGTGACCAACGGTGTGACGCCGCGCCGCTGGCTGGCGCTGGCCAACCCGCCGCTGTCGAAAGTGCTGGATGAGCATATCGGCCGCACCTGGCGGACCGATCTGAGTCAGCTTGATGAGCTGAAACAGCATATCGACTACCCGATGGTCAATCAGGCGGTGCGTCAGGCCAAGTTTGAGAACAAACAGCGGCTGGCCAGCTATATTGCTCAACAGCTCAATGTGGTGGTCAATCCGAAGGCGCTGTTTGATGTGCAGATCAAACGTATCCATGAATACAAACGGCAGCTAATGAATGTGCTGCACGTCATCACCCGCTATAACCGGATCAAGGCCGATCCGCAGGCCGAGTGGGTGCCGCGGGTGAATATTTTCGCCGGTAAGGCGGCCTCGGCCTACTATATGGCCAAGCACATTATTCACCTGATCAACGATGTGGCGGCGGTGATCAATAACGATCCGCAGATTGGCGACAAGCTGAAGGTCGTCTTTATCCCCAACTACAGCGTTAGCCTGGCGCAGCTGATCATTCCGGCGGCAGACCTGTCGGAACAGATCTCCCTCGCAGGCACTGAAGCTTCCGGCACCAGTAATATGAAGTTTGCCCTTAACGGCGCGCTGACTATCGGCACCCTTGATGGGGCAAACGTGGAGATGCAGGAGCACGTGGGCGAAGAGAATATCTTTATCTTCGGCAACACCGCGGAAGAGGTAGAGGAGCTACGTCGCAGCGGCTATAAACCACGCGAATATTACGAGCAGGATGAAGAGCTCCACCAGGCGCTGACGCAGATCGGTACCGGCGTCTTCAGCCCGGCAGAACCGGGGCGCTACCGCGACCTGCTGGATTCGCTGATTAACTTTGGCGACCACTACCAGGTTCTGGCGGACTATCGTAGCTATGTGGACTGCCAGGATCGCGTCGACGAGCTGTATCAAAACCCGGAAGAGTGGGCCTATAAGGCGATGTTGAATATTGCCAACATGGGCTACTTCTCTTCTGACCGGACGATCCAGGAGTACGCGAAATATATCTGGCATATCGACCCGGTAAGGCTGTAAGCCAGTCAATGCAACACCACACAACACAACGGGGCCATTTGGCACCGTTGTGTTGTGTGGCGAACGTTTTATTCGGAAAAGTGCCGGGGAGGATTCAGGCTATTGCGGGAATATACTATTGACGTGAATTCGCCAGCAGTACGATAAATGCTCAATAAGTTTACGTTCATAGCCTATGTGGGATGTAGAAACGACGGATACGTTTGATACCTGGTTCGAATTACAAAGTAGAGCTTTAAAAGAGGATATGTTGGCCACGATGCTCATCCTGTCTGAGTTTGCTCCGCAGCTTGGGCGCCCGTATGTTGATACGGTGAAAGATTCAACGTTTCAGAATATGAAAGAACTGCGGGTTCAGCATCATGGGCTCCCCATCCGCGCCTTTTTTGCTTTTGATCCTCTGCGGAAAGCTATCGTTTTATGTGCGGGCGATAAGGATGGCATGAATGAGAAACGTTTTTACAAAGAGATGATTACTCTGGCTGACAGAGAATTCAGCCAACACCTGACTAAGGAGCGATAATGGCCACGCTAAAAGAACTCATGGCGAAACAGAGTCCTGATAGCCAGCAGCGTATTGCAGCGAAAGCGGCAGAGATACGCCAGTCTGTCGCTTTAAACTTGCTTCGAGAAGAGTTGCAAATGTCGCAAACAGAGATGGCTGCGGCTATGGGGGTAAAGCAGCCAACGATCGCTAAAATGGAACAGGCAGATAACGACCCTCGGCTTTCGACCCTAAAACGCTACATTGCGGCATTGGGGGGAGAACTCAGTATAAATGTCACATTGCCGACTGGAAAAAAAGTCTCGTTTAATTTGTGAACAGGTATCCGGGCCAAGCGCAAGCCATAGCCCGGGTATTTCTCTCCTGGCGCCACGCGATGTCAGGACGCTAACGACAGTTCAGACTTTCCCGCATGCTGCGCCAGCCATTCGCTGATGCGCGCCTGCTGCTCGGCAGTCAGCCACATACCCTGTTTGGTTCGACGCCAGATGGCGTCATCCAGGCTGCGCACCCACTCGTGCTCCACCAGATATTTCAGCTCGGCTTCATAAAACTCGTGGCCGAAATCTTCCCCGAGATCGCTCAGGGCGCTGGCTTCCTTCAGGATCCACTCGCTGTTGCTCCCGTAGGTGCGGGCATAATGGCGGGCCAGTGATTCACTGATGAACGGGAAGCGACGGCGCAGTTTTGCCGCGTAGTCGTCGCGGTCGCCGCCGATATCGCCGCCGGGGAGCACCGCGGTTTTGGTCCATGCCGGGCCGATCCCTTTGTAATAGGGGGTCAGTTTTTCCAGTGCATGCTCGGCCAGTTTGCGATAGGTGGTCAGCTTGCCGCCGAAGACGGACAGCAGCGGCGCCTGACCGTTCTCATCGTGAATATCCAGGGTATAGTCGCGGGTAATGGCCTGCGGCGAATCCGACTCGTCGTCGCACAGCGGACGGACGCCGGAGTAGGTCCAGACGATATCGTCCCGGCTGAGGGTCTTTTTAAAGTGCGCGTTATAGACGTTCAGCAGATAGTTGATCTCTTTATCATCAATGGCCACCGCTTTCGGATCGCCCTTATACTCGACGTCCGTCGTGCCGATGATAGAGAACTCATCCATCCACGGAATAACAAACACTATGCGTTTATCTTCGTTCTGCAGAATATAAGCCTGTTTCTGGGTATGCACCCGCGGCACCACGATGTGGCTGCCCTTGATCAGACGGATGCCGTAAGGCGAGCGCAGATGCATCCCTTCGTCGAAGAACTGTTTGACCCATGGGCCGGTGGCATTGACCAGGCCGCGCGCCTTCCAGGTAAACTTCTCACCGCTATCAATATCTTCCGCTTCCACCACCCACAGGCCATTCTCACGTTTCGCCGAGATAGCGCGGGTGCGGGTACGCACTTCGCCGCCTTTGCGGACGACCATCTGCGCGTTGGCCAGCACCAGGCGGGCATCGTCGACCCAGCAGTCGGAATATTCGAAACCGCGCACAATTTCCGGTTTAAGTACCGATTCTGCGCCAAAACGCAACCCGGTGGATCCCGGGAGGCTGGTGCGTTTGCCCAGATGATCGTACATAAACAAGCCGATACGGATCATCCATGCCGGGCGCAGATGCGGGCGATGCGGTAGGCGAAAGCGCATCGGGAAGGCGATATGCGGGGCCATTTTTAACAGCACTTCACGCTCGGCCAGCGCTTCGCTGACCAGACGGAACTCATAGTGTTCGAGGTAGCGTAGCCCGCCGTGGATCAGTTTGGAACTGGCGCTGGAGGTGGCGCAGGCGAGATCGCGCGCTTCCAGCATCAGTACGGATAAACCACGCCCGGCGGCATCTGCCGCGATACCGGCACCGTTGATGCCTCCGCCTATCACAATCAGATCTTTGGTTTCCACGTTCTTACCCTCTCACACTTTCGTTTAAGCTCATAAATGCTCGATATCGCTCACTATAGCAAACAAACGCGCTTTTGGTAACATCAAAAAAACATTTTGAAGTGATGGGTGTAACATATTGGCGTTTCTTTACCGCCTGACGGTACACTACAGGGTAAAATTGGGTCGGCCATCGCCCGTCATGACGAGAAAGAGAAGAGAATCATGGAACAGTTTGAATGCATCAATGTTGAAGAAGCGCACCAGAAACTGCATCAGCAGACGGCGGTACTGGTCGATATCCGCGATCCGCAAAGCTATGCGATGGGTCATACGCCGGGCGCGTTTCATCTGACCAACGATACGCTGGGCGCGTTTATGCGTGACAACGACTTTGACACGGCGGTGATGGTGATGTGCTATCACGGCAACAGCAGCAAGGGCGCCGCGCAATATCTGCTGCAGCAGGGGTTTGATAAGGTCTATAGCGTTGACGGCGGGTTCGACGCCTGGCATCGCCATTTCCCGGCGGAAGTGGCGCGCGGGACGTTTTAACGACTGGCAGGTATACTATCCCCCTTTGTGTGGAATAAGCGATTCGCTGCATGTTAATGATTACCTCTTTTGCCAACCCGCGGGTGGCCCAGGCGTTTGTCGATTATATGGCGACGCAGGGGATTATCCTGACCATCCAGCAGCATACCCAGAGCGACGTCTGGCTGGCTGATGAGAGTCAGGCCGGGCGCGTCAGGGCTGAGCTGGCGCGTTTTCTCGAAAACCCGGCGGACCCGCGCTATCTGGCGGCGAGCTGGCAGTCCGGACAGACCAATAGCGGGTTGCGCTATCAGCGCTTTCCTTTCTTTGCCACGCTGCGGCATAACGCCGGTCCGTTCACCTGGGCGATTCTGCTGATCTGCATCGCGGTGTTCATCCTGCAAAATCTGCTGGGCGATCAGCCGGTGATGATTTGGCTGGCCTGGCCCTACGATCCTTCGCTGCAGTTCGAAGCCTGGCGCTATTTCAGCCATGCTTTCATGCATTTCTCGCTGATGCATATTCTCTTCAACCTGCTATGGTGGTGGTATCTTGGCGGCGCGGTGGAAAAGCGCATCGGCAGCGGCAAGCTGGTGGTGATCACCGTCATCAGCGCTCTGCTGAGCGGCTTCGTGCAGCACCAGTTTAGCGGCCCGTGGTTTGGTGGCTTGTCGGGCGTGGTCTACGCGCTGATGGGCTACGTCTGGCTGCGGGGCGAGCGCGATCCGCAGAGCGGTATTTATCTGCAGCGCGGGTTGATACTCTTCTCTTTAGTATGGTTAATTGCTGGCTGGTTTGATGTTTTCGGCATGGCGATCGCCAACGGCGCGCACGTGGCTGGTCTGGCGACCGGCCTGGCGATGGCGTTTGTTGATACCTTACATGGGCGAAAACGCGCATAAAGACTTACCGACAGGGGTCGGGTAGGCGACATTTTTCCAGGGATATTTCATGAAACAAACACAACGTCATGACGCCATTATCGAGCTGGTAAAAAAACAGGGTTACGTCAGCACGGAAGAGCTGGTTGAGCAGTTCGCGGTAAGCCCGCAGACCATCCGCCGCGACCTGAACGATTTAGCCGAACAGAAAATGATCCTCCGCCATCACGGCGGCGCGGCGCTGCCCTCCAGCTCGGTCAACACCTCCTGGCACGATCGCAAAGCGACCCAGACTGCGGAGAAAGAGCGTATCGCCCGGCGGGTGGCCAGCGAGATCCCGGACGGGGCGACGCTGTTTATTGATATCGGCACCACGCCGGAAGCGGTGGCGCACGCCCTGCTCGATCACAACGATCTGCGGATTGTGACCAATAACCTTAACGTCGCCAACACGCTGATGGTGAAAGAGGACTTCCGCATTATTCTCGCCGGCGGCGAACTGCGTAGCCGGGACGGCGGGATCATCGGGGAAGCGACGCTGGACTTTATCTCGCAGTTCCGCCTCGACTTCGGCATTCTCGGCATCAGCGGCGTAGACAGCGATGGCTCGCTGCTGGAGTTTGATTATCATGAAGTGCGCACCAAGCGGGCGATCATTGAGAATTCACGCCACGTGATGCTGGTGGTGGACCATACCAAGTTTGGCCGTAACGCGATGGTCAACATGGGCAGCATAAGTATGGTCGATGCGGTCTATACCGACGTGCTGCCGCCGGCCGGCGTGCTGAAGGTGATCACTGATAACAACCTTCAGCTGGAGCTGTGCTAAACGGCAACGGCGTCGTCAGACGCCGTATCCCATCATCTTAAGTAACTGCTGGGCATGCTGTACCGCGTCCTGCCGGTGGGCGACGCCCAGTTTCTGATACAGGTTGCGAATGTGGGTCTTGATGGTGGTGGCCGCCACGTCAAGCTCGCCGGCAATCTGCTCGTTGCTGTAACCGGAATAGATTAAGCCAAGCACCTGCCACTCGCGCTGGGTCAGCGGGCTGGTGCGGATAAGCTCCGGCACCTCCGGATGATTCAGCAGTCGCTCGACGAACCCTTCGTCAAAGTGGGCGAATTTGTGGCGATGATGCTGGTTGATGTCGCGCAGAATACGCTGAGCGCGATGCTGCTCCAGCTCCGGCAACGTGTTCAACTGGATCAGCTGGCGCAGCTGCTGGGCCATCGCCTCGCCTTCAATCACAAAGTGGTTGATAAAACCGGTGCGGTTGGCGAGCGTCAGGGCTTCCAGCAGGGCTTTCTGCGCTTCGCTCTTGCGTCCCGACTGCCAGTACAGCTGGTTGAGCAGCAGCAGGTTGCGGTTGAGATCGCTCATCAAACGCAGCGAACGCGCATTTTCGTTCAGCTCTTCCAGCACCATTTCCGCCGGTTCGAAGTCGCCCAGCAGGATCTGCGCCCGGGCAATGTTGCGCCACTGGCTCTGCAGGAAGTGGTTGTTGGCGAACTCCGGCTTTGGCGTCTGGCGCAGCCAGTTGGCCGCCGCGGTTTTATCACCGGTCATCTGCCAGTAGATCACTCGCACCTTATCGGCGTTGGAGACCCAGTCGCTGTGATAGTGACCATTACCGAGCAGGTTTTCCAGCCGGTTCAGGTGGCTGCGGGCATTATCCAGATCGCCGCGCGCCAGTGAGCACTGGACCATCAGCGCCAGGCACTGCAGCTGCTGCTGCGGCTGATAGGTGGAGAGCACGTCCATCCCCTGGCGGGCGCAAGCTTCAGCCTCGTCGAGGCGCGCCCATGCCCACAGCAGCTGAGAACGGATGCGCAGCAGGAACTCATGCATCGGCAACTGCTCAAGATGCTGTTCGCGTACCAGCTGGAAGGCTTTCTCCTGGCTCTCCCAGGCGGCCTGCAGGAAGCCCTGGGCGAAGAGGATTTCGCTTTGCTGAATGATGCTCCACAGGGCGTAATGCCATACGTCGTGACGGCGGGCCATCTGTTCGGTCTGCTGCATCACGGCGAGGGATTTGGTCAGCTTCCCCTTACAATGGAGAACTTCGCCATGCACCGATGTGGCGACGATGCGGCTGTAATAGTTGGCCAGCGGCAGCTCTTCCAGGGCCACCATTGACAGACGTTCCGCCTCGTCCTGGTCGCCATCGTTAATCGCCACCTGCGCGCGCAGCGCGTTGAAGTCGCCATGCATCGCGGTGTCCATTTCCACACTCATCTCCTGCTCGGCGCGCGCCAGCAGGGTATTGACTTCGCTGTAGCGATGCTGGCTCTGCATCAGCCAGGCCTGGAGCAGGATCAGGCGCGGATTTTCCAGCAGATTGGACCATGGCAGCGCCGCCAGCGACTGCTCCAGTAGCCCCAGCTCGCTATGGTTAAACATGCCCCAGGCATGATTGAGCAAGATATCGCGCAGCATTTTGGCATCGCCGGCCGCCAGCGCATGGTGGATGGCCTCGCTGGGGAAACCTTGCGCCATCCAGCTTTCCGCCGCGGCGCGGTGGATCTCCGGTAGTTCAACCGCCAGCTCCCACTGACAGCGCTGGCGCAGGAAGCTGCCAAACAGCGGGTGATAGCGGAACCATTCGCCGGAATCATCCATCCGCTGCAGGAACAGCCCCTGGCGTTCGATCTCCTCCAGCTGCATCTGGCCATTCTCTTCGCCGGTGACGCGCACGATTAACGCGTCGTTCATTGAGCGCAGCAGAGAACTCTTCAGCAAAAAGTTGCGCGTGCGGGCGTCAACGTTATTCAGCACTTCATCCACCAGATAATCCGACAGATGGCTGGCGTTAATCCCGGCGAGGCGGCGGGCGGAGTGTTGGGCGGAGGAGTTATTCTGGCGGGCGGAGAGGGCGATGAGTTGTAGCGCGGTGGCCCACCCGGCGACATCGTCGCACAGCCGGCTACTGTCGTCGGCTTCGATAGGCGATGTCAGACGACAGTCGAAAAATTGTTTCGCCTCCTGGTGGGTAAAGGCCAGCTGCTGACTGCCAATCTCCAGAAGCTGATCGCGGACGCGCAGATTGGCAATGCCCAGCTGCGGCAGGTTACGCGACAGGACCACCAGGGTCATATTCTCCGGCTGATGGCGCAGGAAAAAGCGCATCGCGTCATGGATCACCGGATTATTGATCAGATGGTAATCATCAATGACGAGATACAGCGGGCGCTGCCAGTCGGCAAGTTCAATAAACAGCTGCGCAAAAAGAGAGGAGAGACTGGCGTACTGGCGTTTTTGCACCATCGCTTCACTGGCCGCGCAGTGGTTGCCGGTAGCCTGCTGAATCGCCGCGATCAGATAGCTGGCAAAACGCTCCTGCTGGTTGTCGCCTTCGTCCAGCGAAAACCACCCAAGATCGTTTTTACCCGCGGCCCACTGAGAAATGAGCGTTGTTTTACCGTACCCGGCAGGACTGGTGATCAGCACGAGACGATAATTGTTCGCGCCGGAAAGTTTCGCCAGTAAGCGCTCACGAACCACAGTGTGTTCAAGGCGGACCGGACGACTTAATTTGGACGGAATCAACATAGTTCTACATTTCGCTGTGCAAGAGAGAGGTTGCGATTTTTTTTGCGCTTCGTAATTAATATCTAATAAGGTCGGTGATTATGAAATTTATTGCAAGTTATGTCCGAAGTTTATGCTCTTGAATTTGCTCTATGTCACAAATTTCGACATTGGCTGAGAATGGGAAAAAATCGCAGGCAGGACTGGTCGGCCGCGGTTTTCAGGCGGTAGCTGGCGGAGTGTGGGTGGATTTATTTTACGCTAAGAGTAGTTGTTTGTTTTTATTAAATTATTGTCAGCGATTTCTTAGAAGTAATCTTTTTTGCGGGTCAATGCGATGAAAGGTGCTTATTTCTTCAGGGGCCTCTATTTATTTTGTTAATAACGTGGCGAGGAACTGGAAGATTTTTTACGCGTATTGGCCTGTAACAAATTTTTAGCTACCGGAGGTAACCTCTCGATTGTCATATCGCGGTGATTTTTACAGCATATTTTTGCCTTCTCACCCACACTATAGTGTTCAGGATCACACTTTTCGCTCATCCCCGCCACTCCTCCCTGTCTAATCCCCGTCAGGATGAGGACGATGAATCGGGAGGTCGGCACACTAGCGCCATCGTTTTAGTAAAGGACCCGGATCTCATTATGTCACAGACTACATTTAACAAAGCTCAGTTTCAGGCTGCACTGACGCGTCAGTGGCAGCATTTTGGTTTACAGTCCGCTTCCGAGATGACACAGCGTCAATGGTGGCGCGCAGTCAGCGGAGCGCTGGCGGAACTCCTGGCGGCGCAGCCGGTAGCGAAACCGGCGCAAGGACAGCGTCACGTTAACTACATCTCAATGGAGTTTCTGATTGGTCGTCTGACCGGCAACAACCTGCTCAACCTGGGCTGGTACGAGGGCGTCAGCGACGCGCTGAAAGGCTACGATGTCAACCTCACCGATCTGCTGGAAGAAGAGACTGACCCGGCGCTGGGTAACGGTGGCCTGGGACGTCTGGCAGCCTGCTTCCTCGACTCCATGGCGACGGTGGGGCAGTCGGCGACCGGTTACGGTCTCAACTACCAGTATGGCCTGTTCCGCCAGTCATTTGACGATGGCCAGCAGATGGAAGCCCCTGACGACTGGGGGCGCAGCAGCTACCCGTGGTTCCGTCATAACGAAGCGCTGGATGTCCAGGTAGGTATCGGCGGGAAAGTCAGCAAAAACGGCGAATGGCAGCCGGCGTTCGTCATTACCGGCGAAGCCTGGGACCTGCCGGTGCTTGGCTATCGCAACAACGTCGCCCAGCCGCTGCGTCTGTGGCAGGCCAAACACGCTCATCCGTTCAACCTGACCAAATTCAACGATGGCGATTTCCTGCGCGCCGAGCAGCAGGGCATCGACGCGGAAAAACTGACCAAGGTGCTGTACCCGAACGACAACCATCAGGCCGGTAAAAAACTGCGCCTGATGCAGCAGTACTTCCAGTGCGCCTGCTCAGTGGCCGATATCCTGCGCCGTCATCATCTGGCAGGCCGCAAGCTGGCCGAACTGGCGGATTACGAAGTGATCCAGCTGAACGATACGCACCCGACCATCGCCATCCCGGAGCTGCTGCGCGTGCTGATCGACGAGCACCAGCTTAGCTGGGACGACGCCTGGGCGATCACCAGCAAAACCTTTGCTTACACCAACCACACCCTGATGCCGGAAGCGTTGGAATGCTGGGATGAGAAGCTGGTAAAAGCGCTGCTGCCGCGCCATATGCAGATCATTAAAGAGATCAACGACCGCTTTAAACAGCTGGTGGACAAAACCTGGCCGGGCGATAAGCAGGTCTGGGCGAAGCTGGCGGTGGTGCATGACAAACAGGTTCGGATGGCCAACATGTGCGTGGTGGGCGGCTTTGCTGTCAACGGCGTGGCGGCGCTGCACTCGGATCTGGTGGTAAAAGATCTGTTCCCGGAATATAACCAGCTGTGGCCGAACAAATTCCATAACGTGACCAACGGCATCACGCCGCGCCGCTGGATCAAGCAGTGCAACCCGGCGCTGGCCTCGCTGCTGGATGAGACGCTGAAAAAAGAGTGGGCCAATGACCTCGACCAGCTGATCAACCTGGAAAAATATGCTGACGATGCGGCGTTCCGTCAGACTTATCGCGATATCAAGCAGGCCAACAAAGTTCATCTGGCTGAGTTTGTGAAGCAGCGTACCGGGATTGAGATCAACCCGCAGGCGATCTTCGATATCCAGATCAAACGTCTGCACGAGTATAAGCGTCAGCACCTTAACCTGCTGCATATCCTTGCGCTGTACAAAGAGATCCGCGAAAACCCGCAGTCCGACCGCGTACCGCGCGTCTTCCTGTTCGGCGCGAAAGCGGCGCCGGGCTACTATCTGGCGAAAAACATTATTTTTGCCATCAATAAGGTAGCGGAAGCGATCAACAACGACCCGAAAGTCGGCGATAAGCTGAAGGTGGTCTTCCTGCCGGACTATTGTGTATCGGCAGCAGAAAAACTGATCCCGGCGGCGGATATCTCCGAGCAGATCTCCACCGCGGGTAAAGAAGCCTCTGGCACCGGCAACATGAAGTTGGCGCTGAACGGCGCGCTGACCGTCGGGACGCTGGATGGCGCTAACGTGGAAATCGCTGAGCAGGTGGGCGAGGAGAACATCTTTATCTTCGGCCACACGGTTGAAGAGGTGAAAGCCCTGAAAGCGAAAGGCTACGATCCGCTGAAATGGCGTAAAAAAGACAAGCTGCTCGATGCGGTGCTTAAGGAGCTGGAGAACGGCACCTACAGCAACGGCGACAAGCATGCCTTCGATCAGATGCTGCACAGCCTGCTGCAGGGCGGCGATCCGTACCTGGTGCTGGCCGATTTCGAAGCCTACGTAGCGGCGCAAAAACGGGTAGATGAGCTGTATCGCGACGAGGAGGCCTGGACCCGCGCGGCTATCCTCAACACCGCGCGCTGCGGCATGTTCAGCTCCGACCGCTCGATCCGCGATTATCAGCAACGTATCTGGCAGGCGAAACGCTAAAGGAAGGCCTATGGAGAGTAAACGCCTCGATAATGCCGCGCTGGCGGCGGGCATCAGCCCCAGCTATATCAACGCGCACGGCAAGCCGCAGTCTATCGCGGCTGTCACCAAACAGCGCCTGCTGGATGCGATGCATCGCTCTACCGCCGCCACGAAAGTGGCGGTTAACCCGCTGCCGAACGTGAAAATTTTCACTCACGGCAAAAAAATGTCGCTGCCGGTGGCAGGACGCGGTGAGTATCAGTGGATCCTGACTACTGAGGACGGTAAGCAGTATCAAGGGAAAACCCGCGGCGGCGAGACGCTGCCGCTGCCGGCCAAACTGCCGGAGGGGTACCACTCCCTGACCCTCACCCAGGAGGGGGAGCGCTGGCACTGCCGGACTATCGTCGCGCCAGCCCGCTGCTATGAGCCGCAGCCGCTGAAAGAGGGGAAAAAGCTGTGGGGCACCTGCGTGCAGCTGTATACCCTGCGCTCAGAGAAAAACTGGGGGATCGGCGATTTTGGCGATCTGCGGGCCATGCTGCCGGAAATCGCCCGCCGCGGCGGGTCGTTTATTGGCCTTAACCCGATTCATGCCCTCTATCCGGCGAACCCGGAGAGCGCCAGCCCCTATAGCCCGTCTTCACGTCGCTGGCTGAACGTTATTTATATCGACGTCAACGCGGTTGAAGATTTCCAGCGTAGCGAAGAGGCGCAGGCGTGGTGGCAGTCTCCGGCAACGCAGCAGGCACTGCAGGCGGCGCGGGAAACGGACGATGTGGATTATACCGCCGTCACTACGCTGAAAATGACCGCGCTGCGTATGGCATGGAAACAATTCTCTCGTCGTGAAGATGAGCAGATGACAGCGTTCCGCGAGTTTGTTCTGCGCGAAGGGGAAAGCCTCTACTGGCAGGCGGCTTTCGATGCGCTGCACGCCTGGCAGGTACAACAGGACCCGCTGCGCTGGGGCTGGCCGGCCTGGCCGAAGGCCTTTCAGGATATCGACAGCCCGGAGGTGAAAGCCTTCTGCGTTGAGCATGAGGATGACGTCAGTTTCTATCTTTGGCTGCAGTGGCTGGCCTGGAGTCAGTTTGCTGCCTGCTGGGAAACCAGCCAGCGTGACGGCATGCCGATCGGCCTCTACCGCGACCTGGCGGTGGGCGTCGCCGAGGGCGGGTCGGAAACCTGGTGCGATCGTGAACTGTACTGCCTGAAAGCATCCGTAGGCGCGCCGCCGGATATTCTGGGCCCGCTGGGCCAGAACTGGGGCCTGCCGCCGATGGATCCGCATATCATTGCCGCCCGCGCCTATGAGCCGTTTATCGACCTGCTGCGCGCTAATATGCAGAACTGCGGCGCGTTGCGCATCGATCACGTGATGTCTGTGCTGCGTCTGTGGTGGATCCCGTATGGTGAAACCGCCGACCATGGCGCTTACGTTCAGTATCCGGTCGACGATCTGCTGTCGCTTCTGGCGCTGGAAAGCCAGCGTCATCGCTGCATGGTGATCGGTGAAGATCTGGGCACGGTACCGGTGGAGATCGTCAGCAAGTTACGCAACAGCGGCGTCTATTCTTATAAGGTGCTCTATTTTGAGAGTGATGCAGAGAAAACGTTCCGCGCGCCGGCGCTGTACCCGGAGCAATCAATGGCTGTGGCGACGACGCACGACCTGCCCACTCTCCGCGGCTACTGGGAAAGCGGCGATCTGACGTTAGGTAAAGCGCTGGGCCTCTATCCTGATGAGGTGGTGCTGCGCGGACTGTACCAGGACCGCGAGCTGGCGAAACAAGGGCTGCTGGACGCACTGCATAAGTACGGCTGTCTGCCCAAGCGCGCCGGCCATAAGGCCTCGCTGATGAGCATGACGGGGATCCTCAACCGGGGGATGCAGCGTTATATTGCCGACAGCAACAGCGCCCTGCTGGGCCTGCAGCCGGAAGACTGGCTGGAGATGGCGACGCCGGTTAACATTCCGGGCACCAGCACCGAGTACCCGAACTGGCGCCGGAAGCTGTCCGTCACCCTGGAGCAGATGTTTGCCGATGAACGGGTCAATAAGCTGATTAAGGATCTGGATAAACGGCGCAAGGCGGCGAGCAAGAAAGCCGCCTCCTGATAACTTCCTGCCGCGCGCTCCTCTGCGCGGCGAAGAGCATGTCCGATAAAAAAGGCCGGCCCGCTTCACGCGGACCGGCCTTTTTCTGTGGCGGGAGTGACCTTACACCACCATCCCCAGCAGCAGACAACCCACCAGGCCGCAGACTGAGATAATGGTTTCCAGCACCGACCAGGACTTGATGGTCTCGCCGATGGTCAGGTTAAAGTACTCTTTGAACAGCCAGAAGCCCGGATCGTTAACATGGGAGAAGATAACGCTGCCGGAGCCAACGGCGATAACCATCAGCTCCGGGCTGACGCCGGTGGTGGCGATCAGCGGCGCGGCGATCCCGCCCGCGGTGATGGCGGCCACGGTCGCCGAACCCAACGCGATACGCAACACCGCGGCGATAGACCACGCCATAAACAGCGGAGACATGTTCGATTCGTGCATGATAGAGGCGATGTATTTATCCATGCCGCTATCCACCAGCACCTGCTTGAAGGCGCCGCCGCCGCCGATGATCAACAGCATCATGGCGATGATTTTAATCGAAGAGGTCAGGGTATCGTTGATTTGCTCCATGGAGCGGCCGCGGTTCAAACCGAAGGTGAACAGGGCAATCAGTACCGCAATCAGGGTGGCCATCACCGGGTCGCCGAAGAACTCGGCAATTGGCAGGAAGGCGTGGCCTTTCGGCAGGATCATCTCAGCCACGGCGCGCATCGCCATCAGGATCACCGGAACCAGCGAGGTCCAGACGCTGACGCCAAAGCCGGGCATCTCTTCTTCAGTGAACACTTTCGGGTTATGCAGGCCTTCCGGGATCGGCTTATCTATCCCTTTCAGGAAGCGCGCAAACACCGGTCCCGCCAGGATAACCGTCGGGATAGCCAGAATGGTGCCGTAGAGCAGCGTTTTGCCCATATCGGCATGGAAGATGGTGGCGATCGCGGTCGGACCCGGATGCGGCGGCAGGAAGCCGTGGGTGACGGAGAGCGCGGCTGCCATCGGTACGCCGACGTACAGCAACGGAATACGGGCCGAGGCGGCGATGGTGAACACCAGCGGCAGCATCAGCACGAAGCCCACTTCATAGAACAGGGCGAAGCCAACGGTGAAGCCGGTCAGGACCACCGCCCACTGAATATGCTTCTTACCGAACTTATTGATAAGCGTGGTGGCGATACGCTGGGCGCCGCCGCAGTCTGCCAGCAGCTTACCGAGCATAGCGCCGAAGCCCATGATCAGCGCGAGGCTGCCAAGGGTGCCGCCAACGCCGTTTTTGATGGAGACGATCACTTTATCCAGTGGCATACCCTGCATTAATCCGACGGCGAGCGCCACCAGAACCAGCGCAATGAAGCCGTTCATTTTGAAACGGATCATTAACAGCAACAACAGGGCAACCCCGATAGCAACGATGACTAATGGCATGATTTACCTGGCCTTAATTTGTTATGGGTAACGTCAAAGTTCGAACCTGTAGAGCATCCGCTCCGTCAGGGAGCAAAATAGTCTGGCGCCGTAAACGCTTGCATTATCCTTACCCAGAGAAAGGATAGCTGGCTATTTTTTTGCCGGTGGCGCCTGAAATGGATGATACGGGTAACATGTGAGGGTTGAGAATCACCTGACGTGGGAAAATGTTAAATATGAGACTTAAGTCATACTCTTTCCCCGGTTTTTGCCGGTCGTTTAGCGGGAGATGTTGCGCGGTAACACAGAATGGATCACGGCGATCCGGCGGCAGGCTGCCGCCGGAGGAAGGGTTTAGTAGTAGGAGTGCTCGCCGCGCTGGTGCTCGGTCAGATCGCGAACCCCTTTCAGCTCCGGAAACTCGTTCAGCAGCTGTTTTTCAATACCTTCTTTCAGGGTCACGTCGACCATCGAGCAGCCGTTGCATCCGCCGCCGAACTGCAGGATAGCCAGACCGTCGTCGGTGATCTCCATCAGCGATACGCGGCCGCCGTGGCCTGCCAGCTGCGGGTTAATCTGCGACTGCAGCAGGTACTCGACGCGCTCCATCAGCGGGGCATCGTCAGAGACTTTGCGCATTTTGGCGTTCGGCGCTTTCAGCGTCAGCTGCGAGCCGAGCTGGTCAGTGACGAAATCAATTTCAGCGTCTTCCAGATAGGGCGCGCTGAGCTCATCGACATAGGCGGTCAGCTGTTCAAATTTCAGCGCCGTGTCGGTGTCTTCCACCGCATCCGGTGGGCAGTAGGATACGCCGCACTCAGCGTTTGGGGTGCCGGGATTAATCACAAATACGCGAATTTGCGTCCCTTCTTCCTGATTTGCCAGCAGTTTGGCAAAGTGCGCTTGTGCAGCATCGGAAATACGGATCATAGCGTTGGCCTAATAGTTGACTATTTTACTGGGTTATAATACGCCCATCAGCGGGGGTCTACAAGGTACGGCACAAACACCATACCTGAACCGTCGCGGCGCCGTTTCGCAAAAGCAGGCGGGATATCTCGGCGACGGTGCTGCCGGTCGTGACGACATCATCCACCAGAGCGATATGGAGTCCCTGCACGGCAAATTCAAGCTGAAAGGCATTTTTCAGGTTCTGCCTGCGCTGGCGGGCATTGAGCGAATGTTGGACGGCGCCGGCTCGCTGGCGAGTCAGGCCTTCGCGATGCCAGACGCATCCTCGCCAGCGGGCTAACGGTCGGCACAGTTCGTCGCACTGATTATAACCCCGGCGCCAGCGACGGCGATGCCATAGCGGCACGCCGACCAGAGCGTCTACTGGCGGCAAATCGTCACGCTGCAGAAGGCGCTGCAGCAGCAGACGCGCGAGGGCGGGGCCCAGCTCCGGGCGATGGTGAAACTTCAGCTGCTGCACCAGACCGCTCAGCGGCGGGCGATAGTCATTGACCGCCACCAGCCGATGCCAGGGAGGCGGCTTTTGCAGGCAGCGGCCGCAGGGGTGACGGGATGCCGCCGCCGGCAGGCCGCACTGCGGGCAGAGCGGGGGACAGGCGAGCAGGGCGCGGCTGCAGCGGGAGCAGATCCCCCAGCGGGCGACTGCCAGCGGCATTTGGCATAGCCAGCATAAGCTGTGTGCTGTTAGCATATTTGGCCTTCTGTCCAGTAAAAAGAGAACGGTAACGGATGAACGACATCTGGTGGCAAACAATCGGCGAAGGAGATTGTCATCTTGTGCTGCTGCACGGCTGGGGGCTGAACGCTCAGGTATGGGATTGCATCACGCCGCAGCTGGCTTCGCATTTTACCCTCCACCTGGTGGATCTGCCGGGCTATGGCCGCAGCGGCGGGTTTGGGGCGATGTCGCTGGAGGCGATGGCGCAGCGGGTGCTGGAGCAGGCCCCTCCACAGGCGGTGTGGCTGGGCTGGAGCCTGGGCGGGCTGGTGGCCAGCCAGGTCGCGATTATGCGTCCGGAACGCGTGCAGGCGCTGGTGACGGTTGCCTCTTCCCCCTGTTTCGCGGCTCGTGACGACTGGCCCGGCATCAAGCCCGAGGTGCTGGCCGGATTTCAGCAGCAGCTGAGCGACGATTTCCAGCGCACCGTCGAGCGATTCCTCGCCCTGCAAACCATGGGCACAGAGAGCGCGCGTCAGGATGCGCGGGCGTTAAAGCAGGCGGTGCTCTCGCTGCCGATGCCTTCCGCCGAGGCGCTGAATGGCGGACTGGAGATCCTCAGAACCGTCGATCTGCGTCAGGCGCTGGTCAGGCTGCCGATGCCGTTTCTGCGGCTGTATGGCCGGCTGGATGGACTGGTGCCGCGCAAGATCGTCCCGTTGCTGGATGACCTGTGGCCGGAAAGCGAGTCAATCCTCTTCGATAAGGCCGCGCATGCGCCGTTTGTTTCCCATCCCGCGGCCTTCTGCGAGCCGCTGCTGGCGCTGAAGACGCGGCTGGGGTAATTTTTTTTGCCGCGCCATGGTAAAAGGGCCATTCCTAGCAATACTTAGGTTGTTACGGTGGTTGATTATTTCAATCCGCCACCGTGACCTACAATAACAACCTTATGGAGAGTAGAGGCTATGAAACTTGTTACAGGAATGGTTGCATCTCTGGTGATAGGCACCCTCTCTTTCGGCGCATTCGCCGCGAAAGAGATCCAAAAAGAAGACGTGGCGAAGATGAATCTGACCAAGGTCGGTAGCATTACGACCTCCAGGACGACGTCGCCGATGGACGCCCGACGCGATCTGTCGAAAAAAGCCGATGAGCTGGGTGGGAAATACTTTGTGGTGATTGCCGGGCAGAAAAACGAAAAAACCGTACACGCGAACGCTGACGTTTATAAATAATCCAGTCATAAGAAAACGGGCCTGCTGGCCCGTTTTTCATAGCTGTCTTACTCGTTTTACCTCGTTGCGCGACCTGGCCTGACTCCTTTCATCGCAGCGCCCACCACTCCTGCCGGCACGCCGCTTTCCCTTCAGGGCAACTTTTACAGCTGCCGGAGAGGCAGCCCTCGCTCGTTTCGCTGATCCGGACCACCTTACCCATGGCTTCCATTCGCTCAAGCATGGCGTCAATCAGCGGCTGAGGTGTCTGCAGGCGAGCACTGAGCTGTTTCGCCTCCATGCGGCCCTGCAGGGCCAGCATATCGCGGACTTCCATTAACGACGCCACAGTCCCTCCTTAGTGGCAATCGCCAGCCGGGCTGGAACAGCAGGAGGCCGGCGTTTTTCGCGTGGCCAGCAGCGAGACGTCCACCCTGCTGCGCGCCCGGCGCAACAGGCCGAAGAGCACCACGTTGAACAACACTACCGCCAGGATACATACCAGACTGTAGCGCGGGTGATCGCTAAAGCTAACGGTCTGGTAATAGAGCGTCGAGAGCGAATAGGCGATATTCAGCCCCCACAGGATGGAGAAGGTCATCCAGCCGCGGCTTGATTCGCGGGCGATGGCGCCCATCACCGAGATGCAGGGAATATAGAGCAGGACGAAGATCAGGTAGCTGTATGCCGCCGCCGCGCTGCCAAATTTACTGCCCATCACCCCCATGGCGCCGGTGGCCATTTCGCCATCGCCTTTGCTGGCTTCGATGGGGTTGGCCAGGACGCTGAGGCTGAAGGTGTCTTTCAGTCCCTGCCATGTCTCATCGACGGCGGCGAGCAGTTCTTCGCCGAGACTGAAGGTCTGCGGATTGAATTCCTCATTCTGGATATCTTCGGCGGTATAGAGGGTGTTCAGCGTACCCACTACCACCTCTTTCGCCATCGCGCCGGTAAACAGGCCGACGGTGGCCTGCCAGTTATCTTCATGCACGCCGATCGGTTTAAACACCGGCGTAATGACCCGGCTCACCGAGGCCAGCGCGGAGTCGTTGATGTTGTCGACGACCTTACCGCTCAGTGAGAAGCTGTTCAGCGCGCTGAGGAAGATGCTGACGATGACGATCACCTTCCCGGCGCGCAGCACAAAGCCTTTCAGGCGCTGCCAGGTCTGGATAATCAGGCTCTTGATATGCGGGACGTGGTACACCGGCAGCTCCATCACGAACGGCGAGGCTTCGCCGCGCATAATGGTGTGCTTCAGCATCAGGCCGGTGAGGATGGCCATCACAATGCCCAGCACATAGAGCGAGAAGACCGCCAGCGCGCCGTTCTGACCAAAGAAGGCGGCCGCGAAGACGGCGAAGATCGCCAGCCGCGCGCCGCAGGACATAAACGGCGCCATCATAATGGTCATCAGACGCTCGCGCGGCGCGTCAAGGGTGCGGGCGCCCATCACCGACGGCACGTTGCAGCCAAAACCGACAATCAGCGGGACGAAGGATTTCCCCGGCAGGCCGAGGGCTTGCATCAGGCGATCCATCACAAAGGCGGCGCGCGCCATGTAGCCGGAGTCCTCAAGGAAGGAGAGAAACAGATACATCATGCCGATCTGCGGCACCAGCGGCAGCACGGTGTTGATACCGCCGCCGATCCCCTGGGCGAGGAACACGGTCAGCCAGTCCGGGAAGTGCAGGGTGTAACCCAGCCATTGAATGCCATGCACAAAGATCGCGACCGAGCCGGCATCGAAAATCGGCTGCAGCGCGCCGCCGATGTTGATCGCCAGCAGGAACATCAAGTACATGACAAAGAGAAAAATCGGCAACCCGAGGAAGCGGTTGAGGATCACTTTGTCCATCGCGGCGGTGAAGCGGCTTGGTTCGGCGGTCAGGGTATTGCTGACGGCGTCGCAAATGGCGGCGATGGTCTGATAGCGCGCGTCAGCGATGTGCAGCGCCGGGTCGTCGATCTCGTCGCTGAGATTCGCCAGAGCGATATCCAGTTTATCGGCGGCGTCGCCGGCATAGGCCCGGCTGTAGATATCGCCCTCCAGCATCTGCAGACCCAGCCAGCGCCGCTGCCGGGTCGGGATCTGCGCTGACATCTGCTGCGCCAGCAGGTCAGCTTCGCGCAGCAGCGGCTGCGGATAGTGGACCAGCTCAAGATCGCTGTTCGCCTGATGACGGTCGAGGGCGATCTTCAGCGCTTCGATCCCCCGTCCGCGAGTCGATACCAACGGAATGACCGGGCAACCGAGACGGGCGGCGAGGGCGTCGATATCGATCCGCACCTGCTGCTTTTCGGCGATATCCAGCATGTTCAGCGCGACGACGCAGGGGATCCCCAGCTCGAGCAGCTGCAGCGTCAGATAGAGGTTGCGCTCGAGGTTGGAGGCATCGACCACGTTAATCAGCATGTCGGCGTCGCCGCTCAGGATGTAGTGGCAGGCAATCTGCTCGTCCAGCGAGGTCTGCGAGGAGATGGTGGTCAGGGAGTAGGTTCCCGGGAGGTCGACCAGCGTGACCTGGTGGTCAGTGGTGGCGAAAATCCCCTCTTTACGCTCAACGGTCACCCCAGCCCAGTTGCCCACACGCTGGCGAGCGCCGGTCAGCTGATTAAATAAGGTGGTCTTTCCGGAATTAGGATTACCAATTAAACCAACGGTTAATTTTTGCATATTTCAGACTCTTGTGCCGGGCCAGCCGTTATTGTGCAACCGCTTCCAGTTCGATTAAGGCGAGATCTTTTTTGCGTAATACCAGACTGACGCGTCGGGTTTCAATATGAACAGGATCGCCGAGCGGCGCCACGCGAACCACATGAAAAGAGGAACCGGGCAGCATGCCGAGGGAGAGCAGTTTCTGACGGTATGCTGGGCTAATATCGCGAGAAAAACCGGTAATTTTCCACGCACTATCAGGTGTGAATTGCATAGGGCCTACTTGTCTATCGCTAACCGAAGAAGAATTTTCCGGACGCCTGGAGGCAGTTGCGCCGGGGACCGTAGCCAACGAAAAAAGAAAAAACGTTCTGTAATCGATGATAATGAGAATGGTTTTTATCATCAATACATATGATGCGCTGCAGGCTATTTTTAAAGTGAAAATCACCTTTTTATTGATATGCCGCAAAGTCAGCCTGTAATCAAAAATGCGCGAAATATTATTTCGGCGATCTAATGTTTAATTAAGGTTTCTGAAGTTAACGAAATGAAAATATTAATTTCGCTGCCTTTCAGGCGTGGAATAAAAGCAGGTTATCAGAAACAACTGAAGCTGTTTTGCGCGTGATGGCGATGGCCTGGTCATGAAAAAAAACTGCCCCTGAAAAAGGGGCAGGGAGAGTTTAGCGTTTTTTACCCATCGCTGCGGCGAGGGCATCCATCATCGCGCTGTTGCCGGCAGGCTGCGCCTCGCGACCGCGGGGTTTGGCGGCTTTCGCGGCCGGGCGGTTACCCTGCGGGCGCTCCTGACCACCGCCGCGGCGGGCGTTGCTGTCGCCCGGCTGCTCGTCGAGACGCATGGTCAGGGCGATACGCTTACGCGGCAGATCGACTTCCATCACTTTGACCTTGACGATGTCGCCCGCTTTCACCACGGTGTGCGGATCCTCAACAAACCGGTCAGAAAGCGACGAAATGTGTACCAGTCCGTCCTGATGAACGCCGATATCAACAAACGCGCCGAAGTTGGTGACGTTGGTGACGGCACCTTCCAGAATCATTCCCGGCAGCAGGTCATTCATGGTCTCCACACCATCGGCGAACTTCGCGGTCTTAAACTCCGGACGCGGATCGCGGCCCGGTTTTTCCAGCTCTTTGATAATGTCGGTGACCGTCGGGACGCCAAACTTCTCATCGGTGAAGTCCACTGCCTTCAGGTGGCGCAGCGCACTGCTATTGCCCATCAGATCTTTCAGCGCCTGCTGGGTGGCGGCCAGAATACGTTCGACCACCGGGTAAGCTTCCGGGTGAACGGTGGAGGCATCCAGAGGGTTGTCGCCGTGGTTGATACGCAGGAAGCCCGCGCACTGTTCAAAGGCTTTCGGCCCCAGACGGCTGACTTTCAGCAGCTGCTGGCGGTTTTGGAACTGACCATTCTCGTCGCGCCAGGCGACGATGTTCTGCGCCATCATGCGGGTCAGGCCGGCGACGCGGGTCAGCAGCGGAACGGAGGCGGTGTTCAGGTCAACGCCGACGGCGTTCACACAGTCTTCCACCACCGCGTCCAGCTTACGCGCCAGCTGGGTCTGGCTGACGTCGTGCTGATACTGGCCGACGCCAATGGATTTTGGGTCGATTTTCACCAGCTCGGCCAGGGGATCCTGCAGACGGCGGGCGATGGAGACCGCGCCGCGCAGCGACACGTCGAGGTCCGGAAACTCCTGCGCCGCCAGCTCGGAGGCGGAGTAAACGGAAGCCCCGGCTTCGCTGACGATCACCTTCTGGGCGGTGACCTTCGGGAACTGTTTCTGCACGTCGAGGAAGAAACGCTCGGTTTCACGCGAGGCGGTACCGTTGCCGATGGCCACCAGCTCAACGTTGTACTTCTCACACAGCGCGGCGACGGCGACGGCCGCTTTGGCGGCCTGGCCGGTGTGGGGATAGATGGTATCGGTAGCGACCAGTTTACCGGTGGCGTCGACGACGGCCACTTTCACCCCGGTGCGCAGGCCCGGATCGAGTCCCATGGTGGCGCGCAGCCCGGCGGGCGCGGCCATCAGCAGATCGTGCAGGTTGCGGGCGAAGACGTTGATTGCCTCGTCCTCCGCGCGTTCGCGCACGGTGCCCATCAGCTCGGTTTCGAGATGCATCAGGACTTTGATCCGCCAGGTCCAGCTGACGACGCCTTTACGCCAGCTGTCCGCCGGGGCGTTATTCAGGCGCAGGCCCAGGTGGTCGATAATAATTTGCTCGCCGTGGCTCTCTTTCGGCGGCTCGTCAAACTGCGGGTCAGCGTTTAAAGAGAGCTGCAGGACGCCTTCGTTGCGACCGCGGAACATCGCCAGCGCGCGATGCGACGGCACGGTGGCGATCGGTTCATGGTGATCGAAGTAGTCGCGGAATTTAGCGCCTTCCTCTTCTTTACCGCTGACGACGGTGGAGACCAGGTGGGCGTTTTTCCACAGATAGTCACGGACCTTCGCCAGCAGCGCGGCGTCTTCGGCAAACCGCTCCATCAGAATATAGCGCGCGCCGTCCAGGGCCGCTTTGCTGTCGGCTACGCCCTTATCGGCATCAATATATTTTGCGGCCTCCGCTTCCGGATCGTGGGCCGGTTCGTTCCACAGCATGTCAGCCAGCGGTTCGAGCCCGGCTTCGATAGCGATCTGGCCGCGTGTACGGCGCTTCGGCTTGTAGGGCAGGTAGAGATCTTCCAGTTCGGTTTTGCTGAGCGTGGTGTTGATGGCTTTTTCCAGCGCGTCGGTCAGTTTGCCCTGTTCAGCGATGGATTTGAGGATCGCCTGACGACGGTCTTCGAGTTCGCGCAGATAGCCGAGGCGAGTTTCCAGATTACGCAGCTGCGTGTCATCCAGACCGCCGGTGACTTCTTTACGATAACGTGCAATAAACGGCACGGTGTTCCCTTCATCAAGCAGGCGAACGGCAGCTTCTACCTGTTCGGCTCTGGCCTGAAGTTCACCCGCAATAATGCGGCAGAGCGAATCATTCATCATGGCTTTTAATTCATCTTTAGGGTCAAAAAACAGGGACTAGTTATACGGACTGACGGCTAAAAATACCAGCCGCGCCGGGCGTCTCTCGGAAAGTTCTTGTCTATTTAACGTATTCGATCTCGTTGACATACCAGCTGGCTTCGCCCGCCGGCGTGTTGACGATGGCCAGATCGCCAACCTCTTTTTTTAACAGTGCGCGCGCCATCGGCGAGTCGATGGAGATATAGTCTTTGCGGCCAAAAATTTCATCGTAACCGACGATGCGAAAGCGCTTGATATCGCCTTCATCGTTTTCAATCTCTACCCAGGCGCCGAAGAAGACTTTACCTTCCTGTTGCGGCGAGTAATCGACGATTTTCAACTGTTCCAGACATTTGGTCAGATAGCGGACCCGGCGATCGATCTCCCGCAGGCGCTTTTTGTTGTACTGGTAGTCCGCGTTCTCGCTGCGGTCGCCGAGGCTGGCGGCCCAGGTCACCTTTTTGGTCACTTCCGGACGCTCCTGGCGCCACAGGTAGTCCATCTCCTGCTTCAGTTTTTCATATCCCTCGCGGGTGATCAGCGGCGTTTTCATCGTGAGTTCAACCTTCTGACTGTCTGTCGTTGCGCACAATTTGTAGCGCGTAATAATACCGACAGGATAAATACTGTGTCTTATGATTAAATGTATACTTAACCTGCTGTTAAATATGCTTTGTAACAATTTAGCCTGGAATATATACCAGATTTAGCTGGTGAGCGCGCCGGGCTTTTTTGAGAATACGCACTGACTATCGCAGTGAACCTTTGGGAGTACAAACAATGCAAGAGAATTATAAGATTCTGGTTGTGGATGACGACATGCGCCTGCGTGCGCTGCTCGAGCGTTATCTGACCGAGCAGGGCTTCCAGGTTCGTAGCGTGGCGAACGCCGAACAGATGGATCGTCTGTTAACCCGTGAATCCTTCCACCTGATGGTGCTGGATCTGATGCTGCCGGGCGAAGATGGTCTCTCTATCTGCCGTCGTCTGCGCAGCCAGAGTAACCCGATGCCGATCATTATGGTGACGGCGAAAGGCGAAGAGGTCGATCGGATCGTGGGTCTGGAGATCGGGGCTGACGACTATATTCCGAAGCCGTTTAACCCGCGCGAACTGCTGGCCCGCATCCGGGCGGTGCTGCGCCGCCAGGCGAACGAGCTGCCGGGCGCGCCGTCGCAGGAAGAGGCGGTTATCGCCTTTGGTAAATTCAAACTGAATTTAGGCACCCGCGAGATGTTCCGTGAAGACGAGCCGATGCCGTTGACCAGCGGCGAATTCGCGGTCCTGAAGGCGCTGGTGAGCCATCCCCGTGAGCCGCTGTCGCGCGATAAGCTGATGAACCTCGCCCGCGGCCGCGAATACTCTGCGATGGAGCGCTCCATCGACGTACAGATCTCCCGCCTGCGCCGCATGGTGGAAGAGGACCCGGCGCATCCGCGCTACATCCAGACCGTCTGGGGTCTGGGCTACGTCTTCGTCCCGGACGGTTCTAAGGCATGAAACGCGTGCGCTTTTCGCCGCGCAGCTCCTTTGCTCGCACACTGCTCCTGATCGTCACCTTGCTGTTCGTCAGCCTGGTGACGACCTATCTGGTGGTACTGAATTTCGCGATCCTGCCGAGTCTCCAGCAGTTTAATAAAGTGTTAGCCTACGAAGTGCGTATGCTGATGACCGACAAACTGCAGCTGGAGGATGGCACCCAGCTGGTGGTGCCCCCGGCGTTTCGTCGTGAAATTTATCGCGAGCTGGGGATTTCGCTCTATTCCAATGAAGCGGCGGAAGACGCAGGCCTGCGCTGGGCGCAGCATTATGAATTCTTAAGTCAGCAGATGGCCCATCAGCTTGGTGGCCCCACAGAGGTGCGGGTAGAGGTCAATAAAAGCTCCCCTGTGGTGTGGCTGAAGACCTGGCTGTCGCCCAATATCTGGGTGCGGGTGCCGCTGACCGAGATCCATCAGGGCGACTTCTCGCCGCTGTTCCGCTATACCCTGGCGATCATGCTGCTGGCGATAGGCGGCGCCTGGCTGTTTATTCGTATTCAGAACCGCCCGTTGGTGGATCTGGAGCACGCGGCGCTGCAGGTCGGGCGCGGCATTATTCCGCCGCCGCTGCGCGAGTATGGCGCCTCCGAAGTGCGTTCGGTGACGCGCGCCTTTAACCATATGGCGGCGGGCGTGAAGCAGCTGGCTGACGACCGTACGCTGCTGATGGCCGGGGTCAGCCACGATTTACGTACTCCGCTGACCCGCATTCGTCTGGCCACCGAGATGATGGGCGAGCAGGACGGCTATCTCGCGGAGTCGATCAACAAAGATATTGAAGAGTGCAACGCCATCATCGAGCAGTTTATCGACTATCTGCGCACCGGGCAGGAGATGCCGATGGAGCTGGCGGATCTGAATGCGGTGCTGGGGGAAGTGATCGCTGCGGAGAGCGGCTATGAGCGGGAAATCGCCACCGCCCTGCAGGCCGGCGAAATTCCGGTACGTATGCACCCGCTGTCTATCAAGCGCGCGCTGGCGAATATGGTGGTCAACGCGGCCCGCTATGGCAATGGCTGGATCAAGGTCAGCAGCGGCAGCGAAGCGAGCCGGGCCTGGTTCCAGGTAGAAGATGATGGACCGGGGATTAAACCTGAGCAGCGGGAGCACCTGTTTCAGCCGTTTGTACGCGGCGACAGCGCCCGCAGCACCAGCGGCACCGGGCTGGGGTTGGCGATTGTTCAGCGTATTATCGACAATCACAACGGCCGGCTGGAGATTGGCTCCAGCGAACGCGGCGGGTTACTGATCCGCGCCTGGCTGCCGGTGCACCGGATGCTGGCGCCGATGAAACCCGCCAGGGAGAGCTGATCGCGCCCGCGGTTAGCTGCTCAGGATGTTGCACAATAAAAAGCCGGGCAAGCCCGGCTTTTTCACCTTTGCGCCCGTTAGCGCTGCGGTCCTGCCGCCACCAGCGCGGCGCCCGCTGGCGTATCGGTATACTTCTCAAAATTCTCAATAAACAGCTTCGCCAGCTGGTCGGCTTTTTCCTGCCACTGCTCCGGGGAACCATAGGTGCTGCGCGGATCGAGGATGTGGGTATCCACGCCCGGGAGCGCCGTCGGGATCTGCAGGTTAAACATCGGCAGGGTAAAGGTCTCCGCGTTGTCCAGCGAGCCATTGAGGATGGCGTCGATGATCGCGCGGGTATCTTTAATCGAGATGCGCTTGCCGGTGCCGTTCCAGCCGGTATTGACCAGATAAGCCTGCGCGCCAGCCGCCTGCATGCGTTTGACCAGCACTTCGGCGTACTGCGTCGGGTGCAGCGACAGGAAGGCGGCGCCGAAGCAGGCGGAGAAGGTTGGCGTGGGTTCGGTTACGCCGCGCTCGGTGCCGGCCAGTTTGGCGGTAAACCCGGACAGGAAATGGTACTGCGTCTGGTCAGCGGTCAGGCGGGAGACCGGCGGCAGGACGCCGAACGCATCGGCCGTCAGGAAGATCACTTTGGTAGCGTGACCCGCTTTAGACACCGGCTTAACAATGTTGTCGATGTGGTCGATGGGGTAGGAGACGCGGGTATTTTCGGTCTTTGAACCGTCATCGAAATCGACCGTGCCGTCGGCGCGTACCACCACGTTTTCCAGCAGGGCGTTGCGGCGGATGGCGTGATAGATATCCGGCTCGGCCGCTTCAGAGAGCTTGATGGTCTTGGCGTAGCAGCCCCCTTCGAAGTTAAACACGCCGTCGTCATCCCAGCCATGTTCGTCATCGCCAATCAGGCGGCGTTTCGGGTCGGTGGAGAGGGTGGTTTTGCCGGTGCCTGAGAGGCCGAAGAAAATGGCGACATCGCCTTTCTCGCCGACGTTGGCTGAGCAGTGCATGGAGGCGATGCCCTTCAGCGGCAGCAGGTAGTTCATGATCGAGAACATCCCTTTCTTCATCTCGCCGCCGTACCAGGTGCCGCCGATCAACTGAATGCGCTCGGTGAGGTTGAAGGCGACGAAGTTTTCCGAATTGAGGCCCTGCTCTTTCCACTGCGGATTGGTGCATTTCGCGCCGTTCATCACGATGAAGTCGGGCTCGAATTCAGCCAGCTCTTCATCGCTCGGACGGATGAACATGTTTTTAACGAAGTGCGCCTGCCAGGCCACTTCGGTAATGAAACGTACGTTGAGACGGGTATCGGCGTTGGCGCCGCAGAAAGCGTCGACGATAAACAGGCGTTTACCGGACAGTTGCTGGGTCACCAGCCCTTTCAGATGCTGCCAGGTTTCCTGCGAAAGCGGCTTGTTGTCGTTTTTACCTTTGCCTTTATCGGACCACCAGACGGTGTCGCGGGTGGTGTCGTCGCGCACGAGATACTTATCTTTCGGAGAACGACCGGTAAAAATGCCCGTGTCGACGGCGATAGCACCCAGAGTGGTTAATACGCCACGTTCGTAGCCTTCCAGGTTCGGGTCGAGCTCTTCCTGAAACAACATGTCGTAGCTGGGGTTGTGGACGATATCCTGGACGTCATTGATACCATAAGCCTTGAGATCCTGCGGGGTTAAACCATGATTAACGCGCATGTCACTGCTCCTTAGCCAAGATGTACTGCTGTAAATTGTAGGGTTAATTGCCGGGTATTGACCGCGACCAGGCTCATAGATTTACGTATCTCGACATTCCTCAGAATGACGATAAAAACGGTGACTCCTGTCACGAAGTGGAGTGGATTATCTCAGGAAATGGGCGGATGGTGGGGTTAGATGTTTCTCAATGGTTAAAAAGTAATTAAAAAAACTGCCGAAATGTGAATGTAATCGCTTTCCTGAAATTAAATTACGTAACTCTTTCAGGGAAAATCGATTCAACTCGCGAATAAATTAAAAGTCAGGCACAACGCGACAAACAACATTGCCGCCCTGTGCCTGAGAAAGATGCGGGATTAATGAACCTGCGGATCGGCCGGAGAGGCGTTATTACGGATCTCGGCGATGTCCATGGCATTGAAGATATAGTGGTTACCGCAGTAGTCGCAGTGCATATCAATTTCGCCTTCGTCGGCGAGGATGCTATCAATCTCTTCATCCGGCAGCGTCTTCAGCGCGCCGGCGCAGCGTTCGCGGGAGCAGGTGCACTTGAACTCCACGCTCTGCGGGTCGTAGACAGTGACTTCTTCTTCATGGTACAGACGCCACAGCACATCATTTGCCGGCAGGGTGAACAGCTCTTCCGCCTTAATGGTCTCGGTAAGCGTCGCCAGGTGCTCGAAGTCGGCAGTCTGGGCATCCTGCGCCGGCATCACCTGCAGCAGCATCCCGCCCGCCATCGGCTGGCCTTCATGATCGCCGGTGCGGATGATAAGGCGCGTCGGCAGCTGCTCTGAACGCTGGAAATAATCTTCCAGGCAGGCGGCCAGCGTATCGCCTTCCAGACCGACCACGCCCTGATAGCGCTCACCTTCTTCCGGAGAGATGGTAATGACCAGGTAGCCGTTGCCGACCATCGTTTTCAGATCCGCATCGTCCGCAATCTCGCCTTGCACGCGCGCGACGCCGCGCAGCTGCTGCTGGTTATTGCCGTTGATCACCGCCAGCTGTAAAGGGCCATCCCCCTGCAGCTGTACGGTAATGTCGCCGGCAAACTTCAGCGTCGCGGTCAGCAGACTGGTGGCGACCAACAGCTCCGCCAGCACCGTTTTGACCGGTTGGGGATAGGTGTGATTCGCCAGAATCTGTTCCAGGGTTTCCGACACCGTCACCAGCTCGCCGCGCACGGCATAGTTTTCAAACAGATAACGATGTAATTGATCGTGTTGAGTCATAATCATCTCTCTTTCTGGCGCGAGTTATTCACTCTCGCCGTGTTTAAATCTCATCAGGTCGCGGCGCTCTTTCTTGTCCGGACGTCTGTCAGGGTGCGGCATGGTCAGGGCGTTCATTTTGCGCGCCAGGGCCATTTTTTCACGCTTCTCGATACTCTCCGCCGTCTCTTCATACAGGTTGACGGCTTCGCTTGCCGGGCGGCGCTGTTCGGTAATACCGATAATGCGCACCGTCCGCTCGTCGTTGCCCTGGCGCAGCGTCAGAATGGCGTCGAGTTCGACGATTTTTCCGGGTTTGCTACGTTGTCCGTTGTAATGAACCTTGCCGCCTTCAATCATTTCCCGCGCCAGCGCGCGGGTTTTGTAAAAGCGGGCGGCCCAAAGCCATTTGTCCAGTCTGACGGTTTCGGTGGGCTTCTCTTTCATCGCCTCTCCTTCGGGGTAAGCGAAGGGATCAGTCGTCGGTAATCATTCAGCCCCGGATGGCGCAGATACTGCTTTTCCGCCAGTCCGGAGTCAGGATTGGTAATACCCAGGCAGTAACGAATGCCAAACTCCCTCGCGGCATCCAGTATCGCCTCGCTGTCGTCGACAAACAGCGTTTTGTGCGCCTCAAGGCCAGTTTCCTCCGCCACGGCGCGCCACAGACGCTGATCCTCTTTCGGATAACCAAATGTGTGGGTGGAAAGTAATAAATCAAGGTGCGCGTCCAGGCCGGTGTGTTTGAGCTTCACCGCCAGATTGTGGGGATGGGCATTGGTCAACAGAATGCGTCGCTTACCGCAGGCCTTGAGCGCATCAAGGAACGGCACGGTATCCTCGCGCAGCGTGGCGCGCGGACCTTGTTCGCTGGTCATCGCACAAATATCCAAACCCAGGCGCTCGCTCCAGTAATCCAGACAGTACCAGTTTAGCGTATGCTGCACGGCGTGATACTCCTGGCGCATGGCGTCTTTCGCCTCCTGCAAATTGAGGCCGCGGGCGGCCCCCCAGGTTTCAGGCACCAGCGTTTGCCAGAAGTAGTTGTCGAAGGCGAGGTCCAGGAGCGTGCCGTCCATATCCAGCAGAACGGTATCGACCTCCTGCCAGGCGATATCAAAGTGCATGATGACTCTCCAGCGAGCGGAAAATGGGCGACAGGGTATCACACCCTGTCGCCGGGAAAATTAATCTTGCGAGTCAGATGAGGGGAGCAAAACCGGATTAAGGCAGCTTTCGTAATATTTCTGAATCTCTTCCATACGCTGACGATGGCGTTGATAACGACGCAGGGCCTGCACGGCGTGGTAAGCCATGCACCCCACCATTGACAGCAGCAGCAGGGTGATGCCCAGATAACGCCACAGGCCGCTGCGGTCGGGGATGCGATGCAGGTTGATATGCTGCGTGCCGTTGGCGTCAGTAAACAGGTTGGTAACGATACCTTCGGCATGGAAGGGGGTATGCATGAGCATACCGGCCAGCCGCCGCAGTTCGCCCCACTGCTCATGGGCCGGATAATCATACAGACTCACCGCCGGCCACGGCTGATTGACCAGTACGCTGCCCTCATCGCTGGCGATAAGAAAACCGCCGGGAGCCGGGCTGTTCAGCGCCTGCGCGGCCCGCGAGGTTTCGCGTATCACAAAGGGCGCGGTTGAGGTGGTCACCAGATTCTCCAGCGACTCGGCGCTGACCGGCCGCAGCAGCACGTTCACGCCATCCAGCTTGCCGGCGGTGGCGCGCTTGGTTAACGTTTCCCAGTTACGGGTATTGCCAAGATTGACCAACGCATTCTTCAGCCGCAGGCAATCATCCTTTGCCGAGCAGAGATCGTTAGTTTTCTGCACGATATCGCCGAAATCATCCAGTAGCACCATGCCTGATTTCTGAATGGCGGAGCGTAGGGCAGGGCTGACGCGGGAATCATCGTCGGTTTCCGGGTGCAGCTGGCGCTGGACGGACTGCATCAGGGCGGTCGCTTTGCTGACAATGTCAGACTCCGGCAGCGGCAGAGGAGGGGCGTCGTTCCACACAATCTGTGAACAATCGAAAGGCAGGAACGGCGAATCCTCTTTGGCGGACCAACTGCCCGGCGTGCGGATATTACACATCCCGGTACCGGTCAGGCGCAGCGTATCGCCAATGCGCACATGGGCTTTTTCCAGCTGGCTGACGGTAGTGGCTTCAATCGTTTGCGCGCCCTTGAGCCACGACAGGGTGAACTTAAACGGCATATTCAACGGTACGCTGGCCCACAGCATAATCACCACCACCAGGGCGCCGGCGGCGATAATCGCGCTGCGTAGCCAGTACTGCAGCGGGAAGTTTTTCACTTCATCATGAAGCGACAGGTAGCGTCCCTGACGGGCCACGTGGCGGTTGAGATAGATATCAATATCGGTCTGCTGCCCCAGGTCCTGGGCAATCCAGGGTTGCCAGTGGCGCGGATAGATGAGATCGATAATGCCCAGCGAGATGTTATTGATCTGCTCCTGATCGTTTTCGCCAAACAATCCCCAGCGCTTAGGGACGCCCCGCAGGCAATGGATTTCGCGCAGCGCGGCGCGACGCGGCGGGGCATAAATCCCCCACAGTCCGGCGGCGAGCAGCAACAAACCTGCGGCGACCAGCCAGGGGGTAAAGACAGCTGGCCCAATCAGGCTGAAATAAAAGAACAGAAAGGAGGCGACGATCAGGATCGCTTCGCGCAGCCCGTCCGGGCGATTCAGAGCGTGTTCTTCAGGCGTTTCCCGACGGATCTGCCGCAACTCTACCTGCTCGCTCTCTTCGCCGCGAATGGAGGCCTGGGTGGCCGAAGCGCGTTCCAGGGCGTAGCTTTGCGCTTCCTGGCGATAGTCGCTCAGGCTATGACCGTTAAGGGTGATAACCAGCGGCAGGCTGTCGGTGGGGATCAGCTCGACGCTGTTTTCATCGTTGATATGCTGTTCCCAGAACGGCGGCAGATGAACTTCAACCGAATCGAGGAAATAGCGCCATTTATTCGGCGCGTCGGTGGTGATCCCGTAGCGGGTGATGGCGCGTGTCACCGCATAGACGGTATCACTCTGTTCGTTCAGCGCCAGAGCGACAGGCGCGCTGGTCGCACCGGACGCCGGCACCTGCTGGGCGTGGCTCAACTCGGCAACATACTTCTCAATAGCCTGGCGCTCATCCGCAGGAAGCTGCCGCGTGGTAGCGTCGCTAAAGGCGTGCAGTAGGGGGAGTCGGCGGCGTCTGGCGTGAGCGCGATACCACCATCCGATGAGCAATACGCAGATTAGCAGAGCTGTAAGGAATATCAGAAAGGTGCCCATGCCCATCCCATCAAAGTTATTTTTTTCTTACGAAATCGTCGGTGAACGTGAAGACTAACGTCAAGCTGCAGTGTTAGCGGCGCACCTGCTTACAGGGTAGTGAATATGTCATGCAGCAGCGCACAAGCTTACCAAAAACGTTAAAGCGCAGAAATCGGTAAATTCTCAAAGCGAATTCAAGCTATTGACTTTTTTATCTTTATTACTTTTCCCCCTGCAGGGAAAAGGTTACAACTCTGTAAATAAGTAGCAATTTGGATTGCCGAAAGCGTGTTGCGTATCGCACAATGACTGCTTAATCACAGCATAGACCGATGACAATGAGCAAATCATTACAAAAACCCACCATTCTCAATGTTGAAACTGTCGCCCGTTCGCGCCTCTTTAATGTCGAAAGCGTCGATCTGGAGTTCAGCAACGGTGTGCGTCGCGTTTATGAACGTATGCGGCCTTCCACCCGTGAAGCGGTGATGATTGTGCCGATTGTGGATGATCACATTATTTTGATTCGTGAGTATGCCGTGGGGACGGAGTCCTACGAGCTGGGCTTCTCCAAAGGGCTGATTGATCCAGGTGAAACCGTGGATGAAGCGGCCAATCGCGAGCTGAAAGAAGAGGTTGGCTATGGCGCCAATAAGCTGACGTTTTTGAAGAAGCTCAGTATGGCCCCCTCCTACTTCTCCAGCAAAATGAATATCATGGTGGCGGAAGATCTCTATCCGGAGTCACTGCCGGGCGATGAACCTGAGCCGCTACCGCAGGTGCGCTGGCCGCTGGCGCAGCTGATGTCGCTGCTGGATGAAGAAGATTTTAACGAGGCCCGTAACGTCAGCGCGCTGTTTTTAGTGCGGGAATGGCTGCAGGCCCAGGGCCGACTCTGAACGAGCGTCCACGCTAAGCAGCAATAAAAAAGCGCCCGCAGGCGCTTTTTTTGTCAGAACAATTCGTGGGTTTCACCGCCGCCGTCAGTCAGGGTGGTGCCCACCTCACGGACTGCCTGCTGGGTGGGCTGGGTTCCTTCAATAAAGTACTCCGCCCGGCTATTGCCCCCGTTCGCCAACTGACCGGTGCTGCGGTCGATATTCACCGTGACGATACCCGGCGGCGGAGTTAACGGTTCTTCCGGAACGCCTTCCAGCACGCTCTTCATAAAGCTGTCCCAGGCCGGCTGGGCGCTTTTGGCACCGCCTTCATAGCCAGAGATCTGATCTTTAATCGCTCCGGAGGCGGTGGTCCGGCCAAGATCGCGACGATGATCGTCAAAGCCGATCCAAACCGAGGTCACCACGCCCGGTCCGTAGCCTGAGAACCAGGCGTCCTTCGAGCTGTTGGTGGTCCCGGTTTTCCCACCGATGTCATGCCGCTGCAGATCGCGTCCGGCGCGCCAGCCGGTGCCCATCCAGCCCGGCTCGCCAAAGATGTTGCTGTTCAGCGCGCTCTTGATCAGGAAGGCCAGCGGTGTGTTAATCACATGCGGCGCGTATTCCTGTGCGCCGCTCTGCGAGACCAGCGACTGGTTGGCCTGCTCCAGCTGCGGCTGCGGCGGCACGTTGCCATTCTGCGGTTCCGCGGAGGTGGCGACATCTTCCACATCCTTGTTTTCCAGCACGTTGGATTTTGGCGTATCGCCGTAAATTACCGGTAAATCACACTGCGGACAGGCAATTTTCGGACGCTCCTCGAAGAGGACCCCGCCCTGATCGTTCTCAATCTTACTGATAAAGAAAGGATTGACCAGGAAGCCGCCGTTGGCCATCACCGAATAACCGCGAGCGACCTGCAGGGGCGTAAAGGAGGCTGAGCCCAGCGCCAACGATTCCGTGTGGACAATGTTCTGCGCCGGGAAGCCAAAGCGCTGCAGATACTCGGCGGCGTAGTCTACGCCCATGGCGCGCATAGCGCGCACCATCACCACGTTTTTCGACTGCCCCAGGCCCTGGCGTAAACGAATCGGACCGGCATACTGCGGCGGCGAGTTCTTCGGCCGCCAGTCGGAACCTGCGCCCGCATCCCAGCGCGAGATCGGCACATCGTTGAGCATACTTGCCAGCGTTAAGCCTTTATCCATCGCGGCGGTATAGAGGAACGGTTTAATGTTGGAGCCGACCTGGCGCAGCGCCTGGGTGGCGCGGTTGAACTTGCTCAGGTTAAAGTCAAACCCGCCGACAAGGGCAATAATCGCGCCGTTTTGCGGGTTAATGGAGACCAGCGCTGAGTTGACGTCCGGGAGCTGGGACAGCCACCAGCTGTCACCCACCTTGCGTACCCAGATCTGCTGCCCGGCCTGCACAACGTCGTTGACTTTACGCGGGGTCGCCCCTTGCTGCGTATCAGAGATAAAGCGACGGGCCCAGCGCACGCCCTCCATCGTCAGCGAAACGGAGTCGCCGTTAGCCAACAGCGCGACAGCCTCCTGGGCATTCGCGGAGGTGACCACCGCCGGGAAAAGCGGACCGTAGCCAGACTGACGCTTCAGCGAATCGACGATCTTCTTCGTCTCCCACGGCGTTTCGCCGACTTTCCACAGTACGCTGGCCGGGCCGCGGTAGCCGTGACGCATATCGTAATCCAGCACGTTATTGCGTACCGCCTGCTGGGCCGCCTGCTGGTTTTTGCGGGTAATGGTGGTGTAGACCCGATAACCGTCTTCGTAGGCCTGCTCGCCGTAGCGATTCACCATCTCCTGGCGCACCATTTCACTCAGGTAAGGGGCGGAGAAGGCGATTTTCGGCGCGTGATAGCTGGCGTCGATGGGTTCGCTGCGCGCCTCATCGTATTGCGCCTGGGTGATGTACCCTTCGCTCAGCATACGCGACAGCACCACGTTGCGACGGGCGGTCGCGCGATCCATCGAATAGAGCGGGTTAAAAGTGGAAGGCGCTTTCGGCAGACCGGCAATCACCGCCATCTCACTCAGGGTCAGCTGGTCGATAGGTTTGCCAAAATAGACCTGCGCCGCGGCGCCGACGCCATAGGCGCGGTAGCCGAGGTAGATCTTGTTCAGATACAGCTCAAGGATTTCATCTTTATTCAGCAACTGCTCGATGCGGATGGCCAGAAAGGCCTCTTTAATCTTACGCATCAACGTCTTCTCGGGGCTGAGAAAGAAGTTACGCGCTAACTGCTGGGTGATGGTGCTGGCGCCCTGGGAGGCGTGGCCTGAAAACATCGCCACGCTGGCGGCGCGGAAAATACCTACCGGATCGACGCCGTGGTGCTCATAGAAGCGGCTGTCTTCGGTGGCGATAAACGCTTTCACCAGCTCGGGGGGAATTTGCTGCAACGTCACAGGGATACGGCGCTTTTCGCCGTACTGCGCAATAAGCTCACCGTCGGCGCTATAGACCTGCATCGGGATCTGCAAACGCACATCCTTCAGGGTTGCGACGTCGGGGAGTTGCGGCTCTATGTATTTGTAGAGGCCAAAAATCGAGCCTGCTCCCAGCAGTACGCAACAGACTGCAAGGATCAATAGATACTTTACGAACTTCACCGGTGTTTTCCCATTTAGTTTTATTTGGGCAGTTTATAAACAAACGCGCGGTAGTATAAAGGCAAGCCAGGTGCATTGATATAGCCGGGCAGTTTTGCCGGATAAGGAGATCGTAAGCATGGCTTTCAGAAACTGGCGGCTTGGAATGCATATCCAACAGGATAGCATTGCCATTGTCGCGCTATTGCATGAACGTTCACACTGGGCGCTGCGCCGCTGGTGGCGTATCCCATTGCCGCCGGGGCTGGTACGTCAGGGAATGGTGGCGGACGTCAGCGCACTCGGTTCGCGGCTGGCCGCCTGGCGGCGGGAGCTACCGGCGCAGCATCAGGTTAGTATCGCCTTTCCCGCGGTGCGCACACTGCAAAAGCGTCTTCCGTATCCCCAGTTCGTCCTGCGGGAGCGGGAACAGGCGATGTGGGTAGCCAGCGCCATGAGCCAGCAGCTGGCAATGCCTGCCTCCGCGCTATGTATTGATTATGCGCCCACCTCGCGGGATGACGGCTGGCAGGTTACGGCGGCGCAGCGGCTGGATATCAATGTTCTGCGGGAGCTGGCAGGGCGGCTGCGGCTGCGGGTGGCGGCCATCGTACCGGATGCCAGTGCGCTCGGCGCCTTTTTCCCCTGGATGACTGCGGCAGACCAGGGCCTGGCGTGGCGGGATGAAAAGCGCTGGCTGTGGGCGACCCGTGAGGCCTGGGGCAGTGACGCCTGCGCTGATGTCGGGTCCTTAAGCCAGCTGGCGGGGCAGCTTCAGGTTCCGCTGCGCCTGTGTATTGACGCGGGCGATGAGGCCAGTCGCTTTGATGTCTGGCAAGTGATTCACCGTCGGCAGCCCCCGCTGCCAGCCGATGGCGATCGTTACGCCATTGCCCTTGGGCTGGCGCTGGGAGGCGGGCGGCATGACGCATGTCGTTAATCTTCTTCCCTGGCGCGACCTGCGTCGCCGTCAGCGCCTGCGCTACGTCCTGTTGTTAACCATCGGCATTGTGCTGCTGGGCGGGATGGGCCTGCTGGTGAGCCGAACGGCGCGTCTGCAGCGCGACTTCCTGGCGACGCTTCACACGACGGCCGACGCGCAGCTGCTCGCTTCGCTTAAGCAGCGCGAGCAGGCGATGCGTGAGGCGTGGCAGCAGCATCAACGGCAGCGCCAGCAGTACCAGCGCAGATCGGCGATCGCCGCCTGGCAACCCAGGCTGCAGGCGCTGGCGGCAGATCTGCCCGCGCAGGCGTGGCTGACGCGGCTGGAGTACCAGGGCGTACTCCTCACGCTGGACGGCCTGGCCCTTAACCTGCAGGCGTTAACCAGCGTGGAGTCTGCGCTGACTCGCGTCGCGGGATTCGCGCCGGCAAAAGCCGGCGGGACCCAGCGCGACGCCGAAGGGCGTTGGCAGTTCAGTTTTACCCTGACGGGAGCGCGCGCTGATGCGGATTAACCTTCGGGGCGCCTGGACGGGGCTGCCGATCCTGCTCGCAATGGGGCTGTCGGGAGGCGGCGTGGCGCTCTGGCGCGATCTGCGCCCGCCGCAGGCGGCGGTAACCCGTGATGCGGCGTTGCAAACGCAGTGGCGGCGGATCATGGCGCTGCGCATCCCCGGCGAGGAAAATCCCGGGGCGCGCATCGACACGCAGTCATTTTCGCCCATAGCCATTCCGCTCTCCGGAGCGAAGCTTATCGCCTGGCGTCCGCAGGGAAGCGGCGGCGAGATGGAGCTGACCCTGTCCTGGTCAACGGTACCCGCGCTTTTTTCCTGGCTGGCGCGCTGCGGGATGAATCCGCGTTCGTTTTCGCTGGGCCGTGAGGCGCAGACGCTCCGCCTGCGACTGCTGCTGGAGGCGGAAGATGAGCGGTAAACGCTGGATCTTCCTGTGGCTACCGCTGTCGCTGCTGGCGGCCGAGCGTGACCCTTTCCAGCCGGTTGAGGATCCCTGCCGCACGGCGCAGCTTTCGCAATGGCGCTATGGCGGGGCGGTTGGGGATGATGCTGGCTGGACGGGGTTTCTGCAGGATGGGAACGGAAAGTGGCGACGGGTACGCATGGATGAGCAATTGCCCACGGGCTGGCGGGTGAGCCGGCTGACGGCCGGTGAGCTGGACATCGTCACGTCTTCGGGATGTGAACCGCCAGCGTGGCGCTGGCAACGTGAAGGGAAACAACATGATGCGATGGATAAGCCTGCTGCTTCTGCTGCTGCCGCTGGCGGTGGCCCCCGCCGCCCGCAATGATAAACCGGTTTCGCTGGTGATTGACGATGCGCCAGTGGCCCAGGTGCTGCAAGCTCTGGCCGAAATGAACCATAAGAACCTCGTCGTCGCGCCGGACGTCAGCGGCACGCTCTCCCTGCGTCTGCAGAAGGTTCCCTGGAGCCAGGCGCTGCGGGCGGTAGCGGATAGCGCGGGTCTCTCTTTGCAACAGCAGGGGACGGTCATCTACGCGCACACTCAGGCCTGGCAAAAGGCAAATCAGGCGCAGCGTGAAGCCGAACAGGAGAAACGCCTGCAGAACCTGCCCCTGCAGGCGGAGAGCGTGACCCTGCACTTTGCCGACGCTGAGGAGCTGGCTAAAAGCGGCGGAAAGCTGCTCAGCGCCAGGGGACACCTGATGGCGGACAAGCGGACTAATCGGCTGCTGATCCGCGATGATGCCCGGCACCTGCCGGCGTTGAAGGCCTGGGCGCAGGAGATGGATCTGCCGGTCGGCCAGGTGGAGCTGGCCGCCCATATCGTGTCGATGAGCGAAACCAGCCTTCGTGAGCTGGGGGTGAAGTGGCGGCTTGCGGAAGCCGGAAGCCCGCCAGGCTCCGGGCAAATCACCACCCTAAGCAGCGATGTATCGGTAAACGATGCCAGCACCCGCGCAGGGTTTAACATCGGCAAGATCAACGGTCGCTTGCTTGAGCTGGAGCTATCCGCGCTGGAGCGCAAGCAGCAGGTCGAAATTATTGCCAGCCCGCGTTTATTGGCCTCCCACATGCAGCCTGCCAGCATCAAGCAGGGAAGCGAGATCCCCTATCAGGTTTCCAGTGGCGAAAGCGGCGCCACTTCGGTGGAGTTCAAAGAGGCGGTGCTGGGCATGGAGGTCACGCCGACGGTGCTGCAGCAGGGAAGAGTGCGGCTTAAGCTGCGAATAAGCGAGAATACGCCAGGCCAGGTGCTGAAGCAGGAAAACGGCGAAGCGCTGGCCATCGATAAGCAGGAGATAGAGACCCTGGTGGAAGTTCGCAGCGGCGAGACTTTAGCGTTGGGCGGCATCTTTTCGCAGAAAAACAAAACCGCCCGCGACAGCGTCCCGCTGCTTGGCGATATCCCGGTACTGGGACGTCTGTTTCGTCGTGACGGGAAAGATAATGAACGTCGCGAACTGGTTGTCTTTATTACGCCACGGATTCTGGCAGTACGTTAAGCAGGTTTTTCATGCTAAACACGTTTCAGGTGTTTGACGTGAGGACGGATTTAGCATACAAGGGGTACCGATTTGAGAGTCGGGTACGACATCAATCCTCCCTTTATTGTCCGGCGATTTTATTCAGTTGCCAAACCAGCCGGAGTATTGAGATAATTTTTAGTCTGACTCTCGCTCTATTGCATATGAGGTTTCAGTTCATGCCCTGCGGCGCTGGGTGTCTGCGAAGCGGGTTTATCATTAACGAATAGTCTTAGTAGTACCGAAAAAATGGCAGAGAAACGCAATATCTTTCTGGTTGGGCCTATGGGTGCCGGCAAAAGCACTATTGGGCGCCAGTTAGCCCAACAGCTCAACATGGAATTTTACGATTCTGATCAAGAGATTGAGAAACGCACTGGCGCTGATGTGGGCTGGGTCTTCGATGTTGAAGGCGAAGAAGGCTTCCGTGACCGTGAAGAGAAAATTATCAATGAGTTGACGGAAAAACAGGGGATTGTGCTGGCGACTGGCGGCGGCTCTGTAAAATCCCGTGAAACGCGTAACCGTCTCTCCGCCCGCGGCGTGGTGGTCTACCTGGAAACTACGATCGAGAAGCAGTTGGCCCGTACGCAGCGCGATAAAAAGCGTCCTTTGCTACAAGTCGATGCGCCGCCTCGTGAAGTGCTGGAAGCGCTGGCTGACGAGCGTAACCCGCTGTATGAAGAGATCGCCGATGTGACTATCCGCACAGACGATCAGAGTGCGAAAGTCGTCGCGAACCAGATTATTCATATGCTGGAAAGCAACTGATTCTGGCTTAATAAAAGTGCGTCAGAGTAATAGTCATTGAGGTGGATGTCGCGTTATGGAGAGGCTTACTGTTACCCTCGGGGAACGTAGTTACCCGATTACCATCGCGGCTGGTTTGTTTAACGATCCAGCTTCCTTCCTGCCACTCAAGTCGGGCGACCAGGCTATGCTGGTCACCAACGAAACGCTGGCGCCGCTTTATCTGGATACCGTCCGCTCTGCGCTGGAGCAGTCAGGGGTCAACGTTGACAGCGTCATTCTGCCAGACGGCGAGCAATACAAAAGCCTGGCGGTGATGGATACCGTGTTTACTGCGCTGTTGCAAAAACCACATGGCCGCGACACCACTCTGGTGGCGCTTGGCGGGGGGGTGATCGGTGATTTAACCGGTTTCGCCGCGGCAAGCTATCAGCGCGGCGTGCGTTTCATCCAGGTCCCTACCACCCTGTTGTCGCAGGTCGACTCGTCGGTCGGCGGCAAAACCGCAGTGAACCACCCTCTCGGCAAAAACATGATTGGCGCCTTCTGGCAGCCGGTTTCCGTGGTAGTTGATCTTAACTGTCTGAAAACTCTGCCGAAGCGCGAGCTCGCTTCCGGACTGGCTGAGGTCATCAAGTACGGGGTGATCCTGGATGGTGAATTCTTCAGCTGGCTGGAAAACAACATTGATGCGCTGCTGGCGCTGGACGATACCGCCATGGCGTACTGCATTCGCCGCTGCTGTGAACTGAAAGCGGAGGTTGTGGCAGCCGACGAGCGTGAAACCGGGTTACGTGCTTTACTCAATCTTGGACATACCTTCGGCCATGCTATCGAAGCGGAAATGGGCTACGGTAACTGGCTGCATGGCGAAGCGGTGGCGGCAGGTATGGTGATGGCGGCACGCACGTCCGAACGGCTGGGGCAGTTCCGCGCGCAGGATACTCAGCGCATTATCGATCTGCTCAAGCGTGCAGGCTTACCGGTACGCGGCCCGCAGGAAATGAGTGCGCAGGCGTATTTGCCCCATATGATGCGCGATAAAAAGGTACTGGCTGGCGAAATGCGGCTGGTGCTCCCGCTCGCAATAGGAAGCAGCGAGCTGCGCGGCGGAGTGCCGCACGATGTGGTTCTTGGCGCGATTGCTGATACTCAGCAGGCGCAACAATAAGAAGGTCTGGCCGCGTTCGCGCGGCGTTATCATTTCGGGTGATGTGCAATAATCGTGAGCATAAGCCTTTTAGTGGGGTGTTAAATGGATGATTTCAAACCAGAAGACGATATGAAAGCCGATCGCAACGATCGTCGTGCTGGTCGTTCCCGTCAGTCTTCCGAGCGTGATGCCGAGCCGCAGATCAATTTTGACGATGTTGATCTTGATGCCGATGAAGGCCGTCCGACGCGCGCTGGTAAGGCCCGTCGCGAGCGTGAAGAGGAAGAGTTCGAAGAAGAACTGGATGCGCAAGACGAGGAGATGCTCGAAGAGCAGCCTGTAGAGCGTCGTCCGCGCAAGCGTAAAAAAGCGCCGGCCAAACCGGCCTCCCGCCAGTACATCATGATGGGTGTGGGGATTCTGGTGCTGCTGCTGTTGATCGTGGGTATCGGTTCCGCACTGAAATCGCCATCCTCTTCCAGCCAGCAGACCGCTTCCGGCGAGAAGAGCATTAATCTGTCTGACGACCAGTCCGCCAGCATGCCTGCTGCGGGCCAGGACCAGACTGCCGCCGCTAACAGCACCTCACAGCAGGACGTAACGGTACCGCCTATTGCCGCGAACCCGACGCAGGGCCAGGCAGCGGTTGCGCCGCAGGGCCAGCAGCGTATCGAAGTTCAGGGCGATCTGAACAATGCGTTGACCCAGCAGCAGGGCCAACTGGACGGCGCCGTGGCTAACTCGACGCTGCCGACTGAACCGGCTACCGTCGCGCCAATCCGGAATGGTGCCAATGGCACCGCGGCGCCGCGCCAGGCGACCGAGCGTCAGACAGCAGCGACCCCGCGTCCGGCTGAACGTAAGCATACCGTTATCGAAGCGAAGCCGCAGTCGAAGCCACAGGCCGTGGCGAAAACGCCGGTAGAATCGAAGCCGGTCCAGCCGAAGCATGTTGAAAGCACGGCGACCACCGCTCCGGCGAAAACGTCCGTCAGCGAAAGCAAACCGGTGGCCACCGCTCAGAGCAAACCGACCACGACGACCGCAGCGCCAGCGGCAACGGCAGCTGCGGCAGCGCCGGCAGCGAAGAGCGGGAAGACGGCAGGTGACGTCAGCTCAATGAAAACTGCGCCGTCGGGTCACTATACTTTGCAGCTCAGCAGCTCCTCTAACTACGACAACCTCAACAACTGGGCGAAGAAAGAGAAGCTGGATAAATATGTTGTCTATGAAACGTCGCGTAACGGCCAACCATGGTACGTGCTGGTGAGCGGTATCTATGCATCGAAAGATGAAGCGAAACGTGCTGTCACCTCGCTGCCGGCGGACGTGCAGGCGAAAAATCCATGGGCAAAACCGCTGCATCAGGTTCAGGCTGACCTGAAATAATGCCGTGGGGTAGTCTTAAGCGCAGGATGCTGTCGGAGCTTTCTCCACAGCCGGAGAACGTGTAATTAGTTAGGCAGCATGAAAAAGAATCGCGCTTTTCTGAAGTGGGCAGGGGGAAAGTTCCCCCTGCTTGACGATATTAAAAAGCATTTGCCGGAAGGCGAGTGCTTGATCGAGCCCTTTGTGGGCGCCGGGTCGGTATTTCTTAATACCGACTTTTCTCGTTATATCCTCGCGGATATCAACAGTGACTTAATCGGCCTGTACAACATCGTCAAACTGCGCACCGACGAATACGTCGCCGCCGCCCGTGAGATGTTTACCCCGGAAAATAACGTCGCTGAGCGCTACTACCTGTATCGTGATGAATTTAACCAAAGCCAGGATCCGCTGCGTCGCGCGGTGCTGTTCCTGTATTTGAACCGTCACGGCTACAACGGCCTGTGCCGCTACAATCTGCGCGGCGAGTTCAATGTGCCGTTTGGCCGTTATAAAAAGCCCTATTTCCCCGAAGCTGAGCTCTATCATTTCGCCGAGAAGGCGCAAAACGCCGAGTTTTACTGCGAATCTTACGAAGAGTGCATGCAACGTGCGGATAGCCGCACAGTGGTGTATTGCGATCCGCCCTATGCGCCGCTAACGGCGACGGCGAACTTTACCGCCTACCACACCAACAGTTTCAACCTGGAACAACAGGTACTGCTGGCGCAAAAGGCGGAATCGCTGATGAAAAAGCGCATCCCGGTGCTGATTTCCAACCACCGCACGCCGCTGACGCAGGAATGGTATAAAAACGCGGCAGAAACGCATATTGTGAAGGTGCGGCGCAGCATCAGCAGCAACGGTGGTACGCGTAAAAAGGTGGACGAGCTATTAGCGCTCTACCGTCCGCCTAAGACCAAATAAATTTCAAGGAGATGCGGATGAAGCAGTATTTGATTGCCCCTTCGATTCTGTCGGCTGATTTTGCCCGTCTGGGTGAGGATACCGCGAAGGCGCTGGCGGCGGGTGCGGATGTCGTGCACTTCGACGTTATGGACAACCACTACGTGCCAAACCTGACGATTGGCCCGATGGTGCTGAAGTCACTGCGTAATTACGGTATTACCGCGCCAATCGACGTTCACCTGATGGTGAAGCCGGTCGACCGCATCATTCCTGATTTTGCCGAAGCCGGCGCCAGCATTATCACCTTCCATCCGGAAGCCTCCGAACACGTCGATCGCAGCCTGCAGCTTATCAAAGAGCACGGCTGTAAAGCGGGCCTGGTGTTTAACCCGGCGACGCCGCTGAGCTACCTCGATTACGTGATGGATAAGCTGGACGTGATCCTGCTGATGTCGGTTAACCCGGGCTTTGGCGGCCAGTCCTTTATTCCCCAGACGCTGGATAAACTGCGTGAAGTGCGCCAGCGCATCGATGCGTCCGGCTACGACATCCGCCTCGAAGTGGATGGCGGCGTGAAAGCCAGCAATATCGGCGAAATCGCCGCGGCGGGTGCGGATATGTTTGTTGCCGGTTCGGCGATCTTCGGTCAGCCGGACTACAAGCAAGTCATTGATCAAATGCGTAGTGAATTAGCGAAGGTGAGTCATGGATAAATTACAGGCGATCCGCGGCATCGCATTTGATCTCGACGGCACGCTGGTGGACAGCGCGCCGGGTCTAACCTCGGCGGTTGATAACGCCCTTTACGCCCTGGAGCTGCCGGTGGCGGGAGAAGAACGCGTTATCACCTGGATGGGTAACGGCGCCGATGTCCTGATGGAGCGGGCGCTGACCTGGGCTCGTCAGGAGCGAGCAACGTTACGTGCGGCGATGGGCAAGCCTTCCGTCGACGATCATGATATTCCGCAAGACGAGCAGCTACGCATTTTGCGTAAACTGTTTGACCGCTATTACGCCGAAGCGGCGGAAGAGGGCAGTTTCCTGTTCCCGGCGGTGGCCGATACGCTCGGCGCGCTGCATGCCAAAGGCCTGCCGCTGGCGCTGGTTACCAATAAGCCGACGCCGTTTGTCGCCCCGCTGTTGGACGCGCTCGATATTGCGAAATATTTTACCGTGGTGATTGGCGGCGATGACGTGCAGAATAAAAAGCCGCATCCGGAACCGCTGCTGCTGGTGGCGGAAAAGCTCTCTCTGGCTCCAGCCGAGCTGCTGTTTGTCGGCGATTCGCGCAATGATATTCAGGCGGCCAAAGCGGCAGGCTGCTGCTCTGTTGGTCTGACCTACGGTTATAACTATGGTGAACCGCTTGCGCTGAGCGAGCCGGACTATCTCTTCGACCAGTTTAACGAACTCTTACCCGCTCTCGGGTTACCGCACAGTGAAACTCAGGAATTGAAACATGACTAAGCCCATCGTTTTTAGTGGCGCACAGCCCTCAGGTGAACTGACCATTGGCAACTATATGGGTGCGCTGCGTCAGTGGGTAAACATGCAGGACGATTACCACTGCATCTATTGCATCGTGGACCAGCACGCCATCACCGTGCGCCAGGATCCGCAGCAGCTGCGCAAGGCGACGCTGGACACCCTGGCGCTGTATCTGGCCTGCGGCATCGACCCGCAGAAAAGCACTATCTTCGTGCAGTCGCACGTGCCGGAACATGCCCAGCTAGGCTGGGCGCTGAACTGCTACACCTATTTCGGCGAACTGAGCCGCATGACTCAGTTTAAAGACAAGTCAGCGCGCTACGCGGAGAACATCAACGCCGGTCTGTTTGATTATCCGGTACTGATGGCCGCTGACATTCTGCTGTACCAGACCAACCAGGTTCCGGTGGGCGAAGATCAGAAACAGCACCTTGAGCTAAGCCGCGATATCGCCCAGCGTTTTAACGCCATCTACGGCGATATTTTTAAAGTGCCTGAGCCGTTTATCCCTAAATCCGGCGCGCGCGTGATGTCGCTGCTGGAGCCGACGAAAAAGATGTCCAAGTCCGACGACAACCGCAACAACGTCATCGGCCTGCTGGAAGATCCGAAATCGGTGGTCAAGAAGATTAAACGTGCGGTCACCGACTCCGACGAGCCGCCGGTAGTGCGTTACGATCTGAAAGAGAAAGCGGGCGTCTCCAACCTGCTGGATATCCTCTCCGCGGTTACCGGGAAAACTATTCCTGAGCTGGAACAGCATTTTGAAGGCAAAATGTATGGCCACCTGAAAGGCGAAGTCGCCGAAGCGGTATCGGGCATGCTGATTGTCCTGCAGGAGCGCTATCACCGTTTCCGTAACGACGAAGCGTTTCTCAATCAGGTGATGAAAGACGGTGCGGAAAAGGCCAGCGCGCGGGCTTCTCAAACCCTGAAAGCGGTATACGAAGCGATTGGCTTTGTCGCCAAGCCGTAAGCGACGCAACAGCTAAAAGGGCGGGATGCTATCCCGCCCTTTTTTATGCCTGTCACTTTATGGGAGGCAAGGTTAATGGTTCGAAAACCAGTTCAGTTTATCCCGCAGACCGACCACGCGGCCGACGATGATCAGCGCCGGGCTGGCCATCTGCTGCGCCAGAATATCCAGTTGTCCTAAGGTGCCGCTGACCACTTTTTGCGTCACAGCGGTGCCGTTCTCGACGATGGCGGCGGGCATATCTTCAGCCATGCCGTGAGCGATAAGCTTCTCGCGGATCGCCGGCGCCTGGTTCAGACCCATGTAGAACACCAGGGTTTGCTTCTCCACCGCCAGGTTCGCCCAGTCCAGCTCGCCGCCGGTTTTCAGGTGGCCAGTGACCAGGCGGACGCCCTGCGCGAAATCGCGGTGGGTCAGGGGGATCCCCGAATAAGCGGAGCAGCCGGAGGCGGCGGTAATGCCAGGCACAACGGAGAAGGGGATGCCCGCCTCGCAAAGCGTCTCCAGCTCTTCCCCTCCGCGGCCAAAGATAAAGGGATCGCCGCCTTTCAGCCGGACCACGCGTCTTCCTTTTTGCGCTTCGCGCAGCAGGATCTGGTTGATCTCCTCCTGCGGGACGCAGTGGTAGCCTGAGCGCTTGCCGACGAACACCCGATCGGCATCGCGGCGCACCAGATTCATGATGTCATCGGAGACCAGCCGATCATAGACCACCACGTCAGCCTGCTGGATCTGCTGCAGGCCTTTGAGCGTGAGCAGCCCGGCGTCACCGGGGCCGGCGCCAACCAGCACCACCTCGCCGCGATGCTCCAACGGCTCCGTCAGCAACTGCTCAGTGGTATCCGCGACTGCCTGCCGATCGTCATTAGCCAGCGACTGCGCCAGACGGTCGTTAACAAACAGCTTCTCCCAGAAGCGGCGACGCTCGCCTACGGTGGCAAACTGCTGCTTAACCCGCGCGCGCAGATGGCCGGCATAGCGGGCCAGCTGGCCGAGATGCAGGGGCAGAATTGACTCCAGTTTCTCGCGCAGCAGGCGCGCCAGAACCGGTGATGTCCCGCCCGAGGAGACGGCGACCATCAGCGGCGAGCGATCGATGATCGACGGCATGATAAAGCTGGCCTGGCGCGGGGCATCCACCACGTTACAGAAGATACGCCGCGCTTCGGCCGCCTCGCTAACCTGCTGGTTGACCGTCTCATCATCAGTAGCGGCGATGGCCAGCCAGCAGTTATCCAGCAGCGAGGGGATAAACTCCCCCTGCACCAGAGTTAGCATCTGTGAATCAGCCCACACCTGAAACTGGGGCGTGAAGTCGAGCGCATTGACCGTGACGTTAGCGCCAGCATCCAGCAGCAGACGGGCTTTGCGTTCGGCGACATCCCCGCCGCCAACCAGTAAACAATCGCGCTGGCGCAACTGGCAGAATATGGGTAAGTGATCCACAGAATAACCTCATAAAAATAAGGGGTAGAAAACGAGTGGTCGTAGAATAGCAGCAAAGGTAATACAAAACATGCGACATATCCCGCACTCATGCGCTGTCGGTCAGAACTGTTACTTATATCTCCCCCCGTGGCCGGGGGGAGGGAGAAGGACTTACGCTTTAAGCTGAACGTGTCCGTCTTTCACGCGAGCGTCGAAGCGGGCGATAGAGTGGCTGGCATCTTCCATGCACAGGCCGTCGCTTAGACGGAAGCGCTGTTTTTTCAGCGGGCTGGCGACCCATAGCGCGCCGTCATGCTCGGCGATAATCCCGCGAGACAGTACGCTGGCGTTGAAGAACGGATCAATGTTGCTGATGGCGAATACTCTGTCGTCATGGTAGGGACGGAAGATCGCCACCTGCTGCTGACCGAGCAGGGCGCAGACGCCGGTGGCCGGCAGGATGTCGTCGATGCTGCAGATATTTACCCACTGGCTCATGCTTTTTCCTCCACCAGAGTAACCGGGATACGCTCATACGGCGTGGCCGGGCGGTGCTGGTCACGTTCCGGCACCACCTGAACGTTCGGGTCGCGCTGGTCGCTGTTGATAAAGTGTTTGAAGCGGGTCTGCGCCGCCGGGTTGTTGACGGTCTCGGTCCACTCGCAGGCGAAGGCGGCGCGCAGGCGAGCCAGTTCTTCTTCCAGATGGTCGTTCAGACCGAGCTTGTCATCGATGATGACGCTGCGCAGATAGTCGATACCGCCTTCCATATTGTCCAGCCACGGGGCAGTGCGGGTCAGCTTATCGGCGGTGCGGATGTAGAACATCATAAAGCGGTCGAGATATTTGATGAGCGTATCGCGATCGAGGTCCGCGGCCAGTAGATCGGCGTGACGCGGTTTCATCCCGCCGTTACCGCACACGTACAGGTTCCAGCCTTTCTCGGTGGCGATGATCCCGACGTCTTTGCCCTGAGCCTCGGCACATTCGCGGGTGCAGCCGGAGACGCCGAACTTCATTTTGTGCGGGGTGCGGATGCCTTTGTAGCGGTTTTCCAGTTCCACGCCGAAGCCGACGCTGTCGCCAACGCCGTAGCGGCACCAGGTGCTGCCGACGCAGGTTTTCGCCATTCGCAGCGCTTTGGCGTAGGCGTGGCCGGTTTCGAATCCCGCTTCAATCAGCTGCCGCCAGATCTCCGGCAGGTCGTCTTTCTGCGCGCCAAACAGGCCGATGCGCTGAGAGCCGGTGATTTTGGTGTACAGATTGAATTCACGCGCGATACGGCCCACGGCGACCAGCCCTTCCGGCGTGATTTCGCCGCCAGCTGAGCGCGGGATCACCGAATAGGTACCATCTTTCTGAATGTTGGCGAGGAAATTGTCGTTGCTGTCCTGCAGCGGCGTGTGCTGCGGCTTGAGGATGTACTCATTCCAGCAGGAGGCCAGCAGGGAACCGACGGTCGGCTTACAGACTTCACAGCCGTAGCCCTGACCGTGTTTTTCCAGCAGTTCGTCGAAGGTTTTAATGCCTTCCACGCGGATCAGGTGGAACAGCTCCTGACGGGAGTAAGCGAAGTGTTCGCACAGATTGTTGTTGACCTCAATGCCCTGTTTCGCCAGCTCGGCGTTGAGCACCTGAGTGACCAGCGGAATACAGCCCCCGCAGCCGGTCCCGGCTTTGGTTTCCGCTTTCAGCGCCGCCACGGTGTGGCAGCCTTTGTTGATAGCGGCGATCAGGTCGCCTTTGCTGACGTCGAAGCAGGAACAGATCTGCGCGCTGTCCGGCAGTTTATCCACGCCGATGGACGGCTTGCCGCTGCCGGCGTGGGCCGGGAGGATCAGCGAATCCGGGTTTTCCGGCAGCTCGATGGCGTTGAGCACCAGCTGCAGCAGATTGCCGTAGTCGCTGGTATCGCCGACCAGCACCGCGCCGAGCAGCGTTTTGTTGTCGGCGCTGACGATCAGGCGCTTATAAACTTCTTTGCTTTCGTCGAGATAGACGTAGCTACGGGCGCCCGGCGTGCGGCCGTGGGCATCGCCGATCCCGCCCACGTCCACACCCAACAGCTTCAGCTTGGCGCTGAGGTCGGCGCCGGTGAAGCTATTTTCACTGCCGAGGAGATGGTCGACGGCCACCTGGGCCATTTTATAGCCGGGGGCGACCAGACCGTAGACACGGTTGTTCCAGCTGGCGCATTCCCCGATGGCATAGATATCCGGATCGGAGGTCTGGCAGCTATCGTTGACCATGATGCCGCCGCGCTGGGCGACCGCCAGCCCGCACTGGGTGGCCAGCTTATCGCGCGGGCGGATCCCGGTTGAGAAGACGATGAAATCGACCTGCAGCTCGCTACCGTCGGCGAAGTGCATGGTTTTGCGCGCCTCGGTGCCCTGCTGAACAATCTCTTTGGTGTTTTTGCTGGTGTGAACTTTCACGCCCATGCTTTCGATTTTGCGCCGCAACTGCTCGCCGCCCATCTGGTCGAGCTGTTCGGCCATCAGCATCGGCGCGAATTCGATAACATGGGTTTCCACGCCGAGGTTTTTCAACGCGCCGGCCGCTTCCAGGCCGAGCAGGCCGCCGCCGACTACCGCGCCGCGTTTGCTGCGGCGGGCGCAGGATTCGATGGCGTTAAGATCTTCAATAGTGCGATAGACGAAGCAATCCTGGGTTTCCGCGCCTTTAATCGGCGGGATCCACGGGTATGAGCCGGTCGCCATAATCAGCTTGTCGTAGAACACGGTACGCCCGGCGCTGGAGTGGATCACTTTCTCCTGGCGGTTGATGGTGATCGCCCGTTCGCCGACCAGCACCTTGACGCCGTGTTTCTCATAGAAACCTTCGCGTACCAGCGACAGTTCTTCCGCAGTGTGATGGGAGAAATAAGACGACAGGTGGACGCGGTCGTAGGCGATACGCGGTTCTTCACAGAACACGGTAATGTCGAACTGTCCGGCAGGCGCCTTATCGAGAAGCTCTTCGATAAAGCGATGGCCAACCATGCCGTTACCGATAATAGCGATTCTGACTTTGCTCATTTTTGCCTCGATTTCTTTTCTATTACCGCCTACCTTAACGATTCAGCCATCAGGCTTATTGATGCAAATCAATGACAACTTCACCTACCACTTAATGAGTATGCGTTTGATTTGTCAGTATTTTTATAAGTCATGGAAAACGCTGACTTTTCCTTTTTGCTGATTTTGTGTACAAGAATTGGGTAAGCCGCGATTGGGGTTAGACAGAAAACAAGCCGTATTGAATAGTGAGGGTGATATGACAGCAGCGCCGCTTTGGTTGATTCAGAACGTACGCCTGGCAGACCGCGACGGCCTGTGGCAAATAGCCATTGATAAGGGCCGCTTTGGCGCGATCACGCCGATGGGGGAGGCGCACGATGAAAGCTATGAGGTATTGAACGCTCGCGGCGGGCTAGCGATCCCGCCTTTTATCGAGCCGCATATCCATCTGGATACCACCCAGACGGCCGGCGAGCCGAACTGGAATCAGTCCGGTACTCTGTTCGAGGGGATTGAGCGCTGGGCGGAGCGGAAAGCGCTGCTCAGCCATGAGGACGTCAAAGCCCGGGCGTGGAAAACCCTGAAGTGGCAGATCGCCAATGGCGTGCAGTTTGTCCGCACTCATGTCGATGTTTCCGATCCCACGTTAACGGCGCTGAAGGCGATGCTGGAGGTCAAACAGGAGGTGGCGCCATGGGTCGAGTTACAGATTGTCGCTTTTCCACAGGAGGGGATCCTCTCTTACCCCAACGGCGAGGCGCTGCTGGAGGAGGCCCTCAAGCTGGGGGCGGACGTCGTCGGGGCGATCCCGCATTTTGAGTTCACCCGTGAATATGGTGTGGAATCGCTGCATATCGCCTTCCGTCTGGCGCAGCAATATGACCGCCCACTGGATATTCACTGCGATGAAATTGACGATGAGCAGTCGCGCTTTGTTGAAACCGTTGCCGCGCTGGCGCTGAAAGCGGGGATAGGGCCGCGGGTAACGGCCAGCCATACCACCGCTATGCACTCCTATAATGGCGCTTATACCTCGCGTCTGTTCCGCTTGCTTAAGCTCTCCGGCATCAACTTTGTCGCCAATCCGCTGGTGAATATTCATCTGCAGGGCCGGTTTGACGACTACCCGAAGCGACGGGGCATTACCCGGGTGAAGGAGCTGTTGGCGGCGGGGATCAACGTTTGCTTTGGTCATGATGACGTCTTTGACCCGTGGTACCCGCTGGGGACCGGCAATATGCTGCAGGTCCTGCATATGGGGCTCCATGTTTGCCAGCTGATGGGCTACCAGCAGATCAACGACGGCCTGCAGCTTATCACCGACAACAGCGCCCGCACGTTTGGCCTCGAGGATTACGGCATTGTCAGCGGCAACCCGGCTAACCTGATCATTCTCCCGGCGGAGAATGGCTTTGAGGCCGTCCGCTGCCAGGTGCCGGTGCGCTGGTCAATTCGCCAGGGAAGGGTGATCGCGACCACCCTGCCGGCGCAAAGCTGGATCCAAACTGACCGCGGTGGCGAGGAGCTTTCTTTTATGAGGAACAGCCCCCTTGCGGATGCAAAGGGGCCGAAGGCTTAGTGAGACGCCGCCTGAGCGTTGTTCTGGCGATGACGGGAGACGAAGCCGAGGATAAAGCACATTACGAATACCACGGCATAGAGGCCGTTAGCGGTGTGCAGCGCGGCCAGGGGACCGCTGGCCGCCACAATCGGGCCGGTGACCACGAAAGTGAGCATGGTGCCGATGGTGCCGCAGGTGAGGATAAAGTTCACCAGCTTCGGCGAAGCGACCCGCGTCTGCTGCGAACCGAGCGTAATGATCGAGGTGTAAATGGCGCTGGAGAAGAAGCCCAGGGTCAGAATAAACCACGGCATATGCTCCGGCGAACCATTGATAAACAGGTACATCAGCACCGTCGCGAGCCCGGCGAGGACGGTTAAGATACGCTGCAGGTCGAAGAAGCGCAGGATGAAACTGAATGACCACATGCCGATCATGTAGGACATCCAGAAATCGCTCACCAGTTTACCGGCGTCGCCGAGGCTCATGCCCAGGCTCTTCGCATATTCCGGTACCCAGGAGATAAAGCCCAGCTGACCGAGGATGTAGCACAGCGCCGCAACGGAGAGGAACAGCACGCCGATGCCCCACTTCTCTTTCACCACCGGCTGGCTGTTTTCACTCTGGGCTTTTTTGCCCAGCACCGGAAAATCACAGCCGAAAGTCAGGACGAAAATAGCGACATACACCAGACCAATACAGGCGTAGACCCAGTACCACTCGATGCTGCGCGCCAGCAGGACGGCGGCGACCATCGGGAAAATCATGCCCGCCATGCTAAAGAAGGAGTCGGTAAACAGCAGACGTGCCCCGCGCTGACGGCCTTCATACATATGGGTGATCAGGAAGGTCCCGATCGACATGGTGATCCCGCTCACCAGGCCAAGAACGAACATTGACGCGGAGAACAGCGCCAGGCTGTGGCTGAGCATCAGGCCGGTCACCGCCAGCACCATCAAAATAAAGCCAAAGCGCAGCTGAGTTTTCAGCGGCACGATTTCCATCAGCCAGGCATTGAGGAAGATGGAGATAAGAATACCGGCGTTCAGAAAGGTAAAGGTGTTGCTCATACTGGAAACGGGCAGATGGAAATAATCCGCAATGTTACCCATCACCATCCCGGTGACGATCACCAACGCGCCGGTCAGGGCGTAGGAGAAGAAGCTGATCCATGTGAGCTTAATACGGTTGCTGTTAGTCATGACTGGCCTGTGAATAGAAAGGTAAAGCGCGTTGACGCTGCGCCGGGCGGACAGATTTTATTCGTTCAGGTGATGTAATTAAATGTTTATTGTGAAATGGGTTATCTTTTGCATGTTTTAATGTGATCTGCATCACGCTTGTTCGCTGCAAAGGAGATCGTTTGCGTGGTTACAATTATTACAGCTAAGTAAAATTTGGTAAAAGGCTGGCCCAGGATGCAAAGGCTCTTTAGAATCAAGGCACTCGCTTTTATTCTGCTCCGTTAAGGAATTTCCATGCTCAAATCAACACTGGCGGCGATGGCTGCCGTTTTCGCTATTTCAGCGTTCTCCCCGGCCATGGCGGCAAAGGGCGATCCGCATGTGCTGCTGACCACTTCGGCAGGTAACATTGAGCTTGAGTTAAACAGCCAGAAAGCCCCGATTTCCGTGGATAACTTCCTGAAGTACGTCAACAGCGGCTTCTACAACAACACCACCTTTCACCGCGTGATCCCGGGATTCATGGTGCAGGGCGGCGGCTTTAACGAACAGATGCAGCAGAAGCAGCCTAACCCGCCGATCAAGAATGAAGCAGACAACGGCCTGCGCAACACCCGCGGCACCATCGCGATGGCGCGTACCGCCGATCAGGATAGCGCCACCAGTCAGTTCTTCATCAACGTGGCGGATAACGCCTTCCTCGACCATGGCCAGCGCGACTTTGGCTATGCGGTATTCGGCAAAGTGGTGAAGGGGATGGATGTTGCGGATAAGATCTCTCAGGTCCAGACCCATAACGTTGGTCCGTACCAGAATGTGCCGACCAAACCGGTCGTTATCCTCTCTGCGAAAGTGCTACCCTAATCCTCCCGCGGCGCGGTGGTCTATCGCCGCGCCCGGTCACCTCCCGGCATAACCTGAAATTGCTGCTTATACTTGTGGCACACAGGGGACGATATGGGGGGCGACGATGCGTCCACTCACCGATAAGCAAAAATCCCGACTCTGGGAACAGACACGCAATACCAATTTTCAGGCCAGCCGTCGCCTTGAAGGCGTGACGGTGCCGCTGGTTACGCTGACTGCCGAAGAGGCGCTGGCGCGTCTGGCGACGTTGCGGAGGGAGTATGAGCGATAAATTCGGCGATGAACGCGATCCTTATCTCTATCCGGCGCTGAACGTGCTGCGCAACCGTCTCGGCATCCGCCAGGCTAAAAATCTGCAGCAGGCCGCCTTTGAGATGACAGCGCTGCGGGCGGCCACTCTGCCGCTGGGCCCGCGGGTGCGCGGCTTACCCTATCTGTGCGCTATTCATCACCAGTTGTATCAGGATCTGTTTGACTGGGCGGGCCGCTTGCGTGAAGTGAACCTCTACCTGGGCGATACGCCGTTCTGCCACTTTGCCCGGATCGAGGAGGAGGGGAATGCCCTGATGCAGGCCCTTGAGCAGGAGGATTATCTCAATGGCCTGCCGCGCGATACCTTCATCGAACGCCTGAGCTGGTTCTATGGTGAAATTAATGTGCTGCACCCTTTTCGTCTTGGCAATGGCCTGACCCAGCGCATTTTCTTTGAACAGCTGGCGATACATGCCGGCTACCTTCTTAACTGGCGTGACGTTGACCCCGCCGGCTGGAGTGCGGCCTGCCAGCAGAGCGCGATGGGCGATCTGGCCCCGCTGGTGGCGATCTTTCGCAAAGTGGTAAGCGAAGCGCGGGAATCTGAGTAGAATAGCCCGGTTTTGATTGTTCCGGAGCCGCTATGATCCTGCTTATCGATAACTATGACTCTTTCACCTGGAATCTGTATCAGTACTTCTGCGAACTGGGGGCGGAAGTACTGGTCAGGCGCAACGATGCGTTGACGCTGGAGGAGATAGCGGCGCTGGCGCCGGAGAAAATCGTGATCTCGCCAGGCCCCTGTACGCCGGATGAGGCGGGGATTTCCCTCGCGGTTATCCGCCACTATGCCGGAAAAACGCCGCTGCTGGGCGTCTGTCTCGGGCATCAGGCGATCGCCCAGGCGTTTGGCGCGACTATCGTGCGGGCGGCCCAGGTCATGCATGGCAAAACCTCGCTTATCGAGCATAACGGCGAAGGGGTGTTTCAGGGGCTGAATAATCCCCTGACGGTGACCCGCTATCACTCGCTGGTGATTGACCCGCCGACGCTCCCGTCCGAGTTTAACGTCACTGCCCGCAGCGCCAGCGGTGAGATTATGGGGATCCGTCACCGCGAATGGGATCTCGAGGGCGTGCAGTTTCATCCGGAAAGCATCCTCAGCGAGCAGGGCCATCAATTGCTGGCCAACTTTTTGAAACGGTGATTTTCAGTTGCTATTGACTGATTTTTTATGCATATTTTGTGATTAGATTATCATAATCGCATCTGCGTAACGAAGAGGGATGGGCAAGACATGGCAACTGAACAACCGGCAATCACCCGCGCCACATTCGATGAAGTTATTTTGCCAATTTATGCACCGGCAGAATTCATCCCGGTGAAGGGGAAAGGCAGCCGCGTCTGGGATCAGCAGGGGAAAGAGTATATCGATTTCGCCGGCGGTATCGCGGTGACGGCGCTTGGCCATTGCCATCCGGCGCTGGTGGCGGCGCTGCATCAGCAGGGCGAAACGCTGTGGCACACCAGCAACGTCTTTACCAATGAGCCGGCGCTGCGTCTGGGACGTAAACTTGTCGAGGCTACCTTCGCCGAGCGCGTGGTGTTTATGAACTCCGGCACCGAAGCCAATGAAACGGCCTTTAAGCTGGCGCGTCACTATGCGGTGACCCGCCATAGCCCGTATAAAACCAAAATCATCGCCTTCCATAATGCCTTTCATGGCCGCTCCCTGTTTACCGTTTCCGTCGGCGGTCAGCCGAAGTATTCCGATGGTTTCGGCCCAAAACCGGCGGATATTGTCCATGTTCCCTTCAACGATCTGCAGGCGGTAAAAGCGGTGATGGATGACCACACCTGCGCGGTGGTGGTGGAGCCGATTCAGGGCGAAGGCGGCGTGACGGCGGCCACGCCGGCTTTCCTGCAGGGACTGCGCGAGCTGTGCGATCAGCACCAGGCGCTGCTCGTCTTTGATGAAGTACAGTGTGGTATGGGGCGTACCGGATCGCTGTTCGCCTATATGCACTACGGCGTGACCCCGGATATTCTGACCAGCGCCAAAGCGCTGGGCGGCGGCTTCCCGGTCAGCGCCATGCTGACCACCCACGAGATCGCCAGCGCCTTCCATGCGGGCTCCCATGGCTCAACCTACGGCGGCAACCCGCTGGCCTGCGCGGTCGCCAACGCCGCCTTCGATCTGATCAATACCCCGGCGGTGCTGGATGGCGTGAGCGCGAAGCGCGAACTGTTCGTCAAACACCTGCAGCGGCTGGATGCCGAGTTTGATCTGTTCAGTGATATACGCGGGATGGGCCTGCTGATCGGCGCGGAACTCAAGCCGCAGCACAAAGGCCGCGCGCGTGATTTCCTCTATGCCGCGGCCGACGCCGGCGTCATGGTGCTCAACGCCGGGCCGGACGTGATGCGTTTTGTTCCCTCGCTGATCATCGACGAGCAGGATATTACTGAAGGGATGGCGCGCTTTGCCCAGGCGGTGGCAAAGGTGATTAACGGCTGATCTTCCGCAGCCAGATGCCATGGTGCGGCCGCTGACGCCATGCCACTGATGAAATGGTGTGCATGGTGTTCAGATGGCCCAGAATGCGTTGCAGATGCTGCTCCAGGGTGCTTAACGGACCGATCGGCGCCTCGCTTTCCGGCGACTCCATAATATTGGCATCCCCTGCGCTGCCGGGACCATCGCTGTCCAGCCGCTGCTGGCAGCGCTGCAGCGCAATCTCACAGGATTCGAGATAGCGCTGGGCAAGATCCGGGGTCAGCATCGTATGCTCCCGGGCCAGGGTGGTCATAGCGTTGATGTGTTCGACGATAAACTGGCTGTGCGTCACCCACAGCTTCATATCTTCCAGATAGTGGGTATTAAACCCGGGTTCCTGCATCGCCTGATTCAGGGAGTTGTAGAGCGCGTTGTGCGCCTGGTTGACGCGCATGCGTTGATAGGCCAGCGCGGGGGCTTTTGGATCGGCGCTGAGGATCAGGCGAATTGCCTGCTGGTCGGCCTCCAGCGCATCGTGGGCGTTTTTTTTCAGCAGGCCGCTTTGCCACTGCGGCCACAGCCAGACCATCCCGCCGAAGGCAATCAGGCAGCCGATAAGGGTGTCGATCAGCCGGGCGATAATAAACTGTTCGCCGTTAAGCGTCAGCAGCTGCAGGGTATATACCGCCGTCACCGTAAACCCAACCATCGCCCAGCCATAGTGTTTGCGAATGATCAGATAGCTGAGCAGGGTAATCAGCAGCATCCCGCTCAGGGTGTAGCTCTCCGGAACGTGAAAATGCAAGGTCAGCCCGGCGATCGTCAGGCCGGCGAGCGTCCCCGCCGCCCGGTGAACAATACGCACCCGGGTGGCGCCATAGCCGTTCTGGGTGACGAAAAGCACCGTCATCAGGATCCAGTAGGGCTTAGGCAAGTGCAGGGCGTTGCCCATCAGGCTGGCGACGCTCAGCATCACGCTGATGCGGGCGGCATTGCGCAGCGCGGGCGATTTTAGCGACAGGTAGTTCTTTAGCGCAGGCAATAGCGGTAAACGACGCTCTTTGTCGGCCATCAGGTCCCGGGCATACAGCGGGCGCTGGGTATGCAGCACCCGGGCGATGCGGCTGAAGTGCCAGGCGCAGAAGTGGCCGACCGGGTTATCCGGATGTTGTCTGGCGATCTTTTCCAGAGCCTCGATCTGTTTATCCATCTGAAAGCGCTTTGGAAAGCGATGATAGAGCATGTCATCCGCCAGCACGCGCAGGCGGGCGGCGACGGTCTGCGCGTTCCAGCGGATCACCGCTTCGGCATGGCTGCGTTCCACCAGCTTTTGCACCTCTTCCGGCTGATGCAGGCTGACCGAAATATGCTCCTGTAGATCCAGCCCCATCTGAAACGCCCGCAGCAGGCGCTTATGATCGTTGCGTTGGTTAGCGGCCAGCATATGCATCTGCTGATAGCACTGGGTAATCAGATCGACCACTTTCTGCTGGCGGGTGAGCAGCGGCGGCAGGGCGGTCGAGGGATCGGTATGCTGGGTCAGCAGGCTGTATTTGGCTTCACAGTAGTCCGCCAGCTCCCGGTAAAGCAGGCTAAGCGACTCCCGTAGCGGCTGTTCGCGCCACAGCCAGAACCAGAACCAGTTAAACACGCCGTACCACAGCGTGCCGAAGGCGTAGATCAGCAGCGGCTCCCAGATGGGCATATTGCCCGCCAGGCTCAGGGTAAAGATGGCGGCGATCAGCGACGCGGGCAGCAGCCGCGCGTGCAGCGAACTGATCTCCGCGGTAACGCCGAGCAAGAGCGCCAGGCCGCTGAGAATAAACGGCAGGGGTATCGCCTGGGCAAGCAGCAACTGCACCACCAGACTGCATCCGGCAAACAGGCAGCCGCCGATAATCAGGCGTTTGAAAAAGCGCTTATGCGGGGTATCAAGACCGGCAATGTTGCAGCAGGCGGGGACTAAGGAAAATAACAGCCCCTGCTGGAGATGGCCGAGCAGAAGACCGATGGCCACGGGCAGACACAGCACCAGCGTTTGCCGCAGTGCATAGTTGACTTCCGGGTGGTAAATCAGCCTGCGCCACATGAGGGAAAAACAAAAACGGCGTACTGCGGGAGCAATACGCCGCTTAGCAACTTAACGGGTGCCGTAGACGACGATGGTTTTACCGTGCGCGGAAATCAGGTTCTGATCTTCCAGCATTTTCAAAATACGACCAACGGTTTCACGAGAGCAGCCGACGATCTGACCAATTTCCTGGCGGGTAATTTTAATTTGCATACCGTCCGGGTGGGTCATGGCATCCGGTTGCTTCGCCAGGTTCAGCAGCGTCTGGGCGATACGGCCCGTCACGTCGAGGAAGGCCAGGTTGCCCACTTTCTCAGACGTGACCTGCAGACGGCGAGCCATTTGCGAAGAGAGACGCATCAGAATGTCCGGGTTCACCTGGATCAGCTGACGGAATTTCTTATAAGAGATTTCGGCCACTTCACATGCGGTTTTCGCCCGTACCCAGGCGCTACGCTCCTGACCCTCTTCAAACAGGCCTAATTCACCGATGAAATCGCCCTGGTTGAGGTAGGAGAGGATCATCTCTTTACCTTCTTCATCCTTGATGAGTACAGCCACGGAGCCTTTAACGATGTAGTACAGCGTTTCTGCTTTTTCACCCTGGTGGATCAGCGTGCTCTTTGATGGGTACTTATGAATGTGGCAATGAGACAAGAACCATTCAAGGGTAGGGTCTGTTTGCGGTTTGCCAAGCACCATGCGCGGTTATCCTCTGTTATAAGCTATCTCCGGGCGCCGACACTACACGGCGTCCGGGCATGCAATCGTATTGTTTCCCTATACCTGGGAAGCTGGCTGATGATTTTTCGACAGCCCGTAATGTGAACTCCTCTGCATACATGCAGTACATCAATGTATTACTGTAGCATCCAGACTGTTTTAGCATAGCTTTCGCCGCATGTCTCCTGGTGTCTCGCTTCAGCATGACGCAGGTCGCCTTCCGTTGCGAGAATTGTTATGTGCGCGTAATCTGACAGGAATATTGCGATACTGGAGTTAAATTTTATGCAAGCGCGTGTGAAATGGGTAGAAGGGTTAACCTTTATCGGGGAGTCCGCATCGGGACACCAGATTCTGATGGATGGCAACTCCGGGGATAAGGCTCCCAGCCCGATGGAGATGGTGCTGATGGCGGCGGGCGGTTGCAGTGCGATCGATGTGGTCTCCATTCTGCAAAAAGGTCGTCACGACGTGACCAATTGCGAAGTGAAGCTGACCTCCGAGCGTCGCGAAGAGGCTCCGCGTCTGTTCACGCATATTAATCTGCATTTTATCGTCACCGGCAAGGCGCTGAAAGATGCCGCGGTCTCCCGGGCGGTGGACCTGTCGGCAGAGAAATACTGCTCGGTGGCGCTGATGCTGGAAAAAGCGGTGAACATCACTCACTCCTATGAAGTGATCGAGGCGTAGTCTTCGCCTGCCGTTGTATCGAATCTCAACCCCGGCCAGGCCGGGGTTTTTTGGTTAGCCTATCTTACGGCCTTCCATCAGGCGCTCGACCAGCGGCGTCATGATAAGCTCCATCGCCAGCCCCATTTTACCGCCCGGCACCACCAGGGTGTTCATGTGCGAGATAAACGAGCCCTGCAGCATCGCCAACAGCCAGGGGAAATCGATATTCTGCAGATTGCGGAAATGGATCACCACAAAGCTCTCGTCCAGCGAGGGGATCGCTTTGGCGGCAAACGGGTTGGAGGTGTCCACCGTCGGCACGCGCTGAAAGTTGATATGGGTGCGGGAAAATTGCGGCGTAATGAAGTTGATGTAATCTTCCATCGAGCGGACGACCGAGTCCATCACCGCCTCCCGGGAGTGGCCGCGTTCGCTGGTGTCGCGAATAAGCTTTTGGATCCACTCGAGGTTAACGATAGGCACCACCCCGACCAGCAGGTCGACATGGCTGGCGACATCATGCTGCGGCGTGACAACCCCGCCGTGCAGCCCCTCATAGAACAGCACGTCTGTCGGCTCCGGCAGCGGCTGCCAGGGGGTAAAGGTCCCCGGCACCTGATTCCACGGCACGGCTTCGTCATAGGTGTGGAGGTATTTCCGCGACTGACCTTTGCCGTGGCGACCATAGTCGACAAAGGTCTGCTCCAGCAGGCCGAAGTCGTTCGCCTCCGGGCCAAAGTAGCTGATATGTTTGCCCTGATCCCGCGCCTTACGGATCGCCATGTCCATTTCCGGGCGGGTGTAGCGATGAAAGCTATCGCCTTCCACCTCCGCGGCGTGCAGGTTTAGCTGCGCGAAGATTTTGCGAAAGGCAAGGCTGGTGGTGGTAGTGCCCGCGCCGCTGGAGCCCGTGACGGCGATCACCGGATGTTTGGCAGACATAACAACTCCCTGGTTAAACGATGTAGTGGCGTCGCCTTAGCCGTTAAACAGCGCGCGCGGCATAATATTGACTGTCTCATGCAGTTCCGACCACACAAGGACCGCCTCTCCGCGTTTCAGCTGCTGTTTTACATCGGCGACTTTATCGGCAAGTGAACGTTCATGTTCACCATAATCGGTGCCTTCACGTAACACAAAGCTTTCAATCAGGTTATCCAGCGTTTCGGGATCCAGATCCTGCCAGGGAATAATCATACGGGAACCTCCAGCCAGCGGTTTAACCAGTCGGGAATGCGTCTTTCCAGCCACATCTCCGGTTTACGCAGAGTGCCGCTAACAAAACCAACGTGGCCGCCTTGCTCGGTCAATTGATACTCTACGTTCGCGGGCAGTTGCTCCTGCGGCGGAATAGAGTGGTGATCCATAAACGGATCGTCTTTCGCGTGAATGATGAGCGTCGGCTTAGTGATATCGCTGAGCCGCGGCATGGCGCTGCATTGCCGGTAATAATCCAGCGCATCGGCAAAGCCATGGATTTTGGCGGTGATCATATCGTCAAATTCCCGGATGCGGCGCATCCCTTTGAGCTGGCGTAAATCGACGGGCAGCGAGCCCGGGTACGCTTTCAGCTTGCGTGAAGCGTTGGCTTTTAACAGATTGAGCAGATAGCGCTGATAAACCCGCGAGAAGCCCTTATCCATATGATAGCTGCAGGCTTCGAGCATGAAAGGCGCGGAGACGATCACCGCCGCATCCAGCGGGCAGCGGTCGCCTTCTTCTGCCAGCAGGCAGCCCAGCATATTGCCGCCCAGCGAATAGCCGACGGCCGCGGTCGGCGCGGGACCAAACTCGCGCTTCAGCCAGTGCAAAAACCAGGTGCCATCTTCCGTTTCGCCGGAGTGATAGATGCGGTGATTGCGGTTAGGTTCGCCGCTGCAGCCGCGGAAATGCATCACCACGCCCAGCCAGCCGCGCTGCATCGCCGCGTGGATCAGACCATGGGCGTACGGGCTGTGCAGACTGCCTTCCAGGCCGTGAAAAACGACGAGGCGCGGCTTATGGCGCGCCTGGTGCGGGTCTTCGCTCCAGGCCAGATCGACAAAATCGCCGTCCGGCAGCTCAAGGCGCTGCCAGTGCGGGGTAAAGCGCAATTTACGGCGAATCAGCCGCGGCAGCATGGTTTGCAGATGACGATTGCCCACGCCGCGCATCGGATGGAACTCACGCGAATCGTTTTCGGGGGGCGTCATGTCTGTGGGGATGATTTCAACCATAGCACCAGAACAATTAATAAACGTGATGATGACTATACCGCGCAGGGCATGCAGGGGGTTAGCCAATATGTGGTCTTGCGGCCAGTGACGCCAGCTTACAGCAAAAACAAATCATTGATGTCGCTGATGGCCAGGCCATGAAGAGGGCAGAAACCCACCCTGCCAGCGGCAGCGTACGCGCAGGCAGGATGAAGAGGAAGAGTTTAGCCTTCCTGAAGCATGCGCTCCAGCTGCTCCTGGGCCTCCAGCCAGGCCATCTCGCACTCCTCCAGCCCGGACTTCGCGCTGGCCTGTTGCTGCAGGCATTCGGTCAGCTCGGCTTTACGTGAGGCGTCATAAAGCTCACTGTCGCCAAGTTTTTCTTCCGCACTGGCCAACTGCGCGTTGAGCTTGTCCATCTCTTTTTCCAGACGGGCGATCTCTTTGCGCAGCGGTTGGGTCTGGCTGCGCAGCTCCGCTTCCCGACGTTTCTGGTCTTTGCGCGCCTGGGCGCTATTGCCGCTCTCTTTTGGCGCCTCGCCGCTCTGGGACTCCTGTTTTTGCGAGTCGCTGAGCCACTGCTGATAATCTTCCAGATCGCCGTCGAACGGCTCGACTTTACCATCGTGGACGAGGTACAGATCGTCAGTGGTGGAACGGATCAGGTGCCGATCGTGCGATACGACCACCAGCGCCCCTTCAAAGTCGATCAGCGCTTCGGTTAAGGCCTGACGCATATCGAGGTCAAGGTGGTTGGTCGGTTCATCGAGCAGCAGCAGGTTAGGGCGCTGCCAGACGATCAGGGCCAGTACCAGGCGCGCCTTTTCTCCACCGGAGAAGCGGCGGGTTTCTTCGCTCACCTTATCGCCCTGGAAACCAAAGCCGCCGAGATAATCACGCAGCTTCTGCTCCAGCTCCTGCGGCGCCAGACGCGCCAGGTGCTGCAGCGGCGACTCATCGGCGCGCAGGAATTCCAGCTGATGCTGGGCGAAGTAGCCGAGCTTGATGCCTTTCGCGAGGCCGATCTCGCCGCTTACGGGCTGGAGCTCGCCTGCCAGGAGCTTAATCAGCGTCGACTTCCCGGCGCCGTTGCGGCCCAGCAGGCCGATACGCGAGCCCGGCACCAGGTTAAGCTTGATGGAGTCGAGAATTATACGCTCGCCGTAGCCGGCGCTGACTTTCTCCATCTTCAGCAGCGGGTTAGGCAAGCTCTCCGGCTGGCGGAAGCTGAAGTGGAACGGGTTATCCACGTGCGCCGGAGCGATAAGCTCCATCCGCTCCAGCATTTTGATCCGGCTTTGCGCCTGCTTGGCCTTGGTGGCTTTAGCACGGAAGCGATCGATATAGCTTTGCAGGTGCGCGACGCGCTGCTGCTGGCTTTCGTACATCGCCTGCTGCTGAGCGAGGCGGGTGGCGCGCTGCACTTCAAACGAACTGTAGTTGCCGGTGTACTCAAACATTGTCTGCTGTTCAATATGGATAATTTTGTCGACGATAGGATCGAGAAAATCGCGATCGTGGGAGATGAGGATCAGCGTTCCCGTATAGCCCTTCAGCCACTTCTCCAGCCAGATCACCGCATCGAGATCGAGGTGGTTAGTCGGTTCATCGAGCAGCAGCAGATCGGAGCGGCAGATCAGCGCCTGGGCGAGGTTAAGGCGCATACGCCAGCCGCCGGAAAAATCGCTGACCGGCCGCTCAAGCTGTTCATTGCTGAACCCCAGACCGTGCAGCAGGCTGGCGGCGCGCGAACGGATCGTCCAGGCGTCGATGGCGTCCAGCTTACCGTGGACGGTGGCGATAGCATGACCGTCGTTGCGTTCGTTAGCCTGCTGGAGCGCGGCCTCCAGCTGGCGATACTCTCGATCGCCGTCAATGACATAATCGATTGCCGGCTGCGGTAGCGCCGGGGTTTCCTGATTCACCCAGGCCAGCTGCCAGTTGCCGGGATAGGTCATACTGCCGCCGTCAGCGCTTATCTCGTTTTTCAAAAGCGATAGCAGCGTCGATTTCCCGCAGCCGTTTTTCCCCACCAGACCGACCTTTTGGCCAGGATTGATGGTAGCGGTGGCGTTGTCCAGCAGGACGCGTACGCCGCGACGAATTTGTAACGAGGAGAAAACAATCATAAGGCGCCGTATGTTCAGACTATGTTAATTTGTCATTATGATAATGTAGTGTGGAAGCGAATCGCTTCACCGGGCCGCCATGGTAGCCCAAAACGAAGACGATACACAAAGTCATTCTGGCTGTGTCAAAACGCCGGGGCTGTGCAGGCCGCCAGAAGACCTACGGGAGGGGAATGATGTCTCAGACAGCGAAAGTGTTGCTGCTGTATGCCCACCCAGAATCTCAGGATTCCGTGGCCAACCGGGTTTTATTAGAGCCGGCCTTACAGTTGCCGAACGTCACCGTGCACGATCTCTACGCGCACTATCCGGATTTTTTTATCGATATTGCTTACGAACAGGACCTGCTGCGCCAGCATGAGGTGATTGTTTTCCAGCACCCTTTATATACCTGGAGCTGTCCGGCGCTGCTTAAGGAGTGGCTGGATCGTGTGTTAAGCCGCGGCTTCGCCAGCGGCGCCGGAGGGAACGAACTGGCGGGAAAGTACTGGCGCAGCGTGATCACTACCGGCGAGCCTGAGAGCGCCTACCGTCGCGATGCTAATCGCTATCCGATGAACGATATTTTACGTCCTTTTGAACTGACCGCCGGCATGTGCCGTATGCACTGGATGAGCCCCATTATCGTCTACTGGGCCCGGAGGCAGCAGCCAGAGGAGCTGCGCAGCCGCGCCCTGGCCTACCGGGACTGGTTGGCCAACCCCATCGCCGCCGGAGGTGTCCATGGCGGGATCTGATTTGCTGCTGGCGGGGGTGTTGTTTTTGTTCGCGGCCGTCATCGCCGTCCCTCTGGCTTCAAGACTGGGGATTGGCGCGGTGCTGGGCTATCTGCTGGCCGGGATCGCCATTGGTCCGTGGGGGCTCGGGTTTATCAGCGATGTGGATGAAATTCTCCATTTCTCTGAGCTCGGCGTAGTGTTTCTGATGTTTATCATCGGCCTGGAGCTCAATCCCGCCAAGCTATGGCGACTGCGGAGCCCCATCTTCGGCGTTGGCGCGGCGCAGGTGATGCTCAGCGCGGCGATCCTCGGTGGGTTGCTGATGACGACCGGGTTTTCATGGCAGGCGGCGGTGGTCGGCGGGATCGGCCTGGCGATGTCTTCCACCGCCATGGCGCTGCAGCTGATGCGTGAGAAGGGAATGAGCCGCAGCGAAGCGGGACAGCTAGGCTTTTCGGTGCTGCTGTTTCAGGATCTGGCGGTGATCCCGGCGCTGGCGCTGGTGCCCCTGCTGGCCGGTTCAGCGGATGAGCATGTGAACTGGTTGACGGTCGGCATGAAGGTCCTGGCCTTTGCCGGGATGCTGATTGGCGGACGCTATCTGCTGCGGCCGGTGTTCCGTTTTATCGCCAGCTCGGGGGTCAGGGAGGTGTTCACTGCCGCCACGCTGCTGTTGGTCCTCGGATCTGCCCTGTTTATGGAGGCGCTGGGGCTGTCGATGGCGCTGGGCACCTTTATTGCCGGCGTGCTGCTGGCGGAAAGTGAGTATCGCCACGAACTGGAGATCGCTATCGATCCGTTCAAGGGGCTGCTGCTCGGGTTGTTCTTTATTTCCGTCGGCATGGCGCTGAACCTTGGCGTACTGTATACCCATCTGCTGTGGGTGGCTGTGAGCGTGGCGGTGCTGGTGGCGGTAAAAATGCTGGTGCTCTATCTGCTGGCCCGTCTCTATGGCCTGCGAAGTTCCGAGCGGATGCAGTTCGCGGGCGTATTAAGCCAGGGCGGCGAATTCGCGTTTGTCCTCTTTTCGCTGCCCGCCTCTCAGCGGTTGTTTCAGCACGACCAGATGGCGCTGCTGCTGGTGGCGGTAACGTTGTCGATGATGACGACGCCGCTGCTGATGAAGGGGATAGATAAGCTATTGTCGCGACGGCTGAACCCGGCGGACGATACCGGTGAGGCGCCGTGGGTGGAGGATGACAAGCCGCAGGTGATTATTGTCGGGTTTGGTCGCTTTGGTCAGGTCATTGGTCGCCTGCTGATGGCCAATAAGATGCGTATTACGGTACTGGAGCGGGACATCAGCGCGGTAAATCTGATGCGCAACTATGGCTATAAAGTCTATTTTGGCGATGCCACCCAGCTGGAGCTGCTGCGCTCGGCGGGAGCGGAAGAGGCGCAGTCGATCGTCATCACCTGTAATGAGCCAGAAGATACCATGCGGCTGGTGGAAATGTGTCAACAACACTTTCCACATCTGCATATTCTGGCCCGCGCTCGCGGGCGCGTTGAGGCGCATGAGCTGCTGCAGGCCGGCGTGACGCAGTTTTCTCGTGAAACTTTCTCCAGTGCGTTGGAACTGGGGCGCAAAGCGCTCATCACCCTCGGGATGCATCCTCACCAGGCCCAGCGCGCGCAGCTGCACTTCCGACGCCTCGATATGCGAATGCTGCGCGAGCTAATGCCAGTGCATACTGATACGGTACAGATATCACGCGTGCGGGAGGCCCGGCGCGAACTGGAAGAGATTTTCCAGCGCGAAATGCAGAAAGAGAGCCGGCAGCTGGACGGCTGGGACGAGTTTGAATAAAGGTAAATCTTATGGCAGTGCGTAAACGTTTTATTGCCGGGGCGAAATGTCCGGCGTGCCAGGCGCAGGATTCGCTGGCAATGTGGCGTGAGAATAATGTCGATGTTGTTGAGTGCGTTAAGTGCGGTCATCAGATGCGTGAGGCAGATAAAGAGGCCCGTGAGCATGTACGCAAAGAGGAGCAGGTGATTGGCATTTTTCATCCCGACTAGCGTTATCCGTCGGCTTTTTTTAAGCTAAAGGGTACACGGCAGCAGAATTCCGCTACAATCTGCGCCACTATTCTTCCCATCTCAGGAGATATCATGAAAGTAGCAAAAGACCTGGTGGTCAGCCTGGCCTATCAGGTACGTACAGAAGACGGTGTGTTGGTTGATGAGTCTCCGGTAAGCGCGCCGCTGGATTACCTGCACGGTCACGGCTCCCTGATTTCCGGCCTGGAAAACGCGCTGGATGGCCACGAAGTGGGCGACAAATTTGACGTTGCCGTCGGCGCTAACGACGCTTACGGTCAGTATGACGAAAACCTGGTGCAGCGTGTACCGAAAGACGTCTTCATGGGCGTTGATGAACTGCAGGTTGGCATGCGCTTCCTGGCGGAAACCGATCAGGGTCCGGTACCAGTAGAAATCACTGAAGTTGAAGACGACCACGTTGTGGTTGATGGCAACCACATGCTGGCTGGCCAGAACCTGAAGTTTAATGTGGAAGTCGTCGCCATCCGCGAAGCGACTGCGGAAGAGCTGGAGCACGGTCACGTGCACGGCGCGCATGGCCACGATCACGATCATGACCATGGTCATGACGGTTGCTGCGGCGGCCACGATCATGGTCACGACCATGGTAAAGGCGGCTGCGGCGGCCACGGTGGCTGCGGCTGCCACTAATCTTTGCGCTTCGGCACGAAGACGACAAAAAAGCGGGGAAACCCGCTTTTTTTACGCCTCAATAGTGCGGCGGTGGCGTTTCTTCCGCCTGGGAGGCGATATGGGAGGGTTGGGTCGCCTTCAGCTTCTCGATCATCAGACGCATATGCTCCCGCATCTTCGCCATCTCGATCTCGTGGGCGGTCACGGTTTTGTTGAGGTCTTCGATGGTGATTTCCTGAAACGCCAGCCGGCTTTCCAGCTCCGCAAGGCGCGTTTCTAATGTGCTATCGTGCATGGGTAACCTCTTTAGTCTGATCCTGCGGGCGGATTCTACTTAAGTTTCCCCTGGCGCGCAGCATCGCTGCGCCGTACAGGAAACTTATTCATACAAAAATAGTCCTAAAAGAGGCGATATTCAGGAACGTCCGTATGTAGATTTTAACGGCAACGTTCTATAGTACGTTTTTTGCTTTTTACGATAACCCTGGGGCGAGAGGCCCCGGCCCTGGAGAAATGGATGAAATCACTGTTTAAAGTAACGCTGCTGGCGGCCACAATGGCCGTCGCCCTGAATGCACCGCTGACCTTCGCTGCAGATACGGCAACGAAGGCAGCCCCGGCGGCTGAGAGTAAATCGGCATTTAAAAATGACGATCAGAAATCGGCCTATGCGCTGGGCGCGTCCCTGGGGCGTTACATGGAAAACTCCCTGAAAGAACAAGAGAAGCTGGGCATTAAGCTGGATAAAGCCCAGCTGATCGCCGGCGTACAGGACGCGTTTGCCGATAAGAGCAAACTGTCCGACCAGGAGATCGAACAGACTCTGCAGGCCTTTGAAACGCGCGTGAAGACCGCGGCTCAGCAGAAAATGGAAAAAGACGCCACTGAGAACGAAGCCAAAGGCAAAGCTTTCCGTGACAACTTTGCCAAAGAGAAGGGCGTGAAAACCTCAAAAACTGGCCTGCTGTATAAAGTCGAGAAAGAAGGCGCTGGCGATGCGCCGAAAGACAGCGATACCGTGGTGGTAAACTACAAAGGTACCCTGATCGACGGTAAAGAGTTTGATAACTCTTATACTCGCGGCGAGCCGCTCTCTTTCCGTCTCGACGGCGTGATCCCGGGCTGGACTGAAGGCCTGAAGAACATCAAGAAAGGCGGCAAAATCAAGCTGGTTATTCCGCCGGACCTGGCCTACGGTAAAACTGGCGTCCCGGGCATCCCGGCCAACTCTACGCTGGTCTTTGATGTAGAACTGCTGGATATCAAACCGGCGCCGAAGGCAGATGCACAGCCGGAAGCCGCAGGCGATGCGAAAGCAGCGGACGCGAAAGCTGACGCTAAGAAGTAATCAGGTTCAGGCCGCCGTCTCGTCAGAGGCGGCGGCTTTTTTATTGAGCGCAGATATAATTAAAACTGGAAAGATCCTCAGGCGCTGTATTACTTTAGATAGCTTAATAATGATGATGAGCCTGCCCTGACAATAACGACAGGCTCCTGAAAAGGAGTGCTTTTTTTCATGTCCAGGTCGCTTTTAACCAATGAAACCAGCGAGCTTGACCTGCTGGATCAACGTCCCTTTGACCAGACCGATTTCGATATTCTCAAATCTTATGAAGCGGTAGTGGACGGGTTGGCGATGCTCATCGGTTCGCACTGTGAAATCGTGCTGCATTCTTTGCAGGATCTGAAATGCTCTGCCATCCGTATCGCCAATGGTGAACATACCGGCCGCCAAATCGGTTCACCGATTACCGATCTTGCGCTGCGCATGCTGCACGATATGACGGGCGCCGATAGCAGCGTTTCCAAATGCTACTTTACCCGTGCTAAAAGCGGCGTACTGATGAAGTCGGTGACGATTGCCATTCGCAACCGCGATCACCGGGTGATTGGTCTGCTGTGTATCAACATGAATCTGGATGTGCCGTTTTCCCAGATCATGAGCACCTTTATTCCGCCAGAAACGCCTGAAGTGAACTCGCCGGTGAACTTTGCTTCTTCGGTAGACGATCTGGTCGCCCAGACGCTGGAGTTCACCATTGAAGAGGTGAATGCCGATCGCAGCGTGTCTAACAATGCGAAAAACCGTCAAATCGTGCTGAATCTCTACGAGAAAGGGATCTTCGATATTAAAGACGCTATTAACCAGGTAGCCGATCGTCTGAACATCTCCAAGCACACCGTCTACCTCTATATTCGCCAGTTCAAAAGCGGCGATTTCCAGGGACTGGATAAGTAATGCGTTTTGCCCTCACGGTGACCGGCCCAGCCTATGGCACGCAGCAGGCGAGCAGCGCCTGGCAATTTGCCCAGGCCGTGCTGCAGGAAGGCCATGAGCTGGCGTGCGTTTTTTTCTATCGCGAAGGCGTGCTTAACGCTAACCAGTTGACGGCGCCCGCCAGCGATGAGTTCGATCTGGTGCGCGGGTGGCAATCCCTCCACGATGAGCACGGCGTCGCGCTGCATATCTGCGTAGCGGCCGCCCTGCGTCGTGGCGTAACGGACGAACGCGAAGCGCAACAGCTCGCTCTGCCTGGCCACAATTTGCAGCCGGGTTTTACCTTGAGCGGGCTCGGCGCGCTAGCGGAAGCGGCGCTTACTTGCGATCGGATGGTGCAGTTCTGATGAAACGTGTGGCTTTTGTATTTTCCTCTGCGCCGCACGGCAGCGCCGCCGGCAGGGAAGGCCTCGATGCCTTATTAGCAACCTCCGCGCTCACCGACGATATTGGCGTGTTTTTTGTGGGCGACGGCGTGTTTCAGCTGTTACCCGAACAGCGGCCTGGCGCTGTGCTTGCCCGCGACTACATCGCTACCTTTAAATTGCTGTCGCTATATGATATCGACCAGTGCTGGCTGTGCGCCGACTCAGCGCGAGAGCGCGGCCTGGATCCCGCGACCCCGTGGGTGGTGGATGTCGAATGCCTGGCGCCGGATGCCCTGCGCGCCCGTCTGCATGAATTTGATGTGATTTTGCGTTTCTGAGGCCCCCATGCTCCATACGCTCAGTGTTTCCCCCTGGCATGCCGACATCGCAGCGATGCTTCGTTTGATGGAGCGCGGCGACGATCTGGTACTACTGTCTGACGGCGTCACCGCGGCCATCGCCGATGGTCGCTTCCTTGAGATCCTGCAATCCGCCCCCATAACCCTATACGTGCTGCAAGACGACGTTGACGCCCGCGGGCTGGCTGGTCAAATTGCGGACAGTGTCGGCAGGGTTAGCTATACTGATTTCGTCAGACTCACAGTCAAACATGCCGGTCAGTTGGCCTGGTGATGGCGGGATCGTTGTATATTTCTTGACACCTTTTCGGCACCGCCCTAAAATTCTGCGTCCTCATAATATATGAGGCGATTTATTACGTGTTTACGAAGCAAAAGCTAAAACCAGGAGCTATTTAATGGCAACAATTAACCAGCTGGTACGCAAACCACGCGCGCGCAAAGTTGCAAAGAGCAACGTGCCAGCGCTGGAAGCCTGCCCGCAGAAACGTGGCGTATGTACTCGCGTATATACCACCACTCCTAAGAAACCGAACTCCGCACTGCGTAAAGTTTGCCGTGTGCGTCTGACTAACGGTTTCGAAGTCACCTCCTACATCGGTGGTGAAGGTCACAACCTGCAGGAGCACTCCGTGATCCTGATCCGTGGCGGTCGTGTTAAAGACCTTCCGGGTGTTCGTTACCACACCGTTCGTGGTGCGCTTGACTGCTCCGGCGTTAAAGACCGTAAGCAGGCTCGCTCCAAGTACGGCGTGAAGCGTCCTAAGGCTTAATGGTTCTCCGTTAAGTAAGGCCAAACTGATTTATCTTAATGTCATACTAAACTCTTAGAGTTTTGGACAATCCTGAATTAACAACGGAGTATTTCCATGCCACGTCGTCGCGTCATTGGTCAGCGTAAAATTCTGCCGGATCCGAAGTTCGGATCAGAACTGCTGGCTAAATTTGTCAATATCCTGATGGTAGATGGTAAAAAATCTACTGCAGAAACTATCGTATACAGCGCGCTGGAGACCCTGGCTCAGCGTTCTGGTAAATCTGAACTGGAAGCCTTCGAAGTTGCGCTCGAAAACGTGCGCCCGACTGTCGAAGTTAAGTCCCGCCGCGTAGGTGGTTCTACTTATCAGGTTCCAGTTGAAGTTCGTCCGGTCCGTCGTAATGCCCTGGCAATGCGTTGGATCGTTGAAGCTGCTCGTAAACGCGGTGATAAATCCATGGCTCTGCGCCTGGCGAACGAACTCACTGATGCTGCAGACAACAAAGGTACTGCAGTTAAGAAACGTGAAGACGTTCACCGTATGGCCGAAGCCAACAAGGCGTTCGCTCACTACCGTTGGTAATCCCTTCGGAGTCATAGTCACCAGGCGGGCGCTTCAGATGAGTCGCCCGCTCTGGATAACTTAACTGAACGCCTAAAGAAATAAACGAGGAATCAAATGGCTCGTACAACACCCATCGCACGCTACCGTAACATCGGTATCAGTGCGCACATCGACGCCGGTAAAACCACTACTACCGAACGTATTCTGTTCTACACCGGTGTAAACCACAAAATCGGTGAAGTTCATGACGGCGCCGCTACCATGGACTGGATGGAGCAGGAGCAGGAACGTGGTATCACCATCACTTCCGCTGCGACTACTGCATTCTGGTCTGGTATGGCCAAACAGTATGAACCGCACCGCGTAAACATCATCGACACCCCGGGGCACGTTGACTTCACTATCGAAGTAGAACGTTCCATGCGTGTTCTTGATGGTGCGGTAATGGTTTACTGCGCAGTTGGTGGTGTTCAGCCGCAGTCTGAAACCGTATGGCGTCAGGCAAACAAATATAAAGTTCCGCGCATCGCGTTCGTTAACAAAATGGACCGCATGGGCGCTAACTTCCTGAAAGTTGTTGGTCAGATCAAAACCCGTCTGGGCGCGAACCCGGTTCCGCTGCAGCTGGCAATTGGTGCTGAAGAAGGTTTCACCGGCGTTGTTGACCTGGTGAAAATGAAAGCCATCAACTGGAACGATGCAGACCAGGGCGTAACCTTCGAATACGAAGATATCCCGGCTGACATGCAGGACCTGGCTGATGAATGGCACCAGAACCTGATCGAATCCGCAGCTGAAGCTTCTGAAGAGCTGATGGAAAAATACCTGGGTGGTGAAGAACTGACTGAAGAAGAGATCAAAAAAGCTCTGCGTCAGCGCGTTCTGAACAACGAAATCATCCTGGTAACCTGTGGTTCTGCGTTCAAGAACAAAGGCGTTCAGGCGATGCTGGATGCGGTAATTGATTACCTGCCATCCCCGGTTGACGTACCTGCGATCAACGGTATCCTGGACGACGGTAAAGATACCCCGGCTGAGCGTCACGCAAGCGACGACGAGCCGTTCTCTGCACTGGCGTTCAAAATCGCTACCGACCCGTTCGTGGGTAACCTGACCTTCTTCCGCGTGTACTCCGGTGTGGTTAACTCTGGTGATACCGTACTGAACTCCGTGAAAGCTGCACGTGAGCGTTTCGGTCGTATCGTTCAGATGCACGCTAACAAACGTGAAGAGATCAAAGAAGTTCGCGCGGGCGACATCGCTGCTGCTATCGGTCTGAAAGACGTAACTACTGGTGACACCCTGTGTGACCCGGATGCGCCGATCATTCTGGAGCGTATGGAATTCCCTGAGCCGGTAATCTCCATCGCCGTTGAGCCGAAAACCAAAGCTGACCAGGAAAAAATGGGTCTGGCTCTGGGTCGTCTGGCTAAAGAAGACCCGTCTTTCCGCGTATGGACTGACGAAGAGTCTAACCAGACCATTATCGCCGGTATGGGTGAGCTGCACCTCGACATCATCGTTGACCGTATGAAGCGTGAATTCAACGTTGAAGCGAACGTCGGGAAACCTCAGGTTGCTTACCGTGAAGCGATTCGCGCGAAAGTTACCGATATCGAAGGTAAACACGCCAAGCAGTCTGGTGGTCGTGGTCAGTACGGTCACGTTGTGATCGACATGTACCCGCTGGAGCCGGGCTCTAACCCGAAAGGTTACGAGTTCATCAACGACATCAAAGGTGGTGTAATTCCTGGCGAATACATCCCGGCCGTTGATAAAGGCATCCAGGAACAGCTGAAAGCTGGTCCGCTGGCAGGTTACCCGGTAGTTGATATGGGTATCCGTCTGCACTTCGGTTCTTACCACGACGTTGACTCCTCTGAGCTGGCGTTTAAACTGGCTGCGTCTATTGCCTTTAAAGAAGGCTTTAAGAAAGCAAAACCAGTTCTGCTTGAGCCGATCATGAAGGTTGAAGTAGAAACTCCGGAAGAGAACACTGGTGACGTTATCGGTGACTTGAGCCGTCGTCGCGGTATGCTGCGCGGTCAGGAATCCGAAGTAACCGGCGTTAAGATCCACGCTGAAGTACCGCTGTCCGAAATGTTCGGTTATGCAACTCAGCTGCGTTCTCTGACCAAAGGTCGTGCATCATACACCATGGAATTCCTGAAGTATGATGATGCGCCGAACAACGTTGCTCAGGCCGTTATTGAAGCCCGTGGTAAATAATCCACAGGATTAAAACCTAAGTCCCGTGCTCTCTCCGAAGGGGAGAGCACTATAGTAAGGAATATAGCCGTGTCTAAAGAAAAATTTGAACGTACAAAACCGCACGTCAACGTTGGTACTATCGGCCACGTTGACCATGGTAAAACTACCCTGACTGCTGCCATCACTACCGTTCTGGCTAAAACCTACGGTGGTTCCGCTCGCGCATTCGACCAGATCGATAACGCGC
>NZ_JBPYUI010000021.1:0-100534 GCF_051858335.1 Klebsiella sp. K47
ACTGGTGCGCTCCATTTATGCCGGATGGCGGCATACATGCCTTATCCGGCCTACGTTCCTTCCTGCGGGCTCCCCCCAGGACCGGCAAGCGCAGCGCCGCCGGGCAGGACACTTCAAGCTCCATACCTATGGTTGTGCCGGATGGCGGCATAAATGCCTTATCCGGCCTACGTTCCTTCCTGCGGGCTCCCCCCCAGGACCGGCAAGCGCAGCGCCGCCGGGCAGTCAGACCCGTGCCCTGGTGGCGTCATCAATTCTTTATCTCTGGCTTAATCGGCGGGCGATACGCTCAAGCTTCATCATCAACAGCAGCGTGACGCCCACCAGCACAATGGTCAGCGCCGAGCCATCGGCGATATTGCCGCGATCGGTGAGGCTGAAAATGGTCACCGGCAGCGTCGTCCAGCCCGGCGGATAGATCATCACCGTCGCCCCTAGCTCTCCCATCGACAACGACAGGCTCAGCGCCAGCGCCGAGATCATCCACGGCGTCATCAGCGGCAGTGTCACATGGCGCAGGCGATACCACGGCGAAGCGCCCAGGCTGGAGGCGACGTTTTCAATATCAGCGGAAATACGCGCCAGCCCGGTCGTTACGTTGCTGAAGGTAAAGGCGGAGATCAGCACGAAGTGCGCCGCCAGAACGATAAAGAAGGTGCCGTTCATCTGCAGCGGCCCCTGGCTGAACGCCACCAGAATGCCCAGCCCGACGGAAACCGAGGGGATGGCGCTGGGCAGATAAAACGCCAGGCCAAGATATTTCTGTAGCGTCGCGCCATACTGGCGCAGCGCCAGCGCCGCCCACATCCCGCACAGCAGCGCCAACAGGCTGGCGCAGAAGCCCACCATCAGGCTCGAAAACAGCGAATCCCACGCCGCGCCGCGAAAGGCGTTAACAAAGTGGGCAAAGGTAAAGCCGGTGGGCAGCAGGCCGTTCCATTGTTTACTCAGGCTGGAGAGTAAAATCACCGCCAGCGGCAGCAGGAAAACGCCGGCAAAAAGCGTCACCGCCAGCGCGCCCGCCGCCGCGCGGCCTTTACGCGACCAAATCAACATCGTTAACTCCTTACACCAGTGCGCGCCGCCGCCAGCCGATAGAGCATAAACAGCCCCAGCGACAGCAGAATATTGATCAGCGCAATCATGCAGGCCACGCTGTAATCCGACTCCAGAATCGCCTTGCTGTAGACCATCATCGGTAGGGTATTGACCCCTTTGGCGCCAATAAACAGCACGATCCCGAACTCGTTAGTGGTCAATAGCAGGCACAGGCTGCCGCCCGCCATCAGCGCCGGGAGCGCTGCCGGGAAGATAACCTGGGTAATCACCCATAACGGATGAGCGCCGAGAATACTCGCCGCTTCCAGCTGGCTCTTATCTATCTGCCGCAGTCCCGCCATCAACGGACGCATCACTAGCGGCGTAAAGACGGTAATCTCCGCCAGAATCACGCCGTTAATCGAATAGAGGAAGTCTACCGGCGGCAGTTCAAAAGCAAACAGCGCCATCAGGGTGCCGTTGAGCAGCCCCGCCGAGCCGTAAATAAAGGTGAATGCGAGAGTGATAAGAAAGGTCGGCAGCGCAATAAAAGTATCAATGACCCGGCCCACCAGTTGGCTGCCGGGGAACGGAATAAACACCAGAATCAGCGCCAGCACGCTGCCGAGCACCAGACAGCCAAGGGTGGCGAACACCGCAATCTGTAAGGTATTGAGCAGCGCGCCAATAAAGCGTTTTGAGTCAATCACCTGCCAGAAGGTCTCGAGGCTCAGGTTGCCGCTGGCGTCGCGCAGCGCCTGTTCGGCGATCAGCAGTAGCGGATAGAAAAACAGCGTCGCCAGCACCAGCAGCGGCAATGCCAGCCACAGGTAAGGCCGTAAGTTTCGCGCCGGACGCGCAAGCGTGAGGGTTTGCGCCATCATTGCACCTCGATCAGAACCGCATCGCCAGGTTCGAAGTAGAGCGCCAGCTTGTCCCCCGCGCGCGGCAGCGGGTTCACGTGGGTCATGACGATCCGCACCGCTTCGCCGGCAACATCGCACAGCAGATGCGTCAGATCGCCCTGCCAGTGTACCGAGGTCAGGGTAGCATTGAGACGATTACTGGTTGCCGATCGCGGCGCCAGGCTCATGTGCTGCGGGCGAATGCATAACAGCTTGTTGTTGCCATGCAGGCCGCCCCGGCTGAAGGCGTTAATCAGGCCGCCGCCGCAGCTCACGCTAACCAGCCCCGGCTCGGGGCTGTCTTTCAGCGCCGTCGCCTGCAGGATATTGGCGCGGCCGAGGAATTCGGCGCTAAAGCGGTTCGGCGGATAGTGGTACAGCTCGTGCGTTTCACCGTGGGCGATCAGCGACCCGTCTTTCATGATGCCGATTTTGTCCGCCAGGGTCAGCGCTTCGGTCTGATCGTGGGTGACGTAGAGAATGGTCAGTTCCGGCAGTTCGCGATGCAGACGGGCAATCTCTTCCACCATGTTATGACGAATTTGCGCATCCAGCGCCGACAGCGGTTCATCAAGCAACAGCACCCGAGGACGCACGGCAATCGCGCGGGCTATCGCCACGCGCTGCTGCTGGCCGCCGGAAAGCTGATGCGGGTAGCGGGTGGCGTAATCCGCCATGCCGACGATTTTTAAGGCTTCAGTCACCCGCTCGGCGATAAGCCCCCTGGGCTGCTTTTGCGCCCGCAGGCCGAAAGCAACGTTATCTTCCACCTTCATATGCGGGAACAGCGCGTAGTTCTGCACCACCATCGCCAGCCCGCGTTTGTACGGCGGCAACTGGGTGACGTCAGTATCGCCGATCAGGATCCGCCCGCCAGCCGGTTGCACAAAACCGGCAATCGCCCGCAGCACCGTGGTTTTCCCGGAACCGGAAGGGCCAATCAGCGCCAGCACCTCACCGGGCTCAATGGTCAATGACAGCGGTTTTAAGACCACGTTGCCGTGGTATGAAACGCGCAGCGAGTCCAGGGTGATCCCGGACGTCCCCGCCAGCGACGGGGAAGAAGTGACGGTGGTTTTCATCAACATCAGGCTTACTCGCTATCGGTCACTTTATGCCAGCGGGCAATGTCAGCCGACAGCGATACCGCGACATCGTCCCAGTTCGGCTCCCAGCTCTTCACGCCGTCGAGCGCCGCTTTCGCCGCCTTAAAGTTAGCATCATCCGGCGCCACATCGCTGCGTACCGGCAGGCCCCAGGAGCGCGCGCTGACGCTGGATTGCGCCGGTTTATCCAGCAGGAAATTGATCAGCTTCTTGCCGTTTTCGCTGTTCGGTCCGTTCTGTACCAACCCGATGGTGTAGGGCAGCGCCAGCGCGCTGCGCTCGCCTTTGTCATCCGCCGGCCAGAAAATTTTAACGTTCGGGTTACGCGCCATCTGCGACAGGTTCATCTGCAGATCGCCGTTGGCGACGTACAGCTCGCCTTTGTTGACCAGCGCCGTCAGCTTACCGGTCGAGGCCGATGGGCCAACGTTATTGGCCTGCAGCTTGCCCAGATACTCGAAGCCGGCGTCTTTACCGCCGAGGCTGTGGAACGCCTGCAGCATCACCGCGGTACCGTCGCCCGCCTGACCCGGCGTGGAGTACTGCAACTTGTTCTTGTAGCGGCTATCCAGCAGATCCTGCCAGCTGGCCGGCGCGGTTTTCAGCAACTGGCTGTTATAGATGAAGGTCAGATAGTTGTTCACCAGCGGCGCGTAACGGTCGTTAGCGCCGGGGATCTGCGCGCTTCCCTGCGGGGTAAAGGTTGCCAGCAATTGCTCTTTCGCGGCGCGCTGGATAAACGGCGGCACCGTGACCAGCACATCAGCCTGCGGATTGGTGCGCTCCTTGGCCAGACGCTCGACGATCGCGCCGGAGCCGCCTTCCACATACTGCACTTTAATGCCCGTCGCTTTGGTGAAGGCAGCAAACTGGCTCTGATACCAGCTGTTATCGCCGTCATGCAGGCCGTCGGCGGAGTAAACCGTGACGACGCCGTCCGCCCAAACCGGAGAGCTGGTCAGCGCGAACAGGGACAGCAGAGCAAGTCGGGAGAGTTTCATCGTGTAAGCCTCATCGCAGTTAGTTATTCTGGTGTAGACCAGATTTGCCTTCACGCTACCGATGGTTTATGACAAAACGATGAAAGAAGTGTGTCGAAGGAGTTAAAACGAGCGGGATGCGTAGCCCCGGTAAGCGCTAGCGCCACCGGGGAGATCAAAAAATTTAACTAATAAAATCAATGGGTATCGACTTCGATCCGCAGGCTGTCATGCCGCCAGTATTCAATATCATAATCGAGAATACGCCCATGCTGATCGTAATTCAGCCGGCGTAACAGCAGCGCCGGGCGCCCCTCCATCACCCCCAGCGCCTCGGCGGCCTGCGGCGGCATTGAGGTGGGATAAAACGACAGATGCATACTGGTATAGATCAGGTCGTAGTGAGTTTGATAAATCTCGGTCAGACTGCCGTTGAGATCGTGGCGCAGCAGCTCAGGCACCCGCGCGGGCAGACAGTGGTTTTCGCAGTAGCACACCGGCCGGCCGTCGGCATAGCGCAGCCGGGTCAGCAGGTAGACCTGATCGAAGGGCTGCAGCGCCAGCGGCGCCATTACGTCCAGCGGCACGGCAGCCAGGCGGCCATCAAGCAGCACCGTTTTCGGTTCGCGCCCCTGCTCGAGACACAGCTTGTGGAAGTTGGTATTTTGCGTCGGATCCAGCCATAGACGCTCCGGCGTCACGAACCAGCCGCGACGGTCGGCGCGGTAAATCACGCCGCTGGCCTCCAGCTGCGCCAGGCTCTCACGCACCGTAATCCGGGTCGTGTTGAACAGCGCGCACAGCTCGCGCTCGGAAGGCAGCTTGTCGCCGCTTTTGAGGGCGCCGTTTTGAATACGCGCCTGCAGCTGCGCCTTAATCATCAGATATTGCGGCATCTCGCCAGAGGGTGATTTCATGTTTACTCACTGCCACTTTTCGTGCGCTCATTATACATAGCCAGATGAATTTTTTGTTGCAGCGCCACATTTCCTTTGACCCTTTCCCGGCTTTGTCTCCATGATAACTATAAATCTGGTATAGACCAAATGGTGAGACAAATGACTTCACGAAATTACCTGCTGCTGACCCCCGGCCCGTTAACCACCTCCCGTACGGTGAAAGAGGCGATGTTGTTCGATAGCTGCACCTGGGATGATGATTACAATCTCGGCGTGGTACAGACCATTCGCCAGCAGCTGGTGCAGTTGGCTACCCCGGCCGACGGTTATACCGCAGTGCTGCTGCAGGGTAGCGGCAGCTACGCGGTCGAAGCGGTGCTCGGCAGCGTCATCGGCGAACAAGGCAAAGTGCTAATCGTCAGCAATGGCGCCTATGGCGCGCGTATGATTGAGATGGCGCAACTGATGGGCATCGCCTGCCACCCTTACGACTGCGGCGAAGTCTCCCGTCCGGACGCGGCGGCGATCGAACAGATCCTGCAGAACGACCCGGCGATCACCCATATCGCGATGGTACACAGCGAAACCACCACCGGTATGCTGAATCCGATCGAAGAGGTGGCCGAACTGGCGAAACGGTACGATAAACGCTATATCGTCGATGCGATGAGCAGCTTCGGCGGCATTCCACTGGATATCGCCGCGCTGAATATTGATTACCTGATAAGCTCCGCCAATAAATGCATTCAGGGCGTGCCGGGCTTTGCCTTCGTGATTGCCCGTGAAGCGGAGCTGGCCGCCTGCAAAGGCCGTTCACGCTCGCTGTCGCTGGATCTGTACGCCCAGTGGCGCTGCATGGAGGACAACCACGGCAAGTGGCGCTTCACCTCGCCGACCCATACCGTGCTGGCCTTCGCCCAGGCGCTGAAAGAGCTGGCGCAGGAGGGCGGCGTCAGCGCTCGCCATCAGCGCTACCGCAACAATCAGCGCCGGCTGGTCGCCGGGATGCGCGCGCTCGGCTTCCGGCCACTGCTCGACGATAGCCTGCACTCGCCGATCATTACCGCCTTTTATTCACCGGATGCGCCGCAGTATCGCTTTCACACCTTCTACCAGAAGCTGAAAGATCAGGGCTTCGTTATCTATCCGGGCAAAGTATCGCAAAGCGACTGCTTCCGCATCGGCAACATTGGCGAAGTCTACGACGCCGATATCACCGCCCTGCTGGCGGCTATCGACAACGCCATGTACTGGAAACAATAAGGAACCGCCATGAACCGTATTAGCGCACTGATCCTTGACTGGGCAGGCACCACCGTAGACTTCGGCTCTTTCGCCCCGACGCAAATCTTCGTCGAGGCCTTCCGCCAGGCCTTCGATATTGAGATCACCCTTGAAGAGGCCCGCGTGCCGATGGGGCTTGGCAAGTGGCAGCACATTGAGGCGCTGGGCAAACTCCCCGCTGTCGATAGCCGCTGGCAGGCCAAATTCGGCCGCGCGATGACGGCCGCGGATATCGATGCGATCTACGCCGCGTTTATGCCGCTGCAAATCGCTAAGGTTGTCGATTTTTCCGCACCGATTGCCGGCGTGGTCGACACCATCGCCACGTTTCGCGCCGAGGGCCTGAAGATCGGCTCCTGCTCGGGCTATCCGCGCCCGGTGATGGAAAAGCTGGTACCGGCCGCCGCCGCCCAGGGCTACGCCCCGGACCACTGGGTCGCCACCGATGACCTTGCCGCCGGCGGTCGTCCGGGCCCGTGGATGGCGCTGCAGAACGTGATTACCCTGGGCATAGACGATGTGGCCCACTGCGTGAAGGTCGACGACGCCGCGCCGGGCATCAGCGAAGGGTTACATGCCGGGATGTGGAGCGTCGGGCTGGCGGTGTCCGGTAACGAATTCGGCGCTACCTGGGAGGAGTACCAGGCGATGTCGAAAGCGGAAATCGCCACCCGCCGCGAGCGGGCGGCAGGCAAACTGTATGCCGCCGGGGCGCATTATGTGGTTGATACCCTGGCGGACCTGCCGGAAGTGATTGCCGACATCAATGCCCGGCTGGCAAAAGGCGAGCGGCCTTAAGCGGGTGAATTCACCTTCACTTTGGCCGCCACCAGCAGGCCGGTAAACAGCATCAATATCCCTGACAACACCAGCGGCGACAGCAGCCCTAAGTGGTCAAGCGCAATGCCGCCGACCGCGGCGCCGCAGGTGTTGGCCAGCTGGATCACCGCCACCTGAATCGACCCGGCTTTTTCCGCCTGATCGGAGAGGGAACGGGTGATCCACGTTGACCACCCCACCGGGATCAGCGCAAACGCGAAGCCCCAGATAATCGCCACCGTCGAGGCGATGATTTTGCTCTCTCCCCACAGCACCAGCGCCACCGCGCAGGCGGTCAGCACCAGCGGCGCGATCGCCAGCGCCGCTTTTACCGAACGCTTGAGCAGCACCGAGGAGAGCGAGGTGCCGATAAAGCTGGCGATACCAAAGCTCAGCAGCACCAGCGTCAGGCCGTCGACGTCAAAACCGGCGAGGGTCATGTAAACCGGGCGAATATAGGTAAAGAAGGCGAACTGTCCGGCAAAGGCCATGAAAATGGCGCACATTCCGGCCATCACCCCCGGACGCTTCAGCAGACCAAACATATTTTGCTGCTGAGAAGCCGATTCACCGGGCAGCGACGGCAGCGCTTTCAGCACCCAGAGCGTACACAGCACGCCCATCACCGCCGCGCCGTTAAAGACGTTGCGCCAGCCGATAAGCCCGCCAAGGAAACTGCCCAATGGGGCAGCAATTACCAGCGCGATCGATACCGCGCCGAAAATAATCGATAGCGCTTTCGGCACCACGCGCATCGGCACCAGCCGCATGGTCAGCGATGCGGACATCGCCCAGAAACCGCCGAGCGCCAGGCCCAGACAGGCGCGCCCCAGTAGTAGCAGGGTGAAGCTATCAGCGAAAGATACCAGCAGGCAGGAAAGGGTCAGCAGCAGCGAAAACAGGATAACCACGTAGCGGCGATCGGTTTTACCTATCACCGTGGTGATAAACAGGCTGGAAAACATCGCGACGAATGCCGTCGTCGTCACCGACTGCCCGGCCATCCCTTCGGAGATGCCTAAATCCAGCGCCATCGGCGTCAGCAGACTGACCGGTAGAAATTCGACGGTAATCAGGCAGGCAACGCAGAAAGCAACCGCGAAGACCGCCGACCAGTTTGGTCGCGCCAGCTCGCGTGCATGGGGTTTGGTTTCATTTGAATGACTCATGAGTGACCTGCGAAGAAAGTGGCGGAAAGCTGCGCAGTGTAACATTTTGTTTGTGACGCATTTAACGTTTTCGCAACTCTCATCGCTTTTCATAAGAGGATGCGTAGCTGCTCGTATGTTTAAAAAAACGTTGCTTGCTATCGCTTTAACAAATCTCAGGAGAATTTAATATAGCACTATGTGCTATACTTTTAACGACAGGATGTCAGCAATGCGTATCTTCAAAACCAAATGGTTCGCCAGAGAGGCTAGCTCTCATGGCATTTCCGACGACGAGCTCTATCAGGCAATTCAATCTGCGCTTCAGGGCAAGGTGGTTGATTTAGGAGGAGGGGTTTATAAAAAGCGACTCAACAAGAATCGCGATCGCGCAATCATCCTTACCAAAAAAGCGCAGAGTATTGGTTTTATACCTTTCTATATGCCAAACAGGATATGGCCAATATCAACCATCGCGAATTAATGGGGATTCGTGAGTTAGCAAAACACTATGCCAATCTCTCTGAAGAGAAAACGACGGCCTTAGTTAAAAGTAAAGAATTAGTGGAGATTTGCGATGACAGCAAAAAATAAATACAAAAGCCCGGCTTTCGAAGCGATCCATAGCGCTGCGTCGGGGCTATTCAGCGTTGGCGCAATCCCACAGGAAACAATGCGCCATTTTGATGAATCATGTCTCGGTAGCGTAGCCGCACTTCAACCCATTGAAATTAAAGCGCTACGTGAACAACTCAATGTTAGCCAACCCGTGTTCGCTCGTTATCTGAATACCAGCGTGTCTACCGTGCAAAAATGGGAGACTGGCGCTAAGCGACCAAGCGGAATGTCATTAAAATTGCTTAGCGTCGTACAAAAACACGGCCTGAAAATCCTACTGTAGTTATCCTGCCGGATGGCGCTTACGCTTATCCGGCCTGCAAGTGACGAGTGCGGAAACCGTAGGCCGGATAAGGCGCAGCCGCCATCCGGCACAAAAAGCGATGAACCCCAGGCCGAATAACTATGAGATCAGTGCAGCCAGTGCACGCCGTCTTCCGGGAGAAACAGGTCGTTATAGCGCCGCTGAAGGTTATGCAAATCGCTCATATCCGGATCCAGCTCGCGCAGAAACCCTTGCGCCAGGCGGATCTGCGCCTCGGTGATCGGCGCCGCTAAACGCGCTTTTTGCATCAGGCGATACCAGTAATGCAGGTTTTTTTCGCTGGCGTCGACAATCGCGACCTGCCAGATGAGCAGCACCTGGGCGGCGTTCTGCAGATGTGCTTCATTCGGCCGCTCCAGGTAACGCAAATACTCATTACCGGCGGTTTTTCCCAGCTGATCGATCATCGATTCCAGCGGGACAGGCGTGATGCCGAGGCGTTCGCTCAGGCGGCGGATCGCGCGGCGTGAATCAGAGGTAAGCACCCGAAATCCCACAACAAACACCACTACCAGGGTGGCCAGTCCTATCCAGATCATGCATCCTCTCATCCAATCGCAGCCTGACTATCATAATGGGAATTTGCCTGCTGTCGACTGTCGGACCTGGCATAATGCGCAAGAAATAAAAAAGCCCGGCGCGAAGGCCGGGCAAGGTTACCAAATACCTGGTGAATCAGGCGGTCTGCAAAATACGGTTCTTTTTCTCGCGGCGAATTTTACGCTCTTCAAAGATAGCCACGATGGCCATCAGGCAGATACAGCCGACGGCGGCGGCGTCCAGCGCCGCAAAGGTGCCGGCCCAGCCGGTCAGGCCGAAGACCGGGGTGCCGTCGGCGATCATCCCAAGACCCAGTTTGGCGAAGCTATCGCCGATCAGATAGGCGAAGGTGCCCTTGATTCCATCGGCGGCGCCGATCGCTTTTTTCGGTACGAAACCGACGGCGGCGACGCCGATCAACAGCTGCGGACCAAACACCAGGAAGCCCAGCGCAAACAACGAGGCCAGATAGACGTACTGGTTGCTGGCATGTTGGTAAACCCCGAGGGTGGCGATAATCAGCGCCAGCGCGATGCAGGCCACCAGCGCGCGGCGGCCGTTGGCCAGATCCGACAGCCAGCCCCACAGCAGCGTGCCGACCAGCGCGCCGACCTCAAACAGGGTAAAGCCCTGAATCGCCACCTCTTTCGACAGCTTCAGCTCCTGGAAGGCGTACACGGTGGACCACTGATCGATACCGATACGCACCACGTAGAGGAAGATGTTGGAGAAGCACAGCAGCCAGATCACTTTGTTTTTCAGCACGTACTCAACAAAGATCTGCCACTTGGTCATCGCATTTTCTTCGGTCTCTTTGTCCTCTTCGCTGATCGCTTCGCCAAACAGCTCTTCCGCCGTGCCGAGGCCGTAGGATTCCGGAGAGTCGCTACCGTAGCGCAGGCCGATAAAGCCAACGATCAGCGCAATAATCGACGGGAAGATAAACATGCCGATCACATGGCCGTCGAACAGATAGTTGGCGCCAAACAGCGCCACGCCCGCCGCGCCCGCGCCGCCGAGGTTGTGGGAGATATTCCAGAAGCCGAGGAAAGTGCCGCGTTTGCGTCTGGGCGTCCACTTGGTGATGGTGGAATAGCTGCACGAGCCGCCGGTGCTCTGGAAGAAACCGCTCAGCGCATAGAAGGCAATCATCAGGAACAGGCTGGTAGAACCCGCCCCCATGCTGGCGCTAAAGCCCAGCATACAGATGGCGGAGAGGATCAGCATAAACGGCAGGAACTGCTTGGTGTTTTTGCCGTCGGCATAATAAGAGACCAGCGTCTTGCCCACGCCGTAGGTGATGGAGAAGCCCAGGCCAATCATCCCCAGCTGGGTCATGCTCAGCCCGTAGGTGGAGATCATGTCGTTCTGCGCGATGTTAAAGTTCTTGCGGATCAAGTACATGGTCAGGTAGCCGATGAAAACCACCAGATAGGACTGCATGAAAGGTTTGAACCACATTTTGCGCCGCACATCGAGCGGCAGATCCAGGGTCGGCTTGCGCACCTGATTCAGAAAGGCCAGCATGGGTATCTCCTGAGCTGATTTTTTATGCCTGCGTAATAACCAGGCATTGTAAAAACCAGCGCGCCGTCTGGCCTGAGACGGCGTCCAGGTAAAACCGGGAAAATTTCTTAGTTTTGCCCCGTTCGCGGCGAAAGGGTGAGCTACATCACGCTTCGCTGGCGGTACGCGGCGCCTGCGCGTTTAAAAACGGCAGCAGCAGCAGCGCGGAAATGCCGGCGGCAATCGCAATCACCACGAAGAATCCGGTCCAGTGCCAGATATCCATCACCTGCGCCAGCGGCCAGCCGGAAAGCGAGGCGCCAAGATAAGCGAACAGGCCGACAAACCCGGTTGCCGCCCCGGCGGCTTCTTTATGCGAACATTCCGCCGCCGCCATGCCGATCAGCATCTGCGGGCCGAAAACGAAGAAACCGGTAGTGAAGAAGCAGGCCGCCTGCATGACATAGCTGGCGAACGGCATCAGCCACAGGCCGCCAACCGACAGCAAAATTCCGGCGGCGAAAATCAGGTTCATCGGCCCACGGTTGCCGTTAAACAGCTTATCCGAGCCCCACCCCGCCACCAGCGCACCGATAAAACCGCCCAGCTCAAACATGGTCACCGCCGAGTTAGCGGTCACCAGATCGACGCCGAGCGTCTCCGACATATACAGATTGCCCCAGTCGTTAATCGCCGCCCGCACCACGTACACCAGCACATAGCACAACGACAGCAGCCAGATGTAGGGATTGGCCAGCACGTAGCGGGTCAGGATCGCTTTACGAGACATCCCAGCGCCTTCCTGCTGCTGGGCGATTTCCAGCGCATCGTGACGCCAGTCGCCCACGGCGGGTAACCCCACCGCCTGCGGGCGATCGCGCAGCCGCCAGCACAGATACAGTCCGGCGAGGATCGCCAGACAGCCGGCAATGGTCATCCCGGCACGCCAGCCGTAGTGCAACGCCGCCGCTCCCACCACCATCGGGATCAGCGCGCCGCCGACGTTATGCGCCGTATTCCATAGCGCCCACCAGCCGCCGCGCTCGGTCCGCGAATACCAGGCCGTCAGCAGTCGGGCGCAGACCGGCGAGCCCCAGCCCTGGAAGAAGGCATTCAGCGCCCACAGCAGCGCGAAAGCCCATAGTGAGGAAGAAAAACCGAACAGAATATTCACCACCCCGGTGGCGATAAGCCCCAGCCCCATAAAATAGCGGGCGTCGGAGCGGTCGCTGACGATACCGGAGAAAAATTTCGACAGCCCGTAGGTGATATAGAACAGCGTGGCCAGCAGGCCAATATCGCTGCGGGTCAGGACGTTGCTGGCGAGAATTTCCGGGACCGCGGCGTTAAAGCTTTTGCGGGTGAAATAGAACAGCGCGTAGCCCAGCCAGATGGTCAACAGGATATGGCGACGCCAGTAGCGATAACGCGCATCAAGTTCGCGTTTATCGCTAATCGGCGCAGCGTCCGGCGGGGCTTTTAAAAAGGCGAACATCGGCGATCCTCTCAGGCGTAACGCAGCGGTAGATTGACGCACACCCGGGTACCGTGGGTGCAGGAGATCGTCAGTGTGCCGCCCAGGGCGGTCACGCGCTCGCGCATGCCGGTCAGGCCGAACCCCTGCAGATTCGACCCCGGCGGCAGGCCGCAACCGTCATCTTCCAGCACCAGCATTAGTCGCTCATCCTGCTGCCAGCCCTGCAGAGTGACAGCGCTGGCGCTGGCGTGCTTGACGATATTATTCAGCCCCTCCTGGCAAACGCGAAACAGCGTCACGCGCTGGTTCTCGCTCAGTCCCGCCTCGTTAATCCGCCAGTCGAGATGGCTGACAATGCCGCGGTCCTCCAGCTCCATCTCGCGCATCAACGAACGTACCGCCTGCTCCAGCGGCAGGTCGTCGAGCTGACGCGGACGCAGACGGCCTAGCAGTCTACGCACCGAGTCGTAAACTCCCAGCGACAGCTGTTCTATCAGCTGACCGCTCTGGCGCACGCTGGCGTTGTCCGGCGCCAGCCGCTGTACGATCCCGGCCTGGGTGCGGATCGCGGTGATGGTCTGGCCGATATCATCATGGAGCTCGCGGGCGACGTCTCGCCGCACGCTCTCTTCGGTCTCCAGCAGGCGTTCCGCCAGCCGACGATTACGCGCCAGCTCGCTTTGTAATGACTGGTTCAGCTCGCGTAGCCGCTGGATCCCCGCCCCCAACAGCAGCCCGGTGAGGCTCTGTGCCAGCAGGGAAAGCAATAAATCGACCGGGTGATCGTGCCAGGTCTGGCTGGCAATCAAGGCGATAGCGTTCATCAGGGTGGCGATCAGCGCGCCCTGCCAGCCGTAGTGCCAGGCGAGGGCGATAATCGGCAGCGCCAGACAAAACGGGGTAAAGCGGGAGAGCTCGGCGGGCAGGCCAAGCTGCAGCCACAGGCTAATGGTGAATAACAGCAGATACCAGATCAGATGCCGCCCGCGCCAGTTAACCGGCTGCGCCACCAGCGCCGGCCCCAGCGGCCGCCAGACGGTGCTGGTAAGATAGTGCCAGAAAACCAGGCAGGTCGGCGCCAGCGTCAGGCCGCCGGTCAGCGTCAACAGCAGGGCGTTAAGCCCCTCGTCCCCCTCCGCCAGCCACGGCAGCGATTGCAGCAGCGCGGCGGCCATTAACGCCCCGCCCTGACGCAGCAGCGTCAGCCAGTCGCGCTGCTGCCGGTAGCGCGAGATCAACGCCACCGGCAGCAGAGTCAGCAGGCTACCGGTCATCAAAATTATCGGGTGCGCCAGCGCCACCTCCTGCGCCAGCCATAAGATAAGCAGCCACTCGGTTCCCAGCAGCACTGGCCAGTAGCCGCGGGGGCATTGCAGCATTAACCCCAGCCGCAGGCCAAAGGGAAACAGCAGCACCGCTAAATCCGCGCGTTCCACCAGATGCAGACTGATGCTCCACAGGCAGAACCAGGCGGCCGCGAAGATAAAGGCGCAGCCGATGACCGACAGCAATCGTGAGACGACGGCCTTCATTGCCAGCTATCGAACATGCGGCGCGCCAGCTCAACGTCGTTGCTGACGCCCAGCTTTTCCAGCAGGTTGGCGCGGTGTACGTGGACGGTTTTCGGCGACAGACCGAGCTCGGCGGCAATCTCTTTCACCGCCATGCCCTGCGCCAGCTTTTCCGCCACCTGACGCTCGCGTTTGGTGAGCGGATCCTGGCGCCCGGCGGCCAACTTCATGGCGATATCCGGCGTGAGATAGCAACCGCCCGCCGCCACCGTGCGTACCGCGGCGATAAGTTCATCGGGGCTGCAGCGTTTCGACAGGAAGCCGCGCGCGCCGGCATTCAACGCTTGCTCGATCAGCGCCGGGCTATCGTGTACCGACAGCATGATGGTCGCCATCCCCTTCGGCAGCTGGCTGAGCAGCTCCAGCCCGGAAATATCCGGCATTGAGATATCGCAGATACAGACCTGCACGCCGCGCCCCGGTAGCCCCGTCAGCGCCTCGCGACCGCTACCAAATTCGGCGACAACCTGAAAATCAGCTTCCAGCCCCAGCAGCTGAGCAAAGCCGGAGCGGACAATCAAATGATCGTCAATAAGGGCGATGGTGGTCATGGTGTGTCCTGGTGCCTGAAAACGCCGGATGGCGGCGTAAACGCCTTATCCGGCCTACGGATTCACTGCTTGTAGGCCGGATAAGCGCAGCGTCATCCGGTAAAGGCGCTTACCTTAGCGATAAGCACGTGGCTGTTCAAGCCTTGAGCGCTATTCGAAGAACACCGCAATTTTGTTAAACATGGTGGGATCGGACTGGTTACGCGCCACTTTGGTGACATCCTCAAGCTTTTCAATCTGGCTAATCATCTGCCCCAGTCGCTGGTCATCATTTACCAGCAGCCAGATGCGGCTGTGTTCGCTGCCCTGAATTGGCAGACAGAGAATGCCTTCGACGTTAAACGCGCGACGGGCAAAAAGCCCGCACACGTGGGTCATGACGCCGGGATGGTTGCGGACGGTGAGTTCCAGAATGACGTTATCACATTGTTTTTGCATGGCTTATTCCCCCACCATTTCAGTATTGGCCGCACCCGGCGGTACCATCGGATACACTTTCTGCTGTGCGTCGATGCGCACGTGGATCAGCGCCGGCCCCGGACGGTCGATGATCGCCTGCAGCGCCGCCTGCGGATCGACTTCATTATTTAAATCACAGGTTTGCAGGCCAAAACCGGCGGCAATCTGCATAAAGTTAATCATCCCCGGATAGGTGGCGGCAAAAACGCCCTGCTGATAGAACAGGCTCTGCTGCTGATGCACCAGCCCCAGCGCTTCGTTGTTCAGCAGGATAATTTTTACATCCAGCTGATTTTCGGCGGCGGTGGCCATCTCCTGAATATTCATCATCAGGCTGCCGTCGCCGGAGAAGCAGATAACCTTGCGCTGCGGATTCGCCAGCGCAGCGCCGATGGCCGCCGGCAGGCCGAAGCCCATGGTGCCGAGGCCGCCGGAGGTCAGCCACTGGCGCGGACGATTGAGCGGGTAGGCCTGCGCCGTCCACATCTGGTGCTGGCCAACGTCGGTAGTGATGATCGCTTCATCATCCACGCAGGCGGCCACGGCGTTAATCAGGCCGTAATGGGAGAGCGGGTCGCTTTCCTGCGGGATGGCGCAGGGGAATTCGCGCTGCAAGTCGGCCACCAGCTGGCGCCATTCCTCGCGCGGCTGCGCCTCAATCTGCGGGTTCAGCTGGGCTAAGACTTCCGCCACATCGCCCTGAATCGCCACGTGCGGTTGCTTGATTTTGCCCAGTTCGGCGCGGTCGATATCGACGTGGATAATCTTCGCGTTCGGGCAGAACTGCTCGGTCTTGCCAATCGCCCGGTCATCAAAACGGGCGCCTAAAACAATCAGTAAATCCGCCTCCTGCAGAATGAAGTTGGTGCTGCGCGCGCCGTGCATCCCCAGCATCCCCAGCGACAGCGGGTGCGCCTTCGGCAGCATGCCCAGCGCCATTAAGGTCATGGTGGTCGGCAGGTTGGCTTTTTCCGCCAGCTCACGGATCGCCTGCGGCGCGTTAATCACCCCGCCGCCCAGATACAGTACCGGGCGTTTCGCCGCGTTGATCATTGCCGCCGCTTCACGCACGCTTTCAGGCGCGAATGCCGGTGCCGGGGCGCGCTCGCCAGGCTCAGGCAGCGCTTCCAGCTCAATGGTCGCCGACTGCACGTCCTTAGGAATGTCTATCCACACCGGCCCGGGACGCCCGGACTGGGCAATACGGAAGGCGTCGCTGATCACCTGCGGCAGCTCGGCAATGTCGCGCACCAGATAGTTATGTTTGGTGATGGGGATAGAGATGCCGTAGGTGTCCACTTCCTGGAAGGCGTCGGTACCGATCATCGAGGCCGGTACCTGGCCGGTGATGCAGACCAGCGGAATCGAATCCAGGCGGGCATCGGCGATCGACGTCACCAGGTTCGTCGCCCCCGGGCCGCTGCAGGCCATACAGACCGCCGGCTTTCCTTCGGTACGCGCCATCCCCTGGGCGATAAAGCCCGCGCCCTGCTCGTGGCGCGCCAGGATGTGGCGGATTTGCGTGCTCTGGCTTAAGGCATCGTAGATAGGCAGGATGGAGCCGCCCGGAATGCCGCTGACCATAGTGATACCCTGGCGCTCCAGTAAATGAACAACCAGCTGCGCGCCGGTAAAGCGCATTGTGTTTGATGTGGTGCCCGAACTTGCCATGCTCCAGTCCTTTTCTTCTGGGCCGACTTTACCGGGGGGCTCGCCAACAAAAAACCCCGCTCGGTTTGCGCCGGCGGGGTTTGGAATTCGTGTTGTTCCGGACCCTACGGCGCATTGCCGACGACGACCACCACAGACACGACGACCACCGCGGCTGGCGCGGTTTTTAGTAGGGTCGAAGCGATCAGGGTTGCGTTCATTAGGGACCTGTTGTGTCGAAAAATAAGCTGAATTTATACAAACACAGGTTTTACGTTTTCACAATGGATTTATTTTCATCCACGAAAATTTGCGCGAAAGATCACAGTTCGGCGCAAAAGGACAGAAAACAAAAAACCCCGCCGGAGCGAGGTTTTTATCAGCATGGTTACAGGTGGTAGCCGCAAGCACACTGTATTACGTCAACGCCAAAAGTATACGCGATCGCTGCAGTTCGCGCAATTTAAGGTCGGTTTTTCTCTGTCATAGAGTATGGATGAGAGGGGCGGATTTGTCCAAAAAATACTGTTCATCCATACAGTATTTATCTATACTGGGTGTGTTCACTTTGTGCCATTCGGGGGCCGCAAGTTTGACCGGCGCAACGAAGTCCTGGCTGAAACGGGTGGTGCCGTCAGTGCCTTAACCCCGAGAGAGCACACTGTGTTACGTCAACAACGTGCAGTCACTGGCCCGCGCGGCAACGCGTGGCTCAGCGCTGCGCACCCCTGTCGTTGCAGGCGGCGGGCCGGGAAGCCGTTCATGGAAAGGACGAACTATCGGCCAGGGCAGACGCCGCCGGCGACAGGCAGGGATAAGCTGGCAACGGGCAGCGGAAAGGTACGTCAGCTTATTGTGCTCCTTAACCACAGGAGACGCGCGTATGGGCGGAATGGATATTATTATTTTGATCCTGAAACTCATGGTTGCTGTGTTGCAACTACTTGATGCAGTCCTGAAACAGTTCCGCTGATTCAGGTTCAAGTCGCACCTGAGGGGGGCGGGATACCGCCCCCCTGCAGGCGCCCGCCGGGCGTCCCGGGATGACTTGATGGAGGAAGCTATGCCACCCCTGTTAATTGCCGCCACGACGCCGGATGCCCCGGGGTTCGCGGCGCTACGAATTGAAAGCCTTGAACAGCATTTCAATATGCTGCGCCGCCTGGCGGAAAACTGGCAGAGCGGCAAAAACCGCTTTAACGCGCCGGGCGAAACGCTGCTGGGCGCCTTCGTCAACCACCAGCTGGTAGGGGTATGCGGCATCAATAGCGATCCCTTCAGTCCGCAGCCGCGGGCCGGGCGCATTCGCCACCTCTACATCAGCGAACGCTACCGTCGCCGGGGCATCGGCCAGCAGCTGCTGGTCTCGGTTATCACCCACTCCAGCGCCTGGTTCGACTTTCTCAACACCCATGCCCCGGCGCAGGCCTGGCCCTTTTATGAAAGGCTTGGTTTCCGCCCGGTGTACGATGAACCGCGGGTGACGCATCGCCTGTTTTGTTCGCTTTAACCCCCGCTGGCAGGCAGCGCGGGCGCGTGTTACATTCCGGTGACCTTCACTGTTGAACCTGTCTGCGATGACCCTCACCGTATTCTGCATTTTGCTGTTCGCCGCCCTGCTGCACGCCAGTTGGAACGCTATCGTCAAAGCCAGCGGCGATAAAATGTACGCGGCGATCGGCGTCAGCGGCTCGGCCGCGCTGATCGCACTGGTGATGCTCCCCTTTGCCCCGCAGCCCGCGCTGGTCAGCGCCCCCTATCTGCTGGCGTCGTGCGCGTTACAGGTGGTGTATACGGTGCTGGTGGCGAAGACCTACCAGGTATCGGATATGAGCCAGACCTATCCGCTGATGCGCGGCACTGCGCCGCTGCTGGTGGCGGCGATAAGCGTGCTGTTCCTCGGCGATCGTCTGTCGCCGCTGGCCTGGTTGGGCATCGGCGTCATCTGCCTGGCGATTCTGGCGATGGCCTTTAACGGCCGCGCCAGCTCGCGCAAAGGCATCGTGCTGGCGCTGATCAACGCCTGCTTTATCGCCGGTTATACGCTGGTGGACGGCACCGGCGTCCGGCTGGCGGGCTCGGCGCTGGGCTACACCCTGTGGACCTTTTTTATGAACGGCTTCTGCCTGCTGTGCTGGGCGATGGTGGCGCGACGGCGTGAGGCCAGTCGTTATTTACGTCAGCACTGGAAAAAAGGCATCCTCGGCGGGATCGGCACCATGGGCTCCTACGGCCTGGCGCTATGGGCGATGACCCAGGCCCCGCTGGCGGTGGTCGCCGCGCTGCGTGAAACCTCCATTCTCTTCGGCGCGCTGATCGCCTTTATCGTCCTGAAAGAGCAACTGATGCCGCTGCGCATCGTGGCCGCCTGCGGGATTGCCGCCGGGGCGATCCTCCTGCGCCTGGCGTAGCCTGAGATGGCAACATTAGTTGCCGTTCCTGTTTACATAATCTGCCTGGAATTTCCTCAACAATCGGCACTTTGCAGTTGTTCTGTCATTTTAATATGGTAGATTCCTCCATCGTTTACGGGATGTGGTAGTCACATATTCTTCATTTCTCTTTACTCACAAAGTATTCATCGACATGAAACGGCATAAGAACTTCAATTTGTTGTTGATGCTGGTACTGCTGGTGGCCGTCGGCCAGATGGCGCAGACCATTTATATTCCGGCCATCGCCGACATGGCGGTCGCGCTGAACGTCCGCGAAGGGGCGGTACAAAGCGTGATGGCGGCCTACCTGCTGACCTACGGTATTTCACAGCTATTCTACGGCCCGCTCTCTGACCGCGTCGGTCGCCGCCCGGTGATCCTCGTCGGGATGTCGATTTTTATGCTGGCGACGCTGGTAGCTATTACCACCCATAGCCTGCCGGTGCTGATCGCCGCCAGCGCCATGCAGGGGATGGGCACCGGGGTCGGCGGCGTGATGGCGCGTACCCTGCCCCGCGACCTGTACGAAGGCGCTCAGCTGCGTCATGCCAATAGCCTGTTAAATATGGGTATTCTGGTCAGCCCGCTGATTGCCCCGCTGCTCGGCGGCATCCTCGACACCCTGTGGAGCTGGCGCGCCTGCTACGCTTTCCTGCTGGTCCTGTGCGCCGGGGTGACCTTCAGCATGGCGAAGTGGATGCCGGAAACGCGCCCGGAAGGGGCGCCGCGCACCAAACTTCTGGCCAGCTACAAAACGCTGTTCGGCACCGGCGCCTTTAACTGCTATCTGCTGATGCTGATCGGCGGCCTGGCGGGGATTGCGGTATTCGAAGCCTGCTCCGGGGTGCTGATGGGCGCGGTGCTCGGCCTGAGCAGCATGGCGGTGAGTATTCTGTTTATTCTGCCGATCCCGGCGGCGTTCTTCGGGGCGTGGTTTGCCGGCCGCCCCAACAAGCGTTTCCCGACCCTGATGTGGCAGTCGGTGATCTGCTGCCTGCTGGCGGGTCTGATGATGTGGATCCCAGGGCTGCTGGGCATCATGACCGTCTGGACCCTGCTGGTGCCTGCGGCGCTGTTCTTCTTCGGCGCCGGGATGTTGTTCCCGCTGGCCACCAGCGGCGCGATGGAGCCGTTCCCGTTCCTCGCCGGAACCGCCGGGGCGCTGGTGGGCGGCTTGCAGAATATCGGCTCCGGCGTGCTGGCCTGGCTGTCGGCGATGATGCCGCAAACCGGTCAGGGCAGCCTCGGCCTGCTGATGATGCTGATGGGCCTGTTGATTCTGCTGTGCTGGCTGCCGCTGGCCTCGCGCTTTACCCACCATCAGCAGCCGGTATAAGCGCGGCGGTGGTTCCCCGGATGGCGGCTGACGCCTTATCCGGGCTACCGGACTGGTCGTCTGCCGGCCCGCGCATGCGCAGTGCCGTCATTTTGCCGGGTGGCGGCTCACGCCTTACCCGGCCTCTCTAACAACTCCGAGGGATAGCCCGGCTCTTTTTCAGGTCAGGCTATGCAGCCACTCGATAAAGGCGTCGATTTTCGGCCACTGGCGGCCCGGCAGGGTGGTCACGTAATAATGCTGATGGCATTTCAGCGTCATATCGCCGAACGGCGCGATAAGCTCGCCGCTCTCCAGCCGCTTCTGCACCAGCCGTTTACGCCCCATCGCTACCCCGACATGATTCATCGCCGCAATCACCGCTAAATCAGAACGATCGAAGCCGATGCCCGACGATTGCGGCAGTTCAATTCCAAATTGCTGTGCCCAACTGAACCATTCATCGGTGCCGGAATCATTGCTCCATGCCTGGCGATCGTGAAGCAGCGTACAGTGGCGCAGACTGGCAGGATTTGACGTTAACTGCAGCTGGCGGGCGTAATACGGCGTACATACCGGCACGATCGCCTCATCCATCAGAAAATAGTGGCTTAGCTGCGACGACGGCGCGTCATCAAAATAGATTGCCAGATCGATACCCGCCCGCTGCAGGTTGACGTTATCGTTGCCGGTCAGCACGGTCAGGGAGATGGCCGGGTAGCGGCGACTGAAATCCCCCAGCGCCGGCACCAGCCAGCACTGGGCGATAGAGGGCCGCGAGTAGACCGTCAGACTGCCGGAGAGCTCCTGGTTTTTGATGTCCAGAATCTCCTGATTGAGACCATCCAGTGACGACTTCAGCGCCCAGTAAACGCGCTTCCCTTCACGCGTCAGCTCCACTTTGCGGTGCGAGCGGACAAAGAGCTGGATCCCCAGCTCCTCTTCCAGCTGATTAATCCGGTGACTGACGGCGCTTGGGGTGAGCGCCAGCTCGTCGGCGGCAAGGGCGAACGACTCGTGCCGCGCCGCCACCTCAAACGTCGACAGCCTGGAGAGTTGCCAGCCGTTCAGCAACCGGGTACCTAAGGTTTTTAGCACATCCATTATGCGCTCCTGGCGATAATAGGGAGTCTGGATGATAAAAAAATAACGCCGGAACTTCCGCTAAAGGATGAGTTAATTTGACCCATAGCATATTTAGAGGTCACTTTTAGAGCTAAATCACCTTTTTGATTCAATTTGGCTCATCTGAAAGGTCATTTATATCGTTTGTCAGCCCATGCCGAGTTTCTGTTCAATAACCACACGTTACTTACGGCGAGGTGGGGTATGGAATCGCAAATTTGGGTTGTGAGCACATTGCTGATTAGCATCGTGTTAATTGTATTAACCATCGTCAAACTGAAGTTTCATCCGTTTCTGGCGCTGCTGCTGGCGAGCTTTTTCGTCGGGGCGATGATGGGAATGGGCCCGCTGGAGATGGTCAACGCCATTGAGAGCGGGATCGGCGGTACGCTGGGCTTCCTGGCGGCGGTGATCGGTCTCGGCACCATTCTCGGCAAGATGATGGAGGTCTCCGGCGCGGCGGAGCGCATCGGCCTGACGCTCCAGCGCTGCCGCTGGCTGTCGGCGGACGTGATTATGGTGCTGGTCGGCCTGATCTGCGGCATTACCCTGTTTGTCGAAGTCGGGGTGGTGCTGCTGATCCCGCTGGCATTCTCCATCGCCAAAAAAACCAATACTTCGCTGCTGAAGCTGGCTATTCCGCTGTGTACCGCGCTGATGGCGGTGCACTGCGTGGTACCGCCGCATCCGGCCGCGCTGTTCGTGGCGAATAAACTGGGGGCTGATATCGGGACGGTTATCGTCTATGGCCTGCTGGTCGGCCTGATCGCCTCCCTGGTCGGCGGCCCGCTGTTCCTCAGGCTGCTCGGCAACCGCCTGCCGTTTAAACCAGTGCCAGCCGAGTTTTCCAACCTCGACGTTCGCGAAGAATCGACGCTGCCGTCGCTCGGCGCTACGCTGTTTACCGTGCTGTTACCGATTGGCCTGATGCTGGTGAAAACCGTCGCTGAACTGAATATGGCGCAAGGCGGCACGCTGTATACAGTGCTGGAATTTATCGGCAACCCCATCACCGCGATGTTTATCGCCGTCTTTGTCGCCTATTACATGCTCGGCATCCGTCGGCAAATGGGGATGGGCGTTCTGCTGATTCATACCGAAAACGGCTTTGGGTCCATCGCCAACATCCTGCTGATTATCGGCGCCGGCGGCGCATTCAACGCGATTTTGAAATCCAGCGGCCTGGCCGATAGCCTCGCGGTGATCCTGTCGAACCTTGATATGCACCCGATTTTGCTGGCCTGGCTGGTGGCGCTTATCCTGCACGCCGCCGTTGGCTCCGCCACCGTGGCGATGATGGGTGCTACCGCCATCGTTGCCCCGATGCTGCCGCTTTATCCCGGCGTAAGCCCGGAGATCATCGCCATTGCCATCGGTTCCGGCGCCATTGGCTGCACGATCGTCACCGATTCCCTGTTCTGGCTGGTAAAACAGTACTGCGGCGCCAGCCTCAGTGAAACGTTCAAATACTACACGACAGCGACATTTATCGCGTCGCTACTTGCACTGGCCGCCACCTTCCTGCTTTCTTTCATTATCTGAGCGCAAAGAGACGTATGATGAAACACGCTGACCTGACCACCTTAACCGCGACCTTCCCGCTTGTGCAGGATCTGATCGCCCTGAAAGAAACCACCTGGTTTAACCCGGCAACCACCACCCTGGCGGAGGGGTTGCCTTACGTCGGTCTGACCGCCGACGATGTGCAAGACGCCCATGCCCGCCTTCAGCGCTTCGCGCCCTATCTGGCGGCAGCCTTCCCGGAAACCGCCGCGAGCGGCGGGATTATCGAATCAGAAGTGGTTGCCATTCCGGCAATGAAACGCAGCCTTGAGCAAAAATTCGGCCAGCCAATTAGCGGCGAACTGCTGCTGAAAAAAGACAGCCATCTGCCAATCTCCGGCTCAATCAAAGCGCGCGGTGGGATTTATGAAGTGCTGACCCATGCGGAAAAGCTGGCGCTGGAAGCCGGGCTGCTGACGACCGCAGACGATTATCGCAAATTGCTGACGCCGGAGTTTAAACAGTTCTTTAGCCAGTTCAGCATCGCCGTCGGCTCCACCGGCAACCTTGGGATGTCGATCGGCATCATGAGCGCGCGCATTGGTTTTAAAGTCACGGTGCATATGTCCGCCGATGCCAGGGCGTGGAAAAAAGCCAAACTGCGCAGCCACGGCGTAACGGTGGTTGAGTATGAAGAGGACTATGGCGTGGCGGTCGAACAGGGGCGCAAGGCAGCGGAATCCGACCCGAACTGCTTTTTTATCGATGATGAAAACTCGCGCACGCTGTTCCTCGGCTATGCCGTAGCCGGCGAGCGCCTGAAAGCGCAGTTCGCTCAAGCAGGACGCGTGGTCGATGCCGATCATCCGCTGTTCGTCTATCTGCCGTGCGGCGTCGGCGGCGGCCCCGGCGGCGTGGCATTTGGCCTGAAACTGGCCTTCGGCGACCACGTTCACTGCCTGTTCGCCGAACCGACCCATTCGCCATGCATGCTGCTCGGCGTCTATACCGGGCTCCACGACCAGATAGCGGTGCAGGATTTAGGCATTGATAACCTGACCGCGGCCGACGGTCTGGCGGTCGGCAGGGCGTCCGGGTTCGTTGGCCGGGCAATGGAGCGCCTGCTCGACGGGTTCTATACCCTTGACGACCAGACGATGTATGACATGCTGGGCTGGCTGGCGGCAGCGGAAAATATCCGCCTTGAACCCTCCGCGCTGGCCGGGATGGCCGGAGCGCAGCGCGTCTGCGCCAGCAAAGCGTACCATCAGCTGCAGGGGCTGAGTGAGCAACAGCTGCAGCAGGCCACCCACCTGGTGTGGGCCACCGGCGGCGGCATGGTGCCGGAGGAGGAGATGGCGCAGTACCTGGCGAAGGGGCGCTAATCTTTAGCGCAGCAGCGGCATCAGCGCCTCTGGCGGCCGCTGCTGTCGCCGCAGGTCCCGCATCACTCGCATATAGGGCCCGCTAAAATCGTAGAACTGCCGGTAACCCGCGCACAGCGGGTCTTCCTGTTCGCCACAGCGGCACAGGCGCAGCCACGGGCAGCCGTAGCAGGCGCTGTTGGCCGCCGGCGCGCCTGGCTGGGTCAGCGTCTCCCCGCACCAGGCGCTCAGCGTCTCGCTAAACAGTAAAATATTGATGCGCCCAATATCTTCCCGCACCCAGCGGTGAAAGACTGCGCAGAGAAACTCTCCCCAAAGCGCGGCGTCGCCGGCCGCCAGCTGCGGAATAAAATGGATAGCGGTGAGCCCCTGTTGACGAAGCTGCGCATAGAACGCCTGCGGTTGATGGCAATGATGCGCCTCCACCACGACAGCCTGAAAGGGAGTGTCATGTTGCTGGCCGGGGGCATGAGTGAGAGGCAAATTCGCCGGACATCCTGTCATGACATATCCCTAATGAATAAAACGATCGGTTGAAGGTGAGTAACAGCAAACAGGAATGCCAGAGAAAGTACTGCGAGTGCGATCAAAAATTTGTCACGAACCGCCCGCGGCTGTAAAAAATCGCTATCGTCGACGTCCATCAGATGACGACGGCGGGTATAGCCCCAGAGGATCACCGCCACAATCGCCAGTACGCCGATCGACAGCCATAACGGCAGGCCGGCGCGGTGCCAGCTGTGCTTAATCGCCAGCGCCATCAGCGCGCCGTAGCCCAACAGGGTGCGAAACCAGGCCAGCGAGGTGCGCTCTGGCTGAAGACCGGGATCGCTTTCCCGCCGCGCCCGGCGTTTATCCGCCATACACCACCAGCAGCATCACCGCGGCCACCACCGCCAGCAGCAGAATGCTAATCACCAGCAGCGTGCGGGTATAGGGAAGGTCCTGCTTGAGACGCATCGCCTTCTCGTTATTCAGCCAGCGCAGATAGCCATAGATGGCCATGCCGCCGGCAAAGAGACACAGCAGCAGGGCGAGAATTTCACGGATCAGCGGCGTGGCAAAGTCCGGCGCTAACTGGTCAAGGCCGACGCCGGCGGCGAGAAAACCGAGCGCCGTGCGGATCCATGCCAGAAAGGTGCGTTCGTTAGCCAGCGAAAAGCGGTAATCCGGCGCTTCGCCGAGGCGGGAGATTTTCATTACAGTTCCTTGTTCATCGCGCTGCAGGCTTCAGCATAGCGTAAATCAGGAACCGGGGAGAAGAACCGGCGCCCCGCAGGGCGCCGGTATTACAACGGGGATTAATGCAGCTCAGGCCAGTAATCTTTGTTGGCGGCAATGAGGTCGTCGAGGATCGCTTTCGCCACCGAGGCGCTCGGCACGGTTTTCGACAGGGTAATCGCCTGCCACAGCTTGTGGTAAGAGCGCTGTTCCCAGGCATCGACCACCAGTTTTTCCACTGCCACCTGCTGGCTCATCAGCCCTTTCTGGAAATGCGGGATGTCGCCGACCGTCAGCGGCTCCGGTCCGTTGTGGCCTACCAGACAAGGGATCTCCACCATCGCGTCGGCGTCAAAGTTATGGATCGCGCCATTGTTCGGCACAATCAGCAGCATCCTTTCCTGCGTGTTAAAGGCGATAGCCGTCGCCAGATCGACGATATAGGAGGCATGCTCGTCAATCTCCAGATCGCCGGCGGTGGATTTCCCGGCGGCGATGATCGCCCGGCAGGCGCTGAAGACGTTTTTCTCCCGATGATCCATCACCTCATTGGCGCGGGTGCGTTCCGGGTTGGAGTGGGCTACCACATAGTCCGGGAACAGATAATATTTCAGGTAGGTGTTCGGCATGGTCTGCGGATCCAGCGCCTGCACATCTTTCGCTTTGGCAAAGGTGTCGTTCCAGCTGGCCTCGGTGTGCGGATCGTTCGAGGGCGGCACATAGCCGTATTTCGCCACATATTCGCGCAGTTTCGGCATCAAATCATTGCCGTCGAGGTCCTCAATCGACGTCCACCAGCCGAAGTGGTTGAGGCCGTAATAGCGCACGCGCATCTGTTTACGGTCTTTGAGGCCGACAATCTGCGCCATCCGCCCTTCAATGCCGATCGGCATATCGCAGATGTTGAGGATTTTGGCGTTCGGCCGCAGACGACGAGTGGCTTCCGCCACAATCGCCGCCGGGTTGGAGTAGTTAAGCATCCAGGCGTTCGGCGAATATTTTTCCATATAATCCACCAGCTCCAGCACGCCGCCGATAGAGCGCATACCGTAGGCGATCCCCCCCGGTCCGCAGGTCTCCTGGCCCAGCACGCCGTGGCGTAGCGGGATTTTCTCATCCTGTTCACGCATCGGATATTTCCCGACGCGGATATGCGCCATGACAAAATCAACATCGGTAAACGCCGCCTGCGGATCGGTGGTATAGCTGAATTCAATCTCCGGCGCCTGCTCTTTGAGGATCACTTTGCACGCCTCGGCGATGGTCTCCTGGCGCGCGCCGTCGTTGTCGTAAAATTTCAGCGACCGCAGCGGAAAACGATCCTGGTTTGCCAGCAGCATCAGGACAATGCCCGGGGTGAAGGTGCTGCCGCCGCCTGCGATAACAACTGAGAATTTTTTCATGATACTGCCTCCGTCATGGTGGTATGTTCGGTCGAAAGAGAATCTTTCATCAGGTTTTCCAGCTGGTCGCGCACCTGGGGAACGTGCAGGCCGACGATGACCTGAATCCCGTTGCCGCGGCGTACTACCCCGTGGGCGCCCAGCGCTTTAAAGACGTCGTCACTTTGCGTTTTCGCCATATCGACCAGCGCGATGCGCAGTCGGGTGGCGCAGTTGTTGATGCTTTCAATGTTGTCGGCGCCGCCGAGGGCCTGCAGGAAGCCAGCGGCCTGACCCAGCCGGGTCTCTGGCGCGGCGGCGGCCGTGGTTTTACCTCGTGCCGCCTGGTAATCGGCCTTGCTGTAGAGCTTGATTTCGCTCTCTTCCCTGCCAGGCGTCTTCAGGTTCAGACGCAGGATCAGGGTACGGAAGACTACGAAGTAGAGGGCGGTGAAACAGAGGCCGATGCCTATCTGAATGAACATCATCGAAGCGTGGTGATGGAACATTGGGATCCAGTTTTGCGGCAAGAATTGATCGAGCAGGCCGCCGCCGAAGTTGCCTACTACCCCGCAGATGTACATCACCGTCGCCATAGTCGCCGCCAGCACCGCGTGAACGGCGAACAGCAGCGGCGAGATGAAGAGGAAGGTGAACTCCAGCGGCTCAGTGATCCCGACCAGCATCGCGGTCAGGGTGGCGGGGATCAGCAGGCCGGCGACCTTGACGCGGTTTTCCGGCGCGGCGGTGAAATAGAGCGCCAGCGCAATCCCCACCGACCCAAACACTTTCGAGTTACCGTGCAGGGCAAAGCCGCCCTCCGGGAACAGCGTCTTCAGCGGTTCCGTACTCTGACTGAACGCCTGCAGATGCTCTGCCCAGTAGACCTGCAGTCCGCCCTCCACCACCGCCGGGCCAAAGATGAACGGGCCATAGACGAAGTGGTGCAGTCCGGTGGGGATCAGGATGCGCTCAAGAAAGATGTAAACCCACACTCCAAGCGCCCCGGCTGAGCGCAGAAAGGCCTGCAGCGATTCAATACCCAGCTGGACCTTTGGCCAGCCGAGCAGGGTCAGCCAGGCGCAAGGGATCATCGCGAGGAAGGCGACAATGACCACAAACGATGAACCCTGAAAGATGCCGAGGAATACCGGCAGGGGTTTATCGAAATAGCGATTGTGCAGGGCCGTCACCAGACCGGAGATGACGATGGCGCCGATAATGCTGGTGTCGAGGGTTTTAATCCCGGCAATCATCGTCAGGCCGCTGCCGGCCGTGGGTTCAGCGGAAAAATCGACGCCGAAGAAGTGGCCCCAGGTCATCCCCATGGCGTTGATAAAATAGTTCCAGGTGAGAAAGCTCACCAGCACCGCCAGACAGGCCCGGCCCTGGGCCTGTTTCGCCAGGCCGATCGGCAGACCGACGGCGAAAATCAGCGGCATATTACGAAAGACGGTCCAGCCGCCCTCCTCAATAATGTGAACGATCTGGGCAAACAGGCTGTCGGGTGCGGTCAGCGCTTCGCCGACGAACATCGGGTTGCGCAGCATGATGGCGATACCGACCACAATCCCGGCAAAAGGAAACAATAAAACCGGGGTAAACATGGCGCCGCCAAAACGTTGTATTTGACTGAGCATTGGGAAATCCTCATGTAACAACTCGTAGGGTGAGTGGCCTTCTTTTTCTTGATTACCGGCCTGACTGGAGAATAAAAATTTGCCCGTCCGACAACATGCCGCGCCGTTGCGATTCGTGATCCCATTCATGGTTTTAATTTGGCCAAAGTTGTCTACTTCGATAACAAAAGTTAGACATCGATAAGTCAGGCAGCGAAATTAACTAAATGAATGTGTCTTAATTGATTGTAATTAATCTATTTTTTTAGAAAAAAGAGCACAAAGCGACATCCCCTTTTCCTGCACAAGAGGACTACTGGTGATCTACAAATCCATTGCTGACCGCCTGCGGCTGCGGCTGAATTCCGCCGACTTCGCCATCGGCAGCCCGCTACCAGGAGAGAAAAAACTGGCCGAGGAGTTCGGGGTGGCGCGCATGACTATTCGCAAAGCCATCGATCTGCTGGTGGACTGGGGATTGGTTGTGCGTCGCCACGGCTCGGGAACTTACGTGGCGCGTAAAGACGTCCATCATGAAACCAGCAATCTGACCGGCCTGGCGGAAGTGCTGCGCAAGCAGGGTAAAGAGGTGGTGAGTCAGGTGCTGGCCTTCGAGGTGATGCCCGCCCCGCCGGCCATCGCCAGTCTGCTGCGGATTAAAATTGATGAACGGATCTACTTCTCGCGGCGGGTGCGCTACGTCGACGACAAGCCGCTGATGCTGGAGGATAGCTATATGCCGGTGAAGCTGTTCCGCAACCTGTCGCTGAGTCATCTGGAAGGGTCGAAATTTGATTATATTGAGAAGGAGTGCGGAATCATCATCAGCGGGAACTATGAAACGCTGACGCCGGTGCTGGCGGACAAGCAGCTGGCGCGCTCAATGAACGTCCCGGAGCAGACGCCGCTGCTGCGTATTACCTCCCTTTCCTACAGCGACAGCGGCGAGTTTCTTAACTATTCGGTCATGTTCCGCAACGCCAGCGAGTATCAGGTGGACTATCACCTGCGCCGCGTCCAGGCGCAAAGCCCGCTAGCTCAGTCCCCAGAACAGCACGGCGAGTAGCTGCGGGGTGATAATGCGCAGGAACATCACCAGCGGATAGACGGTGGCGTAAGAGAGCGCCGCTGCGCCGCTGGTGGCGTGCAGGTTGTTGGCGAAGGCCAGCGCCGGCGGGTCAGTCATGGAGCCGGCCAGCATGCCGCACAGCGTCAGATAGTTCATTTTCGCCAGCATGCGCGCGAGGATGCCCACCGTCAGCAGCGGGATGGCGGTGATGAAAATGCCGTAAGCGATCCAGCTCAGACCATCGCCCTGGGTCAGGGTGGCGACAAAGTCCCCCCCCGATTTTAGCCCGACCACCGCCAGAAACAGCACTATCCCCAGCTCGCGCAGCGCCAGGTTGGCGCTCGGCGGCATAAACCAGTACAGCTTGCCGATACTGCCGATACGCCCAAGGATCAGCGCCATAATCAGCGGCCCACCGGCCAGTCCCAGCTTCAATGCTGCAGGGAAGCCGGGAATAAACAACGGGATAGATCCCAGCAGTACCCCGAGTCCGATGCCGATAAACACCGGCAGCATCTGGACCTGCTGCAGCTTCTGCTGAGCGTTACCCAGTTCGGCGGCCACGGCGTCAATTGCCTCCGGACGGCCGACCAGGTTGAGGATGTCACCAAACTGCAGGCTGGCGCTGCTGCTGGCTACCAGCTCGACGCCTGCCCGGTTAAGCCGGGAGATCACTACGTCATAGCGCTGTTTGACGTGCAGATCGCGTATTTTCTTCCCCAGCACTTTTTCGTTAGTGACCACCACCCGCTCCACTTTCAGATCGGTGCCGCGCGTCGACAGCGAGGTGGCCACCTCCTGGCCTATCACCAGCTGCGCATTGTGCAAATCCTCAGGTCGCCCCACCAGGTGCAGCAGGTCGCCAGCCTGGATAAGGGTGCCCGGCGCAGGCACCATCAACAGCTCACCGCGTTTCAGCCGCGAACAGACGATGTTGTCGTTGTTGAGCATCGGCACATCCTGAATCGCCATCTGGTTGAGGTTGGGGTTTTCCACCCGCACGTTGATGGTGTGTAAATGGGCGTGGCCGTTACCGCTGCTCTCCTCAAACCGCTGGGCCTCTTTCTCGACATTGATGCGAAAGAACAGACGCACCAGCCACATGGTCAGCAGAATGCCGCAGATGCCGAACGGATACGCCATCGCATAGCTCATCCCCATTTGATCGACCACCTCGAACGGTACGCCGAGATCGCGCAGAATTTGCTGCCCGGCCCCCAGCGCCGGCGTGTTGGTCACCGCGCCGGAGAAGATACCGAGCACCACCGGGAGAGGAATATTGAACAGCTTATGCAGCACCGCGGTCACCAGGCCGCCGAGGATAACGATAAGGATAGCGAACAGATTGAGCCGCAGGCCTGAGACCCGCAGCGAGGCGAAAAAGCCCGGCCCCACCTGAATACCGATGGTGTAGACAAACAGGATCAAGCCGAATTCCTGAATAAAATGCAGCATCGGGCTGCTGAGGGTGACCCCTGCCTGATCGACAAAGTGGCCGACAATAATCCCGCCAAATAACACACCGCCAATGCCAAAGCCGACGCCGCGGATTTTGACATTGCCGATCCACAACCCCACTACCGCCACCAGCGCCAGCACGCTGACCGTCAATGCTATCTCACTCATGGTACCGTCCCTGTGAATAACACCATTAACTACAGGGATTATGACCGCTGCCAGGTGGATTGTATGCCGCCTGGCGCACAATAATCATGGAGTAAGATACGCTACTCAGGCGCGTTCTTATTTTTCGCTGCGATAGTGAGTTGCTGAATACTTTTCTCCGGGGAAGGAAGTGCTTCAGGCATAGTGCCACCCAGGTCTTTAATAGTCTGGCGTACTTTTTGCCCTACGTCATAATGCGTTTTGTTGGCGAGTTGCTTCGAATCAACCGCGTCCCGACGTAGTTTTTCTTCCGTTTGGGTAGCACGAAACAGGTTGGCCGCGAGCTCAGTCGATCCCATATAGTCGAGTATTTTTTGGCTTTTCTTTAGGCCCTTACGCTCATGGATTGCTTTTTGGTCAAGACCACCATAGAGACCTTTATAACCATGGTTTTGAAAGACAGCAAAATCAAGAGTCGTCTCAACACCAGCACGTTGGGCCGTTTCAACCAGATGTTTATTATGCTCTTTGAGCTCATTGTGCAGGAACAGTCGCTTTTCATCCTCTCGTAGAGACTTAAATATTTGATCATCTTGCAATTCCTGGCGCCGGGTTTGCAAGGCAAAGTACGTTTGCCCCGCAGCAATCACCGGTTTCGACGGATCGCCATTTTGCACTACCAGATAGCAGGCGTAGCGTGAGAGGTGGAAATCTTCAAGATTCCTGCTGGCGCCAGAACCTAATTCGACCATTTTGTTGGTTTCAACAAAATGGTCTGCCGAGGGATGACCACTCGCCTCACATGAAATTATCGCTTTTGCAATGACCTTATAAAAATTCCGCCACTCTTTATAGTCAAGCAGGGGACCAAGGTTGCGGGCAGACCAATACTCCCGCCCCGCCTCATCGCTCTTTCTAATCGCTTCAAATGGCTGCTGTTCGTTCATAACGTATCCTTGTTTGAGTGAGTCCCAAAGTATGATTGTTTTTTAAACTGAAACACCCGTTGCAGCAAGGAAGTTTATTGTGCTCTCGCACACAAAAAAGCCCCGAAAATCGGGGCCTTATAAGTTATTCGCTTAATTAACTATTTAATGCCGGTCGTTCGCTGATGGCGATACGCTGCGGGGCGATCTGCTCAGGCTCATTGCGGGTCAGATCGATATGCAGCAGGCCATTGGTGAAGGTCGCGCCAGAGACCTCCATGTTGTCGGCGAGGGTGAAGCTCAGGCTGAAGGCCTGGCTCACCAACCCCTGGTGCAGCCATGTGGTCTCTTTTTCCGGCTGCTGCGGCGTGCCTTTCACCACCAGACGGGTGCCTTCCAGTTGAATATCCAGATCTTCCTGACGGAAACCGGCCAGCGCAAGGGTAATGCGGTAGTGGTTATCGTCGCTTTTTTCGATGTTATAGGGCGGGAAGCTTTGGCTTTCACCGGCGGTTTGCAGGGCGCTGGCCAGTTTGTCAAAACCGATCCATTGACGCAGCAGGGGGGATAAATCGTAGTTACGCATACTGTTTTCTCCTTCTAAGAAGCGAGTGAATACCTGCGAATTCTGTAAATTCGCATCTGCTCCCTGACGGCGAGCAGGTTGTTACATCAGGCCGCCACGCGGCCTGAAACGGACAATTAGTTGATTTCGATGCGGCGCGGCTTGTTCGCTTCCGGGATCACCCGTTCCAGATCGATATACAGCAGGCCGTTCACCAGATTGGCGCCGCGGACGTGAATGTTTTCCGCCAGCTGGAATTTGCGCTCGAAGTTGCGCTCGGCGATCCCCTGATACAGGTAGGTCCGCTCTTTCTGCTCGGCGGCGTGGGCGCCTTTGACGATCAGCAGATTGTCCTGGGCAGTGATCTCCAGCTCGCTTTCAGCAAAGCCAGCCACCGCGATAGCGATGCGATAGTGGTTTTCGTCTACCAGCTCGACGTTATACGGAGGGTAGCCGCCGTTGCTCTGGCTTTGATTGTTTTCCAGTAGGTTGAACAGGCGGTCGAAACCAATGGCTGAACGATATAGCGGGGAAAGATCGAAGTTACGCATAGTAAATAGCTCCTGAAAATCAGCGAGAATCAAATGACCTTCCATCGTGGACAGGCCGCGGTAATCCGGAATACCCCTCAGGCGTATTCTCAGTGGGTTACACCTATAAAATGGGTTTCTCCCCGTCCTTTTCAAGGGATTGAGGGCAATTTTTTTTGCAGTTTATCGATGATTGCTTAGACTGGGTGGAGGAGCACAAAAAGCAAAGTGCGATGCCCGCCACAGTGCGGCGCAATAACACTATGCATTCACGGGATGGCCCGATATAACCGCTGAAAGGTTATCTCAACGCCCGAAACGACAATGGAAGAACAATGAAAAGCAGACGACTGTTAAAGCTGGTCCTGTTCAGCGGGATAATAAGCCTGAGCGGTTGCTCCAGCGTAATGTCACATACCGGTGGCAAAGAGGGAACCTATCCGGGCACGCGATCCAGTGCGCAAACGCTGGGGGACAGCGATACCAACTGGGGTGTGAAATCGCTGGTGGCGCTGGACATGCCGTTCACCGCCGTCATGGATACCCTGCTGCTGCCGTGGGATATGTTCCGCACCGACAGCTCCATCAAATCTCGGGTCGAAAAGAGCGAGAAGGCTACGCTGGCGACCAACTCGGTGATCCCGCCAGCGCCGATGCCTGCCCAGTAAGTTATCGTCCGGTCTGCGTAACCCACAGCTGACGATAACCGTCCACCTCCTCCATCCAGGCAATCTGTTTACCGTCTGGCGAAAAGACGATCGCGTCCGCCGAGGGCGCATGCGTATCGGTTAAAAAGGTGATATCTCCCGTACCGGCATGGCAGCAGGCAATCCGATCCTCCAGCGCAAAACCCAGCCACTCTCCCGACGGATGCCAGTTAAACGCCGACTGGATACCCGACGCGTGATGCGTCAACTGCCGCGGCTCGCCCCCCTGCGGGGAAATAAGCCACAGCTGCACTACGCCGGCGTCGTCGCGCATCAGAAAGGCTATCGCCGTCGCCTGGGGATTGGCGCGCACCCAGTGGCGCGGGACGTTCACCAGTCCCGGGTAGCGGCGATGGTGGGTGAAGGTCAAACGACGCTGGCTGACGCCCGCCGGCGGCGCCGGCATTGTGGTTGCGGTACCGGCCAGCGGCGCCCCGCCAGGCTGCTTCCAGCCGGCTTCATCCTGCGGCAGATCGACAATAAACAGCTCAGGCACTTTATCGCCATTTTCCGCCAGCGTATCGCCAATAAACGCCAGAGTATGGTTCCCGACCCAGCCCTCCTCATAGGCGCGATTAATCTCATCGCTGCCCGGCGCGGGTGCCGGCGTCGTGCGGCTTACCAGCACGCACCAGTGGCTGCCGCCATATTCGCGCGGATGCTGTCCCTGCGGCGTCACCGGTCCATAGGGCGCCGCCACGCCGACGTTGCGCAGATCCAGCGCCGGATCGCGCTCGTGCAGCACGTGATCGTTGTAGGTAAAACTGACAAACTGACCGTTGGGGCTATAGACATGGACGTGGCTGCCGCCGCGCAGCGCGCCGGGCGTGTAGGGGGGGGTAATGTCCATGGCGTCCAGATTCTCGACAGCCCCCTGAAAGGCCACCACCCCGCGGCGATGATGAAAATCATACTGCCACTGCGCATCCGGCCGCTCGGGGCCATGAATAAACACATAGCGCTCCTGGGTTGGATGCACGGTTACCACGCCCACGTGCGCGCCCTGCGTGGCACGATAAATGGTCTCCACAGTACCGCTGTTTACGTTCACTCGCTCAATGGTTTCGCCGGTAAACGATGCGCCGGACGGACGAACGTCGAATACCAGCCACTGGCTGTCGGGAGTCCAGGTATTAATATTGGTAAGCTGGTGATGACGGGGAGCAAAAGTGACTTGTTTCATGACGATACCCTGATGCGAGACTTACGCATCAGGGTAGCGTATCGCAAAAAATTAGCCTACACGTTTCACATCGCCGACCAGCAGGATATAAGACAGCGCGCCTATTAACGCCACCACGGAGATATAAACCAGCGCCGGGCCAAAGCCGTAATCCTGCGCCAGATAGCCAATCACCAGCGGGACGGTGATGCCGCCCAGGCCGCCAACAAAGTTAAACACCCCGCCGGTCAGGCCGATCAGGCGCATCGGCGCCAGGGAGGAGACCAGCGACCAGGTGATAGACGCAAAACCGTTACCGAAGAACGCCAGCGCCATCAGCGCCATGATCCAGATGGGGTCGTTGGTGTAGTTTGCCCCCATGATGCAGGTGGAGATCAACAGTCCACAGATGATCGGCGTTTTGCGCGCCACGCCCAGCGAGTAGCCTTTTTTCACCAGCTTATCCGCCAGCCAACCAGACAGCAGGACGCCAAAAAACGCGGCGAGGAAGGGCACCGTGGTCATAAAGCCGGCCTTCAGCGCGGTGATGCCTTTTTCCTGGGTTAAGTAGTTCGGAAACCAGGTCAGGAAGAACCACAGCGTCGAGGTTACCGCGAACTGTCCAAGGTAAACGCCAACCAGCTTGCGGTGAAAAACCAGCTTCCAGTCCGCTTTCGATAACGGTTGACGCGCCTCTTTCTTCACCGGCGCATCGCCATCCACCAGGCCGCCGCCGTCGCGGATATAGTCAAGTTCGGCTTTACTGATGCTTTTAGTCAGACGCGGCGGTTGATAAACCTTAAACCAGATCAGCGACCAGATAATGCCGATACCGCCGGTAACGATAAACACCCAGTGCCAGCTCAATAGCTCCTGGATCCAGATCAGCAGCGGCGTGAGGAAAGCCAGACCCACAAATTGCCCCGAGGTATAAAACCCGACGGCGGAAGCGCGCTCGTGCTCCGGGAACCAGCTGGTCACCATGCGGTTGTTGGTCGGGAAGGCTGGCGCTTCGAAGATGCCGGTAATGGCGCGTAAACCGATAAGCGACATTAAACCGGTGGCGAAGCCTTGTAGCAACGTCGCCACCGACCAGCCAAATATAGCGATAAAGTAGGTAAGCCTGGATCCCACGCGGTCAAGGAACCAACCGCCAGGGATCTGGCAGAGGGTATACAGCCAGGCAAAGGCGGAAAATACGTAGCCCATTTCCGCTTTGCTAATACCAAACTCCTCCTGAATATGCGCCGAGGCGACGGCGAGGTTGGCACGGTCAACATAACAAATAACCACGGTAATAAAGATCATGATGAGCGTCAGATAACGGCGACGCCCGGTTTTTACAGCGGTAACTGAAATATCCATCGCAATCTGTCTCCAGATTTTGGGCATAGCGAAGCCGCTCACCATGCCCGGTAATTTACAGAGGGTGTTTTTGTTTTTTATTAATAACTATGTTGCGATGCGCTAAATAATTCGTGCTGGGGAAAGGCGGCAAACTTTCGCATCCCTGGGAGCATACAATAGTATGTGACCTGGGTAAGAAAATGCAGCCAACGCATCACCAGTGCGAAGTATGACACGCATTTACCATTCGGCGACAGATCCATCCTCATACCGCCACAACGGATTTCGCCAGTCCGGCGCGTTTTTACTTAACTCAATCACGCGGGCCTCATCAATTTCCACGCCCAGCCCCGGCTTCATCAGAGGTTTAAAGAAGCCGCCTTCCATATTGAAATCTTCTTTATTTTTCACAAAATCAAGCAGTTCGGCGCCTTTGTTGTAATGGATACCCATGCTCTGCTCCTGGAAGACCGCGTTATGCGAAACGAAATCAACGTGCAGACAGGCTGCCAGCGCGATCGGCCCCAGCGGACAGTGCGGCGCCAGCCCAACGTCATAGGCTTCCGCCATGCCGGCAATTTTATAGCATTCGGTAATACCGCCTGCGTGCGACAGATCGGGTTGTAAAATAGCCACCCCACCCGCTTCCAGGACCCGTTTAAATTCAAAGCGCGAAAACATACGTTCGCCGGCGGCAATGGGAATATGGGTTTGCGCCGCCAGCCGCGGATAATATTCCGCCTGCTCGGCTAATACCGGTTCCTCAATAAATAATGGGCGATATGGCTCCAGCTCTTTAATTAATACCTTAGCCATCGGCGCGCTAACGCGGCCATGAAAATCGAGACCAAACTCAATTTCATTGCCAAACGCTTCGCGGATTTGCGCCACGGTATTCACCGCCGCGTCAACCGCGCGGGAATTATCAATGATACCCATCTCTTCGCAGCCGTTTAATTTAAAGGTGTCAAAACCAATGCCGCGCAGCTTCTTAATCCCGTCAATCACTTCGGCGGGGCGGTCGCCGCCCACCCAGCTGTAGGCTTTAATTTTGTCGCGCACCAGCCCGCCCATCAGTTGCCACACCGGGGCATTCAGGACCTTACCTTTAATATCCCATAGCGCCTGATCAATACCGGCGATGGCGCTCATCATAATCGGGCCGCCGCGATAAAAGCCGCCGCGGTACATTACCTGCCACAGGTCATTAATCCGCGCCGGATCCTGACCAATCAGGTAATCGCCAAATTCATGAACGGCTGCCTCCACCGTACGGGCGCGCCCTTCAATCACCGGTTCGCCCCAGCCGACGATGCCTTCATCGGTTTCAATCTTCAGGAACATCCAACGCGGAGGTAAACGGTACGTGGTGATATTGGTTATTTTCATTTCACTGCCTCTCGATACGCTTTTACGAATGCGGCTGCCTGCTGCGCGGTACGTTCAACCGGCTGGCCGGCACGATAGAGATCGCTACCCAATCCTGCCCCAACACAGCCGGCATTAATCCACTGCGCCAGGTTTTCCGGCGTCACGCCGCCAACGGCAAAGACCGGAACCTCGGGCGGCAGCACGGCTTTCAACGCTTTGATGTAATCCGGGCCAAAAGCCGATGACGGGAAGATTTTCAGAGCCTGCGCGCCGGCATCGAGCGCGCTAAAGGCTTCGCTGGCGGTGGCGCAGCCTGGACACACGGTCATGCCGTAACCCACCGCTCGCCGGATCACTTCCGGTTGAATGTTTGGCGTCACAATCAGCCGACAGCCCATGGCCGCCAGCCTGTCGACCTGCTCCGGTTGCAGCACCGTGCCCGCGCCGATAAGCGCCTGCTCGCCGTAAGCGTCGACGACCTGCGGAATACTTTTCTCCCACTGCGGCGAGTTCAGCGGGATTTCGACCGCGTCGAAACCGGCGTCGATAACGGCGCCAACGTGAGCCAGCGCCTCGTCTGGCGTAATACCGCGCAGGATAGCGATAAGTGGAAGGTTAGTTTGCCACTGCATAAGCGATGCTCCTTATTCCTGTCTGAAATGCCGTATCGCCCGCAACCGCGCTGACTTCACGGCCAATGGCGGCGAATGCCTGCTGATAGCGGGATGTTAACGATGACCCAGCGACGAGGCCGATCGCCTGCTGTCCGGCGAATGTGTCGCTGAGGGTGGCAACTTCAGCGCCAATCAGCAGGCCGGAAAGAAATTCGCTAACCTGCTCGCGAGGCAGCGCGCCCAGCACGTGCGAAGCGCGAACTTCAAACAGCTGCGGCAGGACGGCGGGGTTGTTGATACCGCGCTGCAGACCTGCCGCGAATGCGGCAGCGGACGTTTCCTGCGGCGGTAAGCCGGCGCCCACCAGCGAGTGCTGAAGCAACAGATGATGCAATTCACCGGTCAAAACGGTACGAAAATCGTGAATTTGCCGGCGATCGGCCAGTACCCACTTGCAGTGGGTTCCCGGCATCACGTAGACAGACGAAGGGGCTAAGGCGCGAGCGCCCAGCAGCTGCGTTTCTTCCCCACGCATGACGTTATGGTTATCGTCACGGGAAACGCAAAGGCCGGGAATTATCCAGATATTGTCGCCAACGGCAGTTAACTGCTGGCCAATATCCGAGAAAGCGGCAGGAAGCGGCAAATAAGGGGCGATTTTCCAGCCCACGTTGCTGCCGACCATCCCTGCCATCACCACCGGTGTGGCGCCATCGCGCCAGTGCTGTGTGATTTCCGCTAACACCGCAGCGGGAGAGCGACCATTCAGGCGCGTTACGCCTGCTTCAGATTGCCTGCTTTCCAGGCATTCTTCGCCCTGATAAAGCCAGGCGCGTAAATTCGTCGATCCCCAATCTATTGCGATGTAGCGAGCCGTCATGTGATTTCCTTAAGCCTTCGTGTCGAGCTGGCGATCATCGTCAACGCCGCCTGCTCCGCCGCGTCGCTATCCTGATGCCGAATGGCGTCAAATAGCGCTTTATGTTCCTGGAGGGTTTTCGGCATGTTGCCTTCATCGCCCATCCAGGTCCGTTCAAATACCGCCCGCTGCAGCGAACTGATCGCCACGCTAAGCTGCTGCAAAACCGGGTTATGTACTGACTGCAGCACCGCCTCGTGGTAGCGAATATCCGCTTCGTTAAAGGCATCCCGGTTTTGGTTGTTGGCGATCATGTCATTGAGCGCCGACTCGATTTCCGCCAGATCGCTTGAGGTGGCGCGTTCCGCCGCCCAACGGGCAATGGCGGGTTCAACCAGGTTGCGCACTTCACTCATCGCGCTGATAAGACGCGGGTCATAGTCATTTTCCAGTACCCACTGCAGCACCTCGGTGTCGAGGTAGTTCCACTGGTTTCTGGGAGCGACAAACGCGCCGCGATAGCGCTTCATTTCAATCAGCCGCTTCGCCATCAGGGAACGAAACACTTCACGAATGATGTTGCGCGAGGTTTCAAACTCCTCACAGAGTTCCGCTTCGGCCGGAAGCGCCGAACCCGGGACGTATTTACCGCTGACGATCTGTTTGCCCAGCGAGATCACAATGCGATCGGTCTTATTGAGAGTCATGGAGAGTCCTTGTGCTCTATGTGTACTGCTCTACTTTACCGTCGCTGCTGAATTTCGCCTCATGTTTGTACTACTAACGTGATGCTGTACGTTATCAACATGAGCGTAATGTAGTACAACATTATTGTGTTGTACTACAATTTGGATCACAAAAAGAACAATTCATGAAAATTAAAGCGCAGCGGCCCTGGCAAGAGGCGATAAGAGAGAAAATTAAGGGGAGGAGGCGTTAAAACGCTTCGCCGACCTGGAAGTAAAAGCCGCTGCTGCCTTTGCCGATACCGTAGTCGAGGCGAACATTAACGCGAGGTTTGAATTCAAAGCGGTAGCCAACGCCCGCCGAAGGCAGCCAGCGGCCATTATTCAGCGACGACAGTGAGGGCCCCATGGTTCCCGCCCCGGCCCAGGCGACAATCCCGTGCCGCCAGGTGAGCTGCCGGCGATATTCCAGCTGACCGCTGACGACGTTTTTATCCCGGTAGCGCCCCTGGTAGTAGCCGCGCATCCGTTCATCGCTGCCGAGCAGCGGCATCATGCTCCACGGTACCTCGCCCTGGGTGAAGGCGCCATCGGCCTCCCAGGCGAGCACGCTTTTCTCGCTCAGGGCATGATAATGGCTATAGTGCAGCTGAAATTCCTCAAAGCGGGTATCGCTACCTAATCCGGGCGCATAGTGGGTATAGCGGAGGTTGGCATACTGACCCCGGCGCGGGTTAGGGACAAAGTCGCGATCGTCCCAGTTAATATCGATGCTGGCGCCGGAGCTGAATACCGACGGCCCCTGCGGAGTGTTTTCTATCTTCGGCCGATCGTCATGGTCCATCTCATCGGCATTCTGCGCCGCCAGCGACCATCCCGCCCCGAGATAAACATGATCGATAAGCTGCCGATAAAGGGTGGGTCGCAGGGTCAGTACCTGGGCGGTATACTTCTCTTTTTCATTGTCTTTATCTCCGGCATGAAAACCCTGCCCCCAATAATAAGTGGGCGTATTGGCTATCGACCCTTCGACAAAAACGCGCCACAGATCACGATCGAAAAAGGTGTAGTTTTTCACGTTGAGGCCAAAGGCGCCGGTAGAGCTGGCGTAGCCGCTGAGCGTCAGGGTCGAGTTCTGGCTGGTGGTATCCTGCGGGTCGGGACGATACAGGCCGACGACAGCGGTGCCAATGCCCAACCCTAGTTCCGGCGTATAGAACGGACCGGGCATCACGCCCCAGTCGATGCCTTTGCTGGCGTCGAACTTATCGCTGGCGCCGAGATGCTGCAGCCAGCCGTCGATTTTCTCGCGGCTGAGCGCCTCGGCCTGGCTGCCTGTCGGGCAGGCCATCAGCAGCAGAAAAGTGATAAACAGTCGGCTCAAAAGCGATACTCGCCGGCAATAAAGAAACTGTTACGTTCGGCAAAGCAAAACTCGGTAGTAATATTAAAATTCTGCGTCAGCTCGTATTGCGCGCCCACCAGAACGTTCCATGGCGACTGAAGATGCTGCTTCACATCGAAGCGACCGTTATTGTCCTGGTTGGCCAGATTAACCATATTCTGCAGCATCGGCGACGGCATCGAGAGATCGCTGAGGCTGCCTTTAAACTCCTGCTGCACATCCTGATACATGCTGCCAACCCACAGATTTAGCTTTCCGGCGGGGAGATGCAGCGCATCGACCGATGGCGTACTGAAACGATAGCCAACGCGCGGCGAAAAGGTAAGCGCATCGATGCTGCCGTCGAGGATATCAAAGCGCGTTTGCGTGTAGTTGGCGTCCAGCACGGTAAACCAATTGCCGACGCCGCCCACCAGGGTGGTGCCCATCCCGTAGGTAGTACCTTTAAAATCGAGACGAAAGTCGAGATCCTGCATCCCCGGCAGGGGCACCACTTTACCGTTCGGTCCCTTCAGGCCGACAGCTATCTGCGAAATTGAATGCCCTTCGGTGTGCCCCACCAGGCCATAAACGTTCATAAACGGCAGCAGCCAGGCATCCAGCTTGAGCGTCTCGGTTTTGCTGCTTTCCCGCGTATGACCAACGCCAATCTGGAAAGCGTTATCCAGCGAGACCGGCCCATTTGCGAAAATGTTATTCACGGCGTGCTTGCAGACAGGATCCTTACCGCAATCGATATTGCGGCCATCCAGCGACAGCCCGGTGAAGTTTATGCTGTCGACATTAATATTCTGCCGCATATCCATATAGTTAATGCTGACGCCAAACGGCAGCGGCAGGACGTAGCCGCGCTTTCTGGCCTCATCGCCTAGCAAAGGGAGTAGCGAGGACGATGCTGCGACCGCAGGCTGGCGACTTTCTGGCACCGGCAGATCCGCGGGCTCTGCGCCGTGATAGGCATACGCCGGTTCGAGCGGCGCCGTTGGTTCCGCGGCCGCGCAAATCTGAACAGAGGCGAATGGCAGCGTAACCAACATCAAACGGTGGTATATATTCATGAAAAGTATGATGTTAGTTCTGAGTTGCTAAAAAGAGGGCGGGTAGCTTATAGAATCCCCTGCAAGGATTGAGGGATTTAAATGCGGATTAACATCTGTTCATGAAAAAAGAGAAGACAGACCCGGCGAACGCCGGGCCGGAAAGAAGTTTACGCTAAAACGTATTTTTCAATGGCGAAGGCAACGCCATCTTCAAGGTTCGATTTGGTGATGAAGTTCGCCGCTTCTTTGACCGCAGGAATGGCGTTATCCATTGCCACGCCGACGCCGGCAAATTCAATCATCGCGATATCATTTTCCTGATCGCCAATCGCCATAATCTCTTCCGGCTTGATGCCCAGCGCATCGGCCAGCGACTTCACGCCAGTGCCTTTATTGACGCGTTTATCCAGTATTTCGAGGAAGTAAGGCGCACTTTTCAGCACGGTGTACTTCTCTTTCACTTCCGCCGGAATACGGGCGATGGCCTGGTCGAGGATTGCCGGCTCATCAATCATCATCACTTTCAGCAGCTGGATCTCAGGATCCATTTTCTCCGCTTCGCAGAACACCAGCGGAATGGTTGCCACATAGGATTCGTGGACGGTGTAGTAGCTGATATCGCGGTTCGCGGTATACAGCGTATTGCGATCCAGCGCATGGAAGTGGGAGCCGACCTCGCGGGAGAGCTGCTCAAGGAAGCGATAGTCGTCATAGCTCAGCGCGGTTTGCGCGACGGTGCTTCCGTCACCAGCCTTCTGCACCAGCGCGCCATTGTAGGTAATGCAGTAATCACCCGGCTGCTCCATATGCAGCTCTTTCAAATAGCTGTGGACGCCAGCGTAAGGGCGACCGGTGGTCAGCACCACGTTAACACCGCGCTCGCGCGCCGCGGCGATGGCGGCTTTCACCGCTGGAGAGATGGTATGGTCGGGCAGCAGCAGCGTGCCGTCCATATCGATTGCAATCAGTTTAATAGCCATAGGGTCCCCGGGTAAGATGAGTCTCCCCTCATGCTAACGCGATTCCGCTCAAAAAACAGTAAAAGTGTCGGCCAGAAAGGGGGATGGAACCGCAGCAGCGGATTCCTCTTTTAGCGGCAAAAGAAAAGCCCGATCGCGCGATGCGACCGGGCTTATACATCCTGTTGCCCCGGTAAAACTCGTTACCGGGAAACATGCGGCTTAAATATCGATATTCGCCGCTTTCAGGGCATTCTCTTCGATAAACGCGCGACGCGGCTCAACGGCATCGCCCATCAGGGTGGTGAACAGCTGATCGGCAGCGATGGCATCCTTGACGGTCACGCGCAGCATGCGACGGCTGTCCGGATCCATGGTGGTTTCCCACAGCTGATCCGGGTTCATCTCGCCCAGACCTTTATAGCGCTGGATGGAGAGACCGCGACGGGACTCTTTCACCAGCCAGTCCAGGGCCTGCTCGAAGCTGGCTACCGGCTGACGACGTTCGCCGCGCTCGATGTAAGCATCTTCTTCCATCAGGCCGCGCAGTTTCTCGCCCAGGGCACAAATACGACGATATTCCGGCCCCATAATGAACTCGTTATCCAGCGGATAGTCGGTATCCACGCCGTGGGTACGTACGCGAATAACCGGCTCAAAATGCTGCAGTTCTTTGTTCTCGTGGAGATCGAATTTCCACTGGCTGCCGTGCTGTTCTTTTTCGTTCAGCTCTGAGACCAGGGTGTTCACCCAGCGGGTCACCTTCTGCTCGTCCGCCAGGTCGGCCTCGGTCAGGGTCGGCTGATAGATAAGCTCTTTCAGCAGCGCTTTCGGGAAGCGGCGCTCCATGCGGCCAATCATTTTCTGGGTGGCATTGAACTCGGCAACCAGTTTTTCCAGCGGTTCGCCCGCCAGCGCCGGCGCATTGGCGTTGGTGTGCAGGGTCGCACCGTCGAGCGCGATGGAGATCTGATACTGATCCATCGCTTCGTCGTCTTTAATGTACTGTTCCTGCTTGCCTTTCTTCACTTTGTACAGCGGCGGCTGGGCAATGTAGACGTGGCCGCGCTCAACGATCTCCGGCATCTGACGATAGAAGAAGGTCAACAGCAGGGTACGAATGTGCGAGCCGTCGACGTCCGCATCGGTCATGATGATGATGCTGTGGTAGCGCAGTTTATCCGGATTGTACTCATCGCGACCGATACCGCAGCCCAGCGCGGTGATCAGCGTCGCCACTTCCTGGGAAGAGAGCATTTTATCGAAGCGGGCTTTCTCAACGTTAAGGATTTTACCCTTCAGCGGCAGGATCGCCTGGTTCTTGCGGTTACGACCCTGTTTAGCAGAGCCGCCCGCGGAGTCCCCTTCCACCAGGTACAGTTCGGACAGCGCCGGGTCGCGCTCCTGGCAATCCGCCAGTTTGCCCGGCAGGCCTGCCAGATCCAGCGCGCCTTTACGGCGAGTCATCTCACGGGCGCGACGTGCGGCCTCACGGGCGCGCGCGGCGTCAATAATTTTGCCGACCACGATTTTCGCATCGGATGGGTTTTCCAGCAGGTATTCGCTCAGCAGTTCGTTCATCTGCTGCTCCACCGCCGATTTCACCTCGGAGGAGACCAGCTTGTCTTTGGTCTGCGAGGAGAATTTCGGATCCGGCACCTTCACGGATACCACGGCAATCAGGCCTTCACGCGCATCGTCGCCGGTGGCGCTGACTTTCGCTTTTTTGCTGTAGCCCTCTTTGTCCATATAGGCGTTAAGGGTACGGGTCATCGCCGCGCGGAAGCCGGCGAGGTGAGTACCGCCGTCACGCTGCGGAATGTTGTTGGTAAAGCAGTAGATGTTTTCCTGGAAGCCGTCGTTCCACTGCAGGGCCACTTCCACGCCGATACCGTCTTTTTCGGTGGAGAAATAGAAAATATTCGGGTGGATCGGCGTTTTGTTCTTGTTGAGATACTCAACGAACGCCTTGATGCCGCCTTCGTAGTGGAAATGGTCTTCTTTGCCATCGCGCTTATCGCGCAGGCGGATAGAGACGCCGGAGTTCAGGAACGACAGCTCGCGCAGGCGTTTCGCCAGGATGTCATATTCAAATTCGGTGACATTGGTGAAGGTTTCCAGGCTTGGCCAGAAACGCACCATGGTGCCGGTTTTGTCGGTTTCGCCAGTCACGGCCAGCGGTGCCTGCGGCACACCGTGTTCGTACATCTGCTTGTGAACTTTGTTATCGCGCTGGATAACCAGCTCCAGCTTCTGCGACAGGGCGTTAACCACCGAGACGCCTACGCCGTGCAGACCGCCGGAAACTTTATAGGAGTTATCATCGAATTTACCGCCAGCGTGCAGGACGGTCATGATAACTTCCGCTGCGGAGACGCCCTCTTCCGGGTGAATGCCGGTCGGGATGCCGCGGCCGTCATCCTGGACGGAGACGGAGTTATCGCTGTGGATGGTGACAACGATATCTTTGCAGTAACCCGCGAGCGCTTCGTCGATAGCGTTATCCACAACCTCGAATACCATGTGGTGCAGACCGGTGCCGTCATCCGTGTCGCCGATATACATACCCGGGCGCTTACGCACCGCATCCAGCCCTTTCAGGACTTTGATACTGGAGGAGTCATAAGAATTCGACATCAACGTTTCTCGCTCATTTAATCTTGGGTTAATCCGTTATTTTACCTTTTTCCACGCGGAACATCTTCGAATTTTTGTCCGACATGTCCATAACGTGTTCAGCGCTGATCGCGCTGACGAAAACCTGCGACTGCGTCGCTTTCAGGCGGCTGGATAACAGACCGCGGCGGGCATCATCAAGTTCCGAGGCAAAATCATCTATCAGGTACAGGCAGCGCCGCCCGCTGACGCGGGTGAGGAACTCTCCTTGCGCCAGACGCAGGGCGCACATCAGCAGCTTAAGCTGCCCGCGCGACAAGGTATCTTCCACCGGCGCCCCGTCGGCGCGAATGCGAAAATCCGCTTTATGCGGGCCGTGGGCGGTGTAGGTTAACATTCTGTCGCGCTCGAAATTCCGCTCCAACACCTCCGCGTAGTCGGTCTCTTTTTCCCAGCCGCGCTGGAAAGAGAAGGTGAGCGTGAATTCCGGTAAAAATTGCTGACAGGTATCCGCCATGTCTTCGACGATAGCGGCGCTGTATTCGGCACGCCAGCGGCTGATCTGCTCCGCCAGCGGGATTAATTCCAGATCCCAAGGCCGCAGCTGGGCATAGCGGCTGACCTGACGCAGCGCGGCGTTGCGCTGCTTGACCAGGCGCTTCAGATTGCTCCAGGCGGTGAAGAATCCGGCTTCGTTATGAAAGCATCCCCAGTCAAGGAATGCTCTTCTGTATTTGGGGCCGCCGTTGAGTAAAGTAAACCCCTCCGGCGTAATCAGCTGCATCGGCATCAGGTGCGCCAGCTCCGCCACTTTGTGGCCGTCGGTGCCGTCGATACGCACCTTGCTGTCGCCCTGTTTGTCTTTGGTCAGGCCGATGGCGGTTTCCCGCTCTTCGCCCTGCAGACGGCCATGCAGAACAAACGCATCCTGCTCGTGGCGGATCACTCGGCCAATTTGCAAACTGCGAAATGCCCGGCCGTGGCCAAGCGTGTAGATAGCTTCCAGCACGCTGGTTTTGCCGCTGCCGTTCGCGCCAACCAGGAAGTTAAAGCCGGGAGATAAAGCGAGATCCGCGCTTTCAATATTGCGGAAGTCTTTGATGAGCAAGCGCGTCAGTGACATATCAGCGTTCTTTGGGCCAGGGCGTTATCGGCGCAGCCAGTTTCAACGCGGACTGCGCGCAGACCCTGGAGCGTACACAAAGTACGTGACAGGGGCGAGCACAGCCCAGGTTGAAAATGGCAAGTAAGATAGCCCGATATTTTCCACTACAATCTCATAGGCATGACGACATAGGCTGCGGATTGGGAAGCCGCATCCTCAATCTGCACGCTCGACACCGAATCCGTCAGCAGAATGCGTACATTCTCGCACTTCAGCGCATTCAGCACATCCAGCACATAGCTAACGTTGAAGCCAATCTCCATCTCCGTTCCGGCGTAGGTCACATCCAGAATCTCTTCCGCTTCTTCCTGTTCCGGGTTATTGGCGGTGATTTTCAGCTGGTTTTCGCTAACGTACAGCCGCACGCCGCGGAATTTCTCGTTGGAGAGAATCGCCGCGCGCGCAAAAGCCTGCTTCAGAATATCGCAGCCCGCTTCGAGGTGTTTATCCGGATTTTTCGGCAATACGCGGCGATAATCCGGGAAACGGCCATCCACCAGCTTAGAGGTGAAGATAAAATCGCCAACGTGGGCGCGGATATTGTTGCTGCCAATCTGCACGCGCAGCGGGGTATCGCCGCCGTCGAGCATCCGCATCAGCTCAATCACCCCTTTACGAGGCACGATCACCGAATGGTTCGGCAGCGACGCTTCCAGCGGCATCGAACAGACCGCCAGGCGGTGACCATCGGTGGCCACCGTGCGCAGTTCGCTGCCTTCGGTTTCAAACAGCATGCCGTTTAAGTAGTAACGAACATCCTGGTGCGCCATCGAGAACTGGGTGGCTTCGATCAGACGCTTCATGGTCGCCTGCGGCAGGGTAAACTCCACTTCACTCTGCCAGTCATCCAGATTCGGGAAATCTGCGGCGGGCAGGGTCGACAGCGAGAAGCGGCTGCGGCCGGAACGCACCAGCATGCGATCGCCTTCCAACTGAACCGCGATCTCCGCGCCTTCCGGCAGGCCGCGGCAGATATCAAAGAATTTCCGTGCCGGAACGGTCGTTGCGCCCGCTTCGTGCGGCTGAACCAGCGCCACGCGCGCCACCATCTCCATTTCAAGATCGGTACCGGTCAGCGACAGCGCGCCGTCCGCGACCTGAAGCAGTAGGTTACCGAGAATGGGCAGCGTCGGACGACCACCTAACGGACCGCTCACCTGTTGCAGCGGTTTTAATAAATGTTCACGTTCTACGGTAAATTTCATAGCGTCACGAGGATAATGTTCTGATTAAATTGGAAAAATCTTCTTTAATGTCGTGGCTTTCTTCACGCAGCTGCTCAATCTTGCGGCAGGCGTGCAGCACGGTGGTATGGTCTCGGCCGCCAAACGCATCGCCGATTTCCGGCAGGCTGTGGTTGGTCAGCTCTTTGGCCAGCGCCATCGCCATCTGGCGAGGACGCGCCACCGAACGGGAGCGGCGTTTGGACAGCAGATCCGCTACCTTAATCTTGTAGTACTCCGCCACCGTCTTTTGAATATTGTCGATGGTGACCAGTTTTTCCTGCAGCGCCAGCAGATCGCGCAGCGCTTCGCGCACGAAATCGATGGTGATCGCCCGGCCGGTGAAGTTGGCGTTGGCGATAACGCGGTTCAGCGCCCCCTCCAGCTCACGCACGTTCGAGCGCAGACGCTTGGCAATAAAGAACGCCACTTCGCCCGGCAGGCGGATGTCGTTCTCGTCGGCTTTTTTCATCAGGATCGCGACGCGGGTTTCCAGCTCCGGCGGCTCGATCGCCACCGTCAGCCCCCAGCCGAAGCGGGATTTTAGACGATCCTCAACGCCGTTGATCTCTTTTGGATAACGATCCGACGTCAGGATGATCTGCTGATTACCTTCCAGAAGCGCATTGAAGGTGTGGAAAAACTCTTCCTGGGATCGTTCTTTATTGGCAAAGAACTGAATGTCATCGATCAGCAGGGCGTCAACGGAGCGGTAGTAACGCTTAAACTCTTCGATGGCGTTGTTCTGCAGCGCTTTAACCATGTCCTGAACGAAACGCTCGGAGTGCATATAGACCACTTTCGCGTTCGGCTTACGCGCCACAATGCCGTTCCCCACCGCGTGCAGCAGGTGAGTTTTACCCAGACCCGTCCCGCCATAGAGGAACAGGGGGTTGTAGGCGCCGCCCGGGTTATCCGCCACCTGACGCGCCGCCGCGCGGGCCAGCTGGTTAGATTTACCTTCGACGAAGTTATCAAACGTGTGTTTCACGTTAACGTTAGAGCGGTAGGTCGGCTCCGCCGGCGCCGGGACATTATCCCAGCCAGGGCGCACGATCGTCGGCGCCGCGCGCGCGGTCTGCACCTGCGCCGCCGGAATGGCCGCCGCAGCCGGGCTTACCGCCCCTTTCTGCAGCGAGCTGGCGGGCTTAGCGCCCACCTCAAAACGCAGCTGCGGGGCGTCCGCACCGCAAAAATCATTGAGGAGTCCATTGATATTATTGAGGTATTTGTCCCTTACCCAGTCGAGCACAAAACGGTTTGGCGCATACAGTGCCAGCGTGTTATCGCTCAGTTCCGCCTGCAATGGGCGGATCCACATGCTGAATTCTGTGGCTGGTAACTCATCCTGCAATCGGGCAAGACACTGCTGCCAAAGCGAAAGTGACACGGCGGACTCCACTCGAACATAAAATCGATATCAAAGAAAAACTGAAACAATCGTGATTGTTGGCACACGTCGACAAGACCCTGCATTAGCCGAAAAGCCCCTGCACAAAAGGGGTGACGTGCGAACCGCTATCTGCGGTTATTACCCGCTGCGGATCCGGGGATCGCGATCGGGACCGGGGATCATAGCCTAAACTGAGAAAGAGATCTTGTGTTTCTCAACAGATTCTTCCCGATTTATCCACAGGAAGGATCGAAACCGGGTAAGTGTAATCGATCCTGCGGGGAGTGAAGCACGATTTCCGCCGCATATTGGAAAAATTAATGAGCTATGCCGCTTTTGGGCGGAAACGATCTAATAAAGATCCTTGCGGATCCTTGCGCTTTACTGGCCAGGCCGTATAATCCCCCACCCGGCGCGTAATGCCCGTTTTCGTCACGCGTCTCAGCTTATTTTTTGTGCGACGAGGTGCGAGAAATAAGGAAAGAGAATTGACTCCGGAGTGTACAATTATTACAATCCGGCCTCTTTAATCACCCACGCTGAGGCGTAAGTCGTTCGAAGTTCGTTCGGGTCTACGCAAAAGTCAGTGAATTTATTCAAGTTTAGGTAGAAATCGCCATGAAACGCACTTTTCAACCGTCTGTACTGAAGCGCAACCGTTCTCACGGCTTCCGTGCTCGTATGGCTACTAAAAATGGTCGTCAGGTTCTGGCACGTCGTCGTGCTAAAGGCCGCGCTCGTCTGACCGTTTCCAAGTAATAAAGCTAACCCTGCGTGGTTAAGCTCGCATTTCCCAGGGAGTTACGCTTGTTAACTCCCAGTCATTTCACTTTCGTCTTCCAGCAGCCACAACGGGCTGGCACGCCGCAAATCACCATCCTCGGCCGCCTGAATTCGCTGGGGCATCCCCGCATCGGTCTCACCGTCGCCAAGAAAAACGTGAAACGCGCACATGAACGCAATCGGATTAAACGTCTGACGCGTGAAAGTTTTCGTTTGCGTCAACATGAACTCCCGCCAATGGATTTCGTGGTGGTGGCGAAAAGAGGGGTTGCCGACCTCGATAACCGTGCTCTCTCGGAAGCGTTGGAAAAATTATGGCGCCGCCATTGTCGCCTGGCTCGCGGGTCCTGATCGGCCTGATTCGAGTTTATCAGCGCCTGATTAGTCCGCTACTCGGGCCGCATTGTCGTTTCACCCCAACCTGTTCTCAATACGGAATTGAGGCCTTACGCAGGTTTGGAGTGATAAAAGGCAGTTGGTTGACGATGAAACGCGTATTAAAATGCCACCCTTTACACCCTGGTGGTGACGATCCCGTCCCGCCTGGACCATTTGATACCAGAGAACACTAACGATGGATTCGCAACGCAATCTTCTTATCATCGCTTTGTTGTTCGTGTCTTTCATGATCTGGCAAGCCTGGGAGCAGGACAAAAATCCGCAGCCCCAGCAGCAGACCACGCAGACTACGACCACAGCAGCGGGTAGCGCCGCCGACCAGGGCGTACCGGCCAGTGGCCAGGGGAAACTGATTACGGTTAAAACCGACGTGCTTGAGCTGACTATCAACACCAACGGTGGCGATATTGAGCAGGCGCTGCTTCTGGCGTATCCAAAAACGCTGAAATCGACCGAACCGTTCCAGTTACTGGAAACCACGCCGCAGTTTGTCTACCAGGCGCAGAGCGGCTTAACCGGCCGTGACGGTCCGGATAACCCGGCAAACGGCCCGCGTCCGCTGTACAACGTCGATAAAGAGGCGTTTGTGCTGGCCGATGGCCAGGATGAGCTCGTTATCCCGCTGACCTACACTGACAAAGCCGGCAACGTCTTCACCAAAACCTTCACCCTGAAGCGCGGTGGCTATGCGGTGAACGTGGGTTACAGCGTGCAGAATGCCAGCGAGAAGCCTCTGGAAGTCTCAACCTTCGGTCAGCTGAAGCAGACCGCTGCGCTGCCGACCAGTCGCGATACGCAGACCGGTGGCCTGTCCACGATGCATACTTTCCGTGGCGCCGCGTTCTCCACTGCGGATTCGAAATACGAGAAATATAAATTCGATACCATTCTGGATAACGAAAACCTGAACGTCAGCACCAAAAACGGTTGGGTTGCCATGCTGCAGCAGTACTTCACCACCGCATGGGTGCCGCGGAATAACGGGACGAATAACTTCTACACCGCCAACCTCGGCAACGGCGTTGTCGCTATTGGCTACAAATCGCAGCCGGTACTGGTGCAGCCAGGCCAGACCGACAAACTGCAGAGCACGCTGTGGGTCGGCCCGGCTATTCAGGACAAAATGGCTGCCGTTGCGCCGCACCTGGATCTGACCGTCGACTACGGCTGGCTGTGGTTCATCTCCCAACCGCTGTTCAAGCTGCTGAAATTCATCCACAGCTTCCTCGGCAACTGGGGCTTCTCGATCATCGTTATCACCTTTATCGTTCGTGGCATCATGTACCCGCTGACCAAAGCGCAGTACACCTCCATGGCGAAGATGCGCATGCTGCAGCCGAAGATTCAGGCCATGCGTGAGCGTCTGGGCGACGATAAACAACGTCAAAGCCAGGAGATGATGGCGCTGTATAAAGCGGAAAAAGTAAACCCGCTGGGCGGCTGCTTCCCGCTGATTATTCAGATGCCGATCTTCCTTGCGCTGTATTACATGCTGAGCGCCTCGGTTGAACTGCGTCATGCGCCGTTTATCCTGTGGATCCACGACCTGTCTGCTCAGGACCCGTACTACATCCTGCCGATCATCATGGGCGCGACCATGTTCTTCATCCAGAAGATGTCGCCGACCACCGTGACCGACCCGATGCAGCAGAAGATCATGACCTTTATGCCGGTCATCTTCACGGTGTTCTTCCTGTGGTTCCCGTCTGGCCTGGTGGTGTACTACATCGTCAGCAACCTGGTCACCATTATTCAGCAGCAGCTGATTTACCGTGGTCTGGAGAAACGTGGCCTGCATAGCCGCGAGAAGAAGAAATCCTGATACTCTTCATTCTTCAAGCCGCAGATGCGTTGGCTTCATTAGTTCGCCCCAGTCACTTACTACAGTAAGCTCCTGGGGCCTCACTAACTTGCCGCCTTTCTGCAACTTGAATTATTTCGAGTATCTACGGTAGCGTTAATGCCAGAGAAGGCGGTCAATGGACCGCCTTTTTTACATCTACATAGAGAGTCACCATGAGCCATAACGACACTATCGTCGCCCAGGCAACCCCTCCGGGACGCGGGGGTGTGGGCATCCTGCGTATCTCCGGCCTTAAGGCGCGCGACGTCGCGCAGGCGGTGCTGGGCAAGCTGCCGAAGCCGCGCTATGCCGACTACCTGCCGTTCAACGACGTTGACGGTACCCCGCTGGATCAGGGGATTGCGCTGTGGTTCCCCGGGCCGAACTCCTTTACCGGGGAAGATGTGCTTGAGCTGCAGGGCCACGGCGGCCCGGTCATTCTCGACCTGCTGCTTAAACGTATTCTGACCCTGCCGGGCCTGCGCATCGCCAGGCCGGGTGAGTTTTCCGAGCGCGCGTTCCTCAACGACAAGCTCGATCTGGCGCAGGCAGAGGCCATCGCCGACCTTATCGACGCCAGTTCAGAGCAGGCGGCGCGCTCGGCGCTGAATTCGCTGCAGGGGGCGTTCTCCGCGCGGGTGAATCATCTTGTGGAAGCGCTCACTCACCTGCGCATCTACGTGGAAGCGGCCATTGACTTCCCGGATGAAGAAATTGATTTCCTCTCCGATGGCAAAATTGAAGCCCAGCTGAACGAGGTGATGGCCGATCTCGACGCCGTCCGCGCGGAAGCTCGTCAGGGCAGCCTGCTGCGCGAAGGGATGAAAGTGGTGATCGCCGGGCGGCCAAATGCCGGTAAATCAAGCCTGCTGAACGCCCTGGCGGGCCGCGAAGCGGCGATCGTCACCGATATCGCCGGTACCACCCGCGACGTGCTACGCGAGCATATCCATATCGACGGCATGCCGCTGCATATCATCGATACCGCAGGCCTGCGCGATGCTAATGACGAAGTGGAACGTATCGGCATCGAGCGCGCCTGGCAGGAGATTGCCCAGGCCGATCGGGTGCTGTTTATGGTCGATGGCACCACCACCGGCGCCGTTGACCCGGCGGAGATCTGGCCAGACTTTATCGAGCGCCTGCCCGCTAAATTGCCGATTACCGTGGTGCGCAATAAAGCCGATGTCACCGGCGAAGCGCTCGGTATCAGCGAAGTAAATGGCCACTCACTTATTCGCCTGTCGGCACGTACCGGCGACGGCGTGGAGGTGCTACGTAACCACCTCAAGCAGAGCATGGGCTTCGATACCAATATGGAAGGCGGCTTCCTCGCCCGCCGCCGTCACCTGCAGGCCCTGGAAGAGGCGGCGAACCATCTGCAGCAAGGCAAAGCCCAGCTGCTGGGCGCCTGGGCCGGCGAGCTGCTGGCGGAAGAGCTGCGCCTCGCGCAGCAGGCGCTGAGCGAGATCACCGGGGAGTTCACTTCCGACGATCTGCTGGGCCGCATCTTCTCCAGCTTCTGCATCGGTAAGTAACCGTCAGTCCGTAAACGTTCACTAACCCGTATTAACGCCGCGTTAATGCGGGTTTTTTCTTGCCCTTTGCAACGCAACGTTCTCTACTTTTATCTCCCCCTCTGCCGCGAGACTAAAACATGACCGTTGAATATACCGTGATCGAGAAGGTGCCCTCCGCCGAAGCGTTTTGCCACCTGCGGGTAGCCGCCGGCATGTCGCCGCGCCCCCTGGAAGGCGCCAGAGCCGGACTGCCGCATAGCTGTTATGGCGTACATATCCTCTGGCAGGAGACGCCGATCGCGATGGGACGCATCGTCGGCGACGGCGCGATTAATTTCGATATTGTCGACGTCGCCGTCGATCCGGCTCACCAGGGAAAAGGCCTTGGCCGGCTGGTGATGGAGAAGCTGGTCGCCTGGCTGGACGCTAACGCCTTTGATGGCGCCTACGTTACGCTGGTGGCGGATGTGCCGGAACTGTACGCGAAGTTCGGCTTCGAAAGCGTTCGCCCGGAGAGCGAGGGGATGGCCCGCGTCTGGCGAACCCGCAGTCGTTAGCTCGCATTTCCTGCCAGGAAAAGAGCGTTGTCCAAATGGCAACTCGTCTTACGGCGCGTTCCTCACTATGCTGAACGCCATTCACATCGCGAGGATCCCATGACACGCTTTCTTCTCTGCAGCTTTGCCCTGGTTCTGCTCTACCCCTCCGGCATCGATATGTATCTGGTCGGCCTGCCGCGTATTGCTCAGGACCTGGGGGCCAGCGAGGCGCAATTACATATCGCCTTCTCGGTCTATCTGGCCGGTATGGCCTCCGCGATGCTGTTTGCTGGCCGCATCGCCGACCGCTCGGGGCGTAAGCCTGTCGCTATTGTAGGTGCAGCGATCTTTGTTATCGCCTCCCTGCTCTGCGCCCAGGCGCATACCAGCAGCCACTTCCTCATCGGACGCTTTATCCAGGGGATCGGCGCCGGCAGCTGCTACGTGGTGGCTTTCGCTATCCTGCGCGATACGCTGGACGACCGTCGCCGCGCCAAGGTGCTGTCGTTGCTCAACGGCATCACCTGCATTATCCCCGTCCTGGCGCCGGTGCTTGGCCACCTGATTATGCTGAAATATCCGTGGCAGAGCCTGTTCTACACGATGACCGGCATGGGCGTCATGGTCGCTGTGCTGTCGGTCTTTATCCTGCGTGAAACGCGGCCGACGGCGCCTCCGCAGGCAGCGTCACCGCAGCATGACGCTGGCGAATCGCTGTTGAATCGCTTTTTCCTCAGCCGCTTACTCATTACCACCCTCAGCGTGACGGTGATCCTGACCTACGTTAACGTCTCGCCGGTACTAATGATGGAAGAGATGGGGTTCGACCGGGGAACTTACTCAATGGCGATGGCTCTGATGGCGATGATCAGCATGGCGGTCTCCTTCTCAACGCCGTTCGTCCTGTCGCTGTTTAACCCCCGCACCTTAATGCTGACCTCACAGGTGCTGTTTCTGGCGGCAGGCGTGACGCTGAGCCTCGCCACTCGCCAGGCCGTCACCCTGATCGGGCTGGGCATGATTTGCGCCGGCTTCTCCGTTGGGTTCGGCGTCGCGATGAGCCAGGCGCTGGGGCCGTTCACGCTGCGCGCGGGCGTCGCCAGCTCGGTCCTCGGCATCGCGCAGGTGTGCGGTTCATCGCTGTGGATTTGGCTCGCCGCCATCATCGGACTCAGCGCAATGAATATGCTGATCGGGATACTCATTGCCTGTAGCATAGTGAGCCTTGTTTTGTTACTGGTCGTCACCCCGCCGCGGGTTGCGCAATACGATGAAGAAGCCGCTGTCGAGTCTTGATCTTAATTTACTCCTCTGCCTGCAGCTCCTGACCCAGGAGCTCAGCGTTACCCGTACGGCGAAGCGGATGAACGTTTCGCCGTCAGCGGTGAGCAAGTCGCTGGCCAAACTGCGCGCCTGGTTTGACGATCCGCTGTTTGTGAAAACCCCGCTGGGCCTGGCGCCCACGCCGCTGGTCAGCAGCATGGAGCAGGATCTGGCGGACTGGATGCAGATGGGCAACCAAATCCTCGATAAACCGCACCATACCATGCCCAGCGGCCTCAAATTCGAACTGGCGGCGGAAGCGCCGCTGCTGATGATCCTGTTTAACACCCTCTCTCAGCGCATCTATCAGCGCTATCCGCAGGCATTGATTCGTTTGCGCAACTGGGACTACGACTCCCTGGACGCCATCATCCGCGGTGAGGTGGATATCGGCTTCTGCGGACGCGAAAGCCATCCGCAGTCGCGTGAGCTGCTGAGCCTGCTGCCGTGGTATATCGATTTTGATGTGCTGTTCACCGACCTGCCGCAGGTCTGGCTGCGCGCCGATCATCCGGCGCTCAGGGAAGAGTGGGATCTGGCGGCATTCTTACGCTATCCGCATATCACTATCTGCTGGGAACAACGCGATACCTGGGCCCTGGACGACGTGCTGCAGGAGCTGGGGTATAAGCGTAACGTGGCGCTGACCGTGCCGGGGTTTGAGCAATCACTTTTTATGGCCGCTCAGCCGCAGCACACCATGCTGGCCACCGCGCCGCGCTACTGTCAGCACTATAATCAGCAGCACCAGCTGCCGCTCGTCTCCCGGCCGCTCCCCCTGGAGGCGCAGCATCTGGAAAAGCTGCGCGTTCCCTTCACCCTGCTATGGCATAAGCGCAACAGCTACAACCCGAAGCTTGTCTGGCTTAGAGATACGCTGAAAGCGCTCTATTCCGGTACGCTTTAAGCCTTGTTTCGTGCCCATAGCACCTTATTTGCGCAAGAATTTGTAAAATTCAAACAAATTCCCTTTTCAATGGGGGATTTCGGCATTAAAACCTGTTAATACCAGGCGATAATAGCGCCCGCAGTTTTATCCAGACCATTACTCACGGAGCGACGTATGGCAACGCATTTTGCAAGAGGGATACTCAGTACCGGGGAGCCGCTATCGACACGTTTGTCAGCGGCCTGTCATCAATCCGCACGTCTTCTCCCGACATATCGCCAGGCTCGCTTTTGCGCGTCGCGCTCGCTGCTTGCCGAGCTGCTGTTTATGCTTTACGGCATCAGCGAGCTGCCTGAAATCATCAACGAAGCCAATGGCCGACCGGTTTTTAGCGATCGCCAACTCCCCCGCTTTTCGATCGCTTATACTGGCAATATCGTTGGTGTTGTCCTCACCACCGAGGGGGATTGTGGCCTCGACATGGAACTGCAGCGCACTGTCCGCAGCCACGACGCCGACCGGCACAATTTCAGCAACAATGAGAATCTGTGGATTAACATACAGCATGATCCGGACGAAGCGCGCAGCCAGCTGGTAGCGCTGCGTCGCAGCGTGCTAAAGCTGACCGGCGAAGCATCAACGCAGCTGCAGCTGCTGCCCGGCTCTGGCCGCCTGCGCACCGCCGGCAGTCAGCCAATCGAAGCGGTATGTGACGCCGAATCGCTGCTGGTATGGTCCATTGCCGCTACCCCGAACATCGGCTCGCTGAAGGTCTGGGAATATGATGCTAAGGGAGGTGACTGGCGCAGCCTGGCGGATGCGCAGCAGCGCGCACGCGAACCGTCAGCCCGCCTGATGCGCTTTACCAGCTTACCCATGGAAAAAACCTTATCCCTCAATTGACCGGTCTTGCCGGCATCATGATCCAAAGGAGCAATCATGTCAGATACCTTGAAAGTGGTTACGTTACTCGGCAGCCTGCGTAAAGGGTCGTTTAATGGAATGGTCGCGCGCACCCTGCCCGGCATCGCGCCAGCGGGCATGGATATCTCCGCGCTGCCGTCGATCGGTGATATCCCGCTGTACGATGCTGATATGCAGGAGGAAGAAGGTTTTCCGCAGCGCGTGCAGGAGATTGCGCAACAGATCCGCGAGGCGGATGGGGTAGTGATAGTCACTCCAGAATATAACTATTCCGTGCCTGGCGGCCTGAAAAACGCCATCGACTGGCTGTCACGCCTGCCCGAGCAGCCGCTGTCCGGCAAACCGGTACTGATTCAGACCAGCTCAATGGGCGCCATCGGCGGTGCGCGCTGCCAGTATCATCTGCGGCAGATTCTGGTCTTCCTTGATGCGATGGTAATGAATAAACCGGAATTTATGGGCGGCGTCATCCAGAACAAAGTGGATCCGCAGGCGGGTGAAGTGGTCGATCAAAGCACCCTCGACCATCTGCGCGGCCAACTGACCGCTTTCGGCGACTATATTCGGCGGGTTAAAGCATAAAAAAAGCCCGGCAGCGATGCCGGGCTTTTTCATCATGCGTGCGGATTAATGTGCATCGATAAAGACAATTTTCAGCACGAACAGCAGCGAAACGATAATCACACACGGGCTGAGCTCGCGCAGCCGGCCGGTACCGATCTTCATCACGCAGTAAGAGATAAAGCCCAGGGCGATACCTTCGGTGATCGAGAAGCTAAACGGCATCATCACTGCGGTGATGAACGCAGGCACCGCCTCGGTCAGGTCGCTCCACTTCACGCGCGCGAGGCTGGAGGTCATCAGCACGCCAACGTATATCAGCGCGCCCGCGGCGGCATAGCCAGGAACCATCCCCGCGAGCGGAGAGAGGAAAATAACCAGCAGGAACAGGATACCAACGACAACGGCGGTCAGGCCGGTACGCCCGCCCACGGAAACGCCGGAAGAAGATTCGATATAGGCCGTCACCGACGAGGTACCGATGAAGGAGCCCGCCACCGACGAGACGCTATCGACAAACAGCGCTTGCTTCATGCGCGGGAATTTACCGTTGGCATCCGCGAGACCCGCTTTATCCGTCACGCCAATCAGCGTCCCGGAGGAGTCAAACAGGTTGACCAGCATAAAGGAGAAGATCACGCCGGCCAGGCCCAGGTTCAGGGAGCCCGCCAGATCGACCTGACCAATCACCGAAGCCACGCTCGGCGGCGCCGAGACGATCCCGGTGTAATGCACGTCGCCCAGCATCCAGCCCAGCAGGGTGGTCACAACGATAGAGACCAGTACCGCGGCGTGAATGTTGCGCGACGCCAGAATCGCGATGATAAAGAAGCCCAGCACGCCCAGCAGTACGCTGTGGGAAGTCAAATGACCAATGCTGACCAGCGTTTCCGGATTGGCGACAATCACCCCGGCGTTTTTCAGGCCCATCATGCCGATAAACAGGCCGATACCGCTGGTGATACCTACACGCAGGCTAAGCGGAATATTGGCGATCATCCAGTAACGTACGCGGAAGATGGTCAGCAGCAGCAGGCCCACGGCGCCCCAGAAGATGGCGCCCATGCCCACCTGCCACGGCAGCCCCATCGCCTGCACCACCACAAAGGCGAAAAAGGCGTTCAGGCCCATCGCCGGCGCCAGGGCGACCGGCAGGTTCGCGAACAGACCCATCAGGATACTGCCGAAAGCGGCAATCAGACAGGTGGTCACAAACACGGCGCTGGTATCCATGCCCGCTACGCCAAGAATTTGTGGGTTAACAAAAACGATATACACCATCGTCAGGAACGTGGTGAAACCGGCGATGGCTTCGGTGCGCACCGTGGTGCCGTGCTCGCGCAGCTTAAATACGCGCTCCAGCAGACCCTGGCCAGAAGACTGGCTGGTTTGTTGTTGACTCATTATCGGTTTCCGAACGTAAGGAGGGAAAATTCGAGGCTATCCTATACCAAATTACGGCACCAGGCGCGGTTGTATGGTAATTTTTTTCATTTATTTTGCTTATACGGCAACGATTGCGTCGCGGCATTGAGCATTACGAAAACGTTAAACTTGTTAATATGGAAAGGCTATGACTCAACCAGAAGCAGTATTTTTTGACTGTGACGGCACGCTGGTCGACAGCGAGGTGATTTGCTCCCGCGCCTACGTTCACATGTTTCAGGAATTCGGCATTACGCTGGACCTCGCCGAGATTTTTAAGCGCTTCAAAGGTGTGAAGCTGTACGAAATTATCGACACCATCAACGCTGAGTATGGCGTTAATCTGCAAAAGGCCACCCTGGAGCCGATTTACCGGGCCGAGGTCGCTCGCCTGTTCGATAGCGAGCTGGAGGTGATTCCCGGAGCCCAGGCGCTGCTGGATGCGGTAAGCGTCCCGATGTGCGTGGTTTCCAATGGCCCGGTCAGTAAGATGCAGCACTCGCTCGGACGCACCGGCCTGCTGCGCCATTTCACTGACCGCTTGTACAGCGGCTACGATATTCAGCGCTGGAAGCCCGACCCGGCGCTGATGTTTCATGCGGCAGAGGCCATGCAGGTAAAAGCCGAAAACTGTATTCTGGTGGATGACTCCAGCGCCGGCGCTCAGTCGGGGATTGCCGCCGGCATGGAAGTGTTTTATTTCTGCGCCGATCCGCACAACCAGCCGATCGATCATCCCAAAGTGACGACCTTTACCGATCTGGCAGAGCTGCCGGCATTGTGGCAGGCGCGCGGCTGGGATATCACGCGTTAAGGGCCTGGTGAGCGGCACGTTGGCATCGATGCCCCCCCGCTATGCGTCTGCGTAAGCGGGGAATAGAACTAGCGGCTTTTTATTGCTGCAATTCCGCCGCCGCCGCTTTATCGGCAATAATCACCAGTGAAGGGTGCAATTTGAGCACTGAAGCCGGCACCTGCACGCTGACCGGACCTTCCACCACTTGCTTTAACGCGTGCGCTTTTGCCGCACCGCTGACAATTAGCAATAAATTTTTCGCCGCCATCACGCTTCTCGGCCCCATGGTGACATAGCTGTCTGGTACTGCCGAGATATCCCCGCCCATCTCGCTGTTAGCGATAAGAGCAATCATTTCCCCATGAATCGGCACTTCGACCGTCTGATCATGAAAGCGGGTGGTATTCGGCAGGTTGCCGCAAAAATGGCCGTCGGCCCCCAGCCCCAGCACCATCAGATCCAGACCGCCAGCCTCTTCCAGCTGGCGATCGTGCTGAGCGGCGTTGTCCAGCGTCAGCTTGTGAATGTTCTCTTCTTTGATCTGCGCCGGGGTAAAAAACAGCTGGCGCAAATTAGATATCGTGACGCCTTCTCGCGACTGGCCGCGAAAAGGGATCTCATCGAAGTTGTAATAGTGCACCCGATCATAGAATGCTTTGCCTTTCACGGCGGCGGTCAAATGCTCATACATCCGCTTTGGCGTGCTCCCCGCCGTCACCGCCAGATTCACCCGCCGCGGCGCCGTGATATAGCCCAGAACATGATGGCTGGCGACCAGGCTCATCTCTTCATAATCTTCGGTCACAATCATTTTCATCTTGTCGTCCTTCACAAGCACAAAACGGGGGCTGAAGGCCCCCTAAAGGTTATTTAAACAGTTTTTGCACAAACTCGGCGTAGGCCGGGCGCCAGACGTCCATTTCATGGTTCAGGCCGGGATACTGGTGGTAATCAAATTTAATCTGCTGTTTTTCCAGCTCGCTTTTCAGACCAGTAATGTCTTTACCGGTCACAGAATCTTTTTCCCCGACGACCACGGTAAAGTTACGCAGCTGCTTATTGATCGCGTCAGGCTGCTTCAGCTGCGCTTCCACGCCGGCATTCGGCACCGTGGTAGTCGTAACGCCGCTAAAGGTGGCGAGCCAGCCAAAGCTCTCCAGATGATTCATTCCGGAAACCAGCGCCTGATAACCGCCCTGCGAGAGGCCCGCCAGCGCCCGACCGTCGGCATCTTTACGCACGTTAAATCGGGCATCGATCAGCGGAATAATATCCTGCATGAGCTCTTTATCCGCCGCCTGCGCATTAAGTGGATAGAAGGTTTTGCGCCGCTCCTGCGGCGGGAAGTTTTCCGCGACCGCTTCCGGGATATCGGTTTCGGTATCCGGGACCACCACCAGCATCGGCTTAATCTTGCCCTCCGCCAGCAGGTTATCCATGATTTGCGGGATCCGCCCCTGATCGATGGCCGACAGGCCGCTGTCGCCAAAGCCATGATAGAAATAGAGCACCGGCAGCGGATCGCCGGTTCCGCTATAGCCCGGCGGCGTCCAGACATAGAGACGACGTTCGGCGTTCAGAGCCTTCGAGTGATAGGTGAGGGTGCGCAGATCGCCATGCGCAACCTCCCGATCGTCAAGAATACTGCCCGGCACCAGAATCAAACTGGTGTTCACCTGGCGCTGCGGCTTCTGATAGCGGCTGCCGGTATCTACCGAGCGGAAGCCATCCACATCGAAATAGTATTCATAGAGATTGGGCTTCATCGGCTCGCTTTTCCATGTCCAGACTCCGTCCGCTGCTTTGGTCATGTCGTGCGAGACAAAGGAGTCCGGCGTGGCGCCAGTCACTATCGAGACCCGCCGGGCATCAGGGGCAAACAAGCGGTAAGTGATACTCTTATCCGCGTTAACCTGGGTGATAAAGTGGCTCACCGGCAGGCTTGGGTCCGGCATCGCGGGTAATGGCGCCGCCTGGAGGGTAAACGCCGCGCCCGCCAGCGCCAGGGCGAAATAAATTGCATGTCGTTTCATCGTTGTTCCTCTTTCGTTGTGTCCGTTCAGTTATCGTCTCACCACCAGATTTCCGCCTGCGCCCCCACGGCAAACTGATCGTTCTTCCCGTCTTCAAAAATGCTGGTGGTATTATTCGCGGCCTTATCCAGGTCAATATCCTTCGCTTTAATATAGGTGGCATAGAAACGAATTTCCGGGCGCGAGGTCAGCATACTGGTATTGACTTTGAAGGTATGGAACAGTGTGGTCTTGTAGCCGGACTCGTTATATTTCTTGCCGGTAACATCTTTGTTTTGCTGTTTGAAGTACCCCAGCTCGACGCCGGTCTGGTTATATTTATCCCAGATATAAGCCGGTCGCAGAACCGTACGGATAGATTCAAAATCGGAGTGGGCCCCGGTTTCGTAGCTATAGACGTCGTTACCAAAAGAGTAGACGATGGCATTCGCCATAATAACGTCATCGCGTAAATAGGTTTCCCCCTGCGAGGTTAAGCGCACGGCGGTGCCATTGGTATGATCGCCATAATAGCGGCCATTAAAGGTGGTATAGGGGCTGGATCCGGCATAGCGTGAGAAGCTGCTGGCAATAGAGTTATTGGCCAGTAAGAAAGAGAATTCGTTAAAGCTGCCGTTAGCAAATTTCTGCGTTAACGAGGTACCAGCCATCCAGGTATCTTTCCACGGATAATAACCTTCATTGCCCTCTTTATATTTCTCAGAGGAACTTTGGTTGGCGGCGACATAGCGTCCGCTAACCATCAGGCTGGCTTTATCCCACAGCGGAATCTCTTTGTAGCGAACGTCCAGGGTGTTGGTGTTAATTTGCTGCTTATTGCTTAAAGAACGGTCATAATCATCGACATCTTCGCGAATCAACGCGATATCGAATTTCCCGGCGCCCACCTGCCAGTTTTCCAGCCCTACGCCGGCCGCCGCATCGGTTCTCTGCGTTTTCCAGTCCAGCATCTGGATTTCAATTTTTGGCGCCCCGTGTTTGCCGACCCAGAAATCGGCTTCCGGCGCAAACGGCAGGAACCCTTTGGTGTTAACATACATATCCGAGAATTGAATGTAGTTTTCGCCGCCGGCATTGTCACCAAACCAGCCAGTGGAATACTGCTGGCCGACGTTCCCGTCGAGCATCACGATGGCGTCGACGCGTTTATCGCCTTCCTGAAACACCCGCTGCTTCAGCTGCAGATCGAACCAGCCGGAATATTCATTACCCAGGCGGCCAAGCGAACCGATCGCCCATGATTTTGGCGAGCCGTGCGAGGCGGTCCCCCAGCCGGAACGGAAGTAGCCGTTATAGCTAAAGCCAATTTCATCTTTCACGAACTTGCTAAAGTCTTTCAGCGTCATCGCGCTGTAGGCTGGCGCGCCATCGGTGACAGGTTGTTGATTTTTAACCAGCACAGCATCCGGTTTAACCGCCGTTTTCGGCCCGGCGGTCGCCCCCCCGGTATTGCGCTTCTGACCTTCCGCAGGAGGAGACCATGAGGCCCAAATCTGGTCTCTTTTTCTTTCCTGGTCCTGATATTTTTTGAGCTCTTTTTGCGTGTCTTTGAGCGCTTTTTCCAGCAGCTCAAGCCGTTGTTCCACCGTCAACTGGCTCGCTAGCAGATTAGTTGAATAACAAAGTGGCGCCAGCAAGACTATCGCCGAAGCGATCCTGTTTTTTCTCATCATAATATTCCCTTATATAATCATTGGCGTAAATAAAACACGACAACAACCCTATTCCGTGCCGGTGCTAATAGCCGTATCCATACCGTTTGACGTCGCGGCGGCTGTTATTTTTGCGGTTAGACAAAAACAAAAAAACCTGAAGAAGACCATCTGCCTTGGCAGATAATCCTCTTCAGGTTTTGCCCGCGCATCGCGGTAGCAACCCTCATTCAGCCATTATTGGCCCGCATAAAACAAAAAACCTGATATCGCCCCCAGGAGCAATATCAGGTTTTGCCTGCTGTCGCAGTCACAATCCGTTTAAACCATCCTGAGCGTTAAAACTCAGTGAGTGGCGGCTGATTGTTACGCGATAAAATGAATAACTCAAACGGGCAGATTGTTAATTGTGACGATAATCTCAGCAATCTCGCAGCCGCGGGGTAAAACATATCTAATTCTGATAAATCCATTTACCAGAATTAGACAGAATGATTATTACTCTTTCGGATCTTTGCCAGCGAGCAGTTTATCCAGCTCATCGCCGCCAACGTGACGGAAATCCTGACCTTTGACGAAGTAGAAAATATATTCGCAGATATTCTGGCAGCGGTCGCCGATACGCTCGATGGAGCGCGCGCAGAACAGCGCGGTCAGGACGCTGGGGATAGTGCGCGAGTCTTCCATCATGTAGGTCATCAGCTGACGCACGATGCCTTCATACTCCTGGTCGACTTTCTTATCTTCGCGATAGATACGTACCGCTTCGTCGAGATCCATACGCGCAAACGCATCCAGTACGTCATGCAGCATCTGCACCGTGTGGCGGCCCAGCGATTCGAGGCTCACCAGCAGCGGCTGGTGCTGCTGGGAAAACTTCTCCAGCGCGGTGCGGCAGATTTTATCCGCCACGTCGCCAATGCGTTCCAGCTCAGCGATAGTCTTGATGATCGCCATCACCAGGCGCAGGTCGCTGGCGGTCGGCTGGCGCTTGGCGATGATGCGCACGCACGCTTCATCGATAGCCACTTCCATCATGTTGACCTGCTTGTCGCCGTCGATGACGCGTTTCGCCAGATCGCTGTCCTGGTTATGCATGGCGGTGATGGCATCAGAGAGCTGCTGTTCCACCAGCCCACCCATGGTCATCACCTGGGTGCGGATATACTCCAGTTCAGCGTTGAACTGGCCGGAAATATGTTTGTTAAGATTTAGGTTGTCCATGGTGTCTCCTGATTGCCCAACTGGTGAGAGCCTGAAAGCACAAGGGCAAATCAACCGTAGCGGCCAGTAATATAATCTTCAGTTTGTTTCTTCGCGGGCTTAGTGAACAGGTCATCCGTGTTGCTGAACTCAATCAGCTCGCCAAGATACATAAATGCCGTATGGTCGGAGCAACGCGCAGCCTGCTGCATGTTGTGAGTCACGATAACGACGGTGTAGTCCTGTTTCAGCTCGGTGATCAGCTCTTCGATACGCCCGGTGGAGATCGGGTCCAGCGCGGAGCACGGCTCATCAAGCAGCAGCACTTCCGGGCGGATCGCGATACCGCGGGCAATGCACAGACGCTGCTGCTGACCACCGGAGAGAGAATACCCGCTCTGGTGCAGTTTATCTTTGGTTTCGTTCCATAATGCGGCTTTGGTCAGCGCCCACTGCACGCGCTCGTCCATATCGGCACGGGACAGCTTTTCAAACAGGCGCACGCCGAAGGCGATATTGTCGTATATGGACATCGGGAACGGCGTTGGTTTCTGGAACACCATGCCAACCTTAGCGCGCAGCAGGGCGATATCCTGGGTGTTAGTCAGAATGTTGTCGCCATCCAGCAGGATCTCACCTTCCGCGCGCTGCTCCGGATACAGTTCAAACATCTTGTTGAACGTGCGCAGCAGGGTGGATTTACCACAGCCTGACGGACCGATAAACGCCGTCACCTGGTTTTTGGTGATATCCAGGTTGATGTTCTTCAGGGCATGGAATTTGCCGTAGTAGAAGTTCAGGTTACGAACTGAAATCTTACCCGGAGCTGTATTCACCATACTCATCTCAATCTCTTCCTCATTCAGCGCAGCAGTTGCTGCGCTGCAAAAAATTAACCGTGTTTCTTCTTGGCGAAGATAACGCGCGCCAGGATGTTCAGCAGCAAGACGCACAGGGTGATAATCAATACCCCGGCCCATGCCAGTTGCTGCCACTCCGCAAACGGACTCATGGCAAATTTGAAAATGGTCACCGGCAGGTTGGCAATCGGCTGCATCATGTCGGTGCTCCAGAACTGGTTGGACAGCGCGGTGAACAGCAGCGGCGCCGTTTCCCCGGCGATACGGGCGATAGCCAGCAGGATCCCGGTCATAATCCCTGAGACGGAGGCTTTCAGGGTGATCGCCGAGATCATCTTCCACTTCGGCGTCCCCAGCGCATAGGCCGCTTCACGCAGGCTATCCGGCACCAGCTTCAGCATGTTTTCGGTGGTACGAATAACGATAGGCACCTGCAGCAGCGCCAGCGCGATAACGCCCGCCCAGCCCGAGAAGTGCTGCATCTGCGCCACCACAATGGTGTAGACGAACAGCCCCACCACGATAGACGGCGCGGAAAGCAGAATGTCGTTGATAAAGCGGATGATTTCCGCCAGCACCGACTTGCGGCCATACTCCGCCAGATAAATTCCGGCGAGGATACCCAGCGGCGTACCAAATACGGTTGCCCACAGGATCAGCAGGCCGCTGCCGGCGAGGGCGTTAGCCAGTCCACCGCCCGCCGTATTCGGCGGCGGCGTCATTTCGGTGAACAGCGCCAGACTCATGCCGTCGAAACCGCGGGTTATCGTCGCCATCAGGATCCAGATAAGCCAGAACAAACCAAACGCCATGGTCGCCATCGACAGCGCCAGAGCGATACGGTTCTTCATGCGGCGTTTGGCCTGCATCTTGCGACGGGACTCCGCCAGTTCGGCGGTAGTTTGCAATTCAATGGTCGCCATTAGCGTGCCCCCTCATTCTTCGCGAGGCGCATAATCATAAACTTCGACGCGGCCAGAACGATAAAGGTGATAACGAACAGGATCAGGCCCAGCTCCATCAGCGCCGCCACGTGCAGGCCGGTTTCCGCTTCGGCGAACTCATTAGCCAGCGCGGAGGTAATACTGTTCCCCGGCATATACAACGAGATGCTGTCGAGCTGGTAGGTGTTGCCGATGATAAAGGTGACCGCCATGGTTTCACCCAGCGCGCGGCCCAGACCGAGCATCACCCCGCCGATCACCCCATTCTTGGTGAACGGTAAGACAATGCGCCAGATCACCTCCCAGGTGGTGCAGCCGATGCCATAGGCCGACTCTTTCATCATCACCGGGGTCTGTTCGAAAACATCGCGCATGACCGCGGCGATGTAAGGGATGATCATGATGGCCAGAATGACGCCAGCGGCGAGAATACCGATACCAAACGCCGGGCCGGCAAACAGCGCGCCGACGAACGGGATGGTCGACAGGACGTTGCCGACCGGCTCCTGGAAGTAAGTCGCAAACAGCGGGGCGAAAATAAACAGGCCCCACATGCCGTACACGATGCTCGGGATTGCCGCCAGCAGCTCAATCGCAATGCCCAGCGGACGCTTGAGCCAGGCGGGGGACAATTCTGTCAGAAACAGCGCGATGCCGAAGCTCACCGGAACGGCGATCAGCAGCGCGATAAAAGAGGTGACCAGGGTTCCGTAAATCGGGACCAGCGCGCCGAAGATCTCGTTAGGCGCATCCCACTCTTTGGTCCACAAAAAGGCAAAGCCAAACTTTTGAATGCTCGGCCAGGAAGAGATGATCAGGGAAACGATGATGCCGCCCAGCATCAATAGCACAATCAGCGCAGCCAGTTTTACCAGCGCACTGAAAATCATGTCACCCTTTTTCCCCGGAGGGGTAAATGCAGGCTTGGTTGCAGCCATAGATTACTCTTTACGTATTAAAACTTGTTCGAATAAATGCCCGGTGGCGTTGGCTCCCGGGCCTACAGTCTGAACCGTAGGGCGGGCAGCGCCTGAACGCCCCCGCCATCTTCGTCAAAAATCTACTGTTAGTACAGCGCTTTACCGCTGCTGTCTTTGACGTTGGTTTTCCATGCCGCGCGAACCTGCTCTACCACGCTTTCCGGCAGCGTCGCGTAATCCAGCGCATTCGCTTCTTTCCCGCCGTTTTTATACGCCCAGTCGAAGAACTTCAGCACTTCAGCGGTCTGTTCCGGCTTGTTCGTCGTCTTGTGCACCAGGATGAAGGTGGTTGAGGTGATCGGCCATGCATTCTCGCCTTTCTGGTTGGTCAGGTCCTGAGCGAAAGACTTGCTCCAGTCAACGCCTTTTGCGGCGTTAGCGAAGTTGTCTTCAGTCGGGCTAACCGGCTTGCCGTCGGCAGAGACCAGTTTGGTGTAGGCCAGGTTATTTTGCTTAGCGTAAGCGTATTCGACGTAACCAATCGAGCCCGGCAGACGCTGAACAAAGGCGGCGATACCATCGTTGCCTTTACCGCCCAGACCGGTTGGCCAGTTTACGGTAGAGCCGGCGCCGATTTTCGATTTCCACTCTTCATTCACTTTGGACAGGTAGCTGGTGAAAACGAAGGAGGTACCTGAACCATCGGCGCGGCGGACCACGGCGATGTTCTGCGACGGCAGCTTCAGGCCCGGGTTGAGCTTAGCGATCGCTTCGTCATCCCATTTTTTAATTTTACCCAGGTAGATATCACCGAGGGTTTTGCCATCCAGCACCAGCTCGCCGGATTTCACGCCAGGCAGGTTAACCGCCAGTACCACGCCGCCAATCACGGTGGGGAACTGGAACAGACCTTCCTGGGTCAGTTTGTCATCAGCCAGCGGAGCATCAGAAGCACCGAAATCAACGGTGTTGGCAATAATCTGCTTAACGCCACCAGAGGAACCAATACCCTGGTAGTTCACTTTATTGCCAGTTTCTTTCTGATAGGTATCAGCCCATTTGGCATACACCGGCGCAGGGAAAGTTGCGCCTGCGCCAGTCAGGCTTGCTGCTGCGAAGGCAGAGAAAGCGCTCATCGATAAGGTCGCGGCGACAACTGTTGCGACGGTGGTACGCATAACGTTCATAATGTCTCCTGCTGGGATTCGTAAATCATTGTTTCGAGGCTATGGTGAGCAAAATAGGTCAAAGAGGTGACAGTAAAATGTACGAATTATGACAGTTTTATGACAGGCCGGGAGAGTGGATTTTACGCCAAATAATACGCTTATAACTCAGATGGTTATCTCTAATCATGACCGTGGAATGACAAAATAATTTTCTTTTTATGACGGCGAAATCGGACCGTAAAACGATCGTTTGTCATCTACCGCCAGCCAAAATATTACGCACGTAATCGGTGGAAAACAGCAGGTGCAAATAAAAAGGGCCGCCGTTGGCAGCCCTTTGCAGGATAGGATGCTTTACTCAACCGTTACCGATTTCGCCAGGTTACGCGGCTGGTCAACGTCAGTGCCTTTGATCAGCGCGACGTGATAAGCCAACAGCTGCAGCGGAACCGTATAGAAGATAGGGGCGATGGTCTCTTCCACATGCGGCATCTCAATGATGTGCATGTTATCGCTACCGTTGAAGCCGGCTTCACCGTCGGCGAAGACGTATAGTTCACCGCCGCGGGCACGAACCTCTTCGATGTTGGATTTCAGTTTTTCCAGCAGTTCGTTGTTCGGCGCCACCACAATCACCGGCATTTCCGCATCAATCAGCGCCAGTGGGCCGTGCTTAAGCTCGCCCGCCGCATAGGCTTCCGCGTGAATGTAGGAGATCTCTTTCAGCTTCAGCGCCCCTTCCATAGCGATCGGATACTGATCGCCACGGCCAAGGAACAGCGCATGGTGCTTATCAGAGAAGCGCTCTGCCAGCTGCTCAATACGCTTGTCCTGGGAGAGCATCTGCTCGATACGGTTCGGCAGAGCCTGAAGGCCGTGCACGATATCATGCTCGATAGACGCATCCTGACCTTTCAGTCGCGCCAGTTTCGCCACCAGCATCAACAGCACGGTTAGCTGAGTGGTAAAGGCTTTGGTCGAGGCCACGCCGATTTCCGTTCCGGCTTTCGTCATCAGCGCCAGATCGGACTCGCGCACCAGCGACGAGCCCGGCACGTTGCAGATGGCCAGCGAGCCGAGATAGCCCAGCTCTTTCGACAGACGCAGCGCCGCCAGGGTATCGGCAGTTTCACCGGACTGGGAGAGGGTGATCATCAGGCTATTGCGACGCACCGCGGACTTGCGATAGCGGAATTCGGAGGCGATTTCCACATCGCACGGGACGCCGGCTAACGCTTCGAACCAGTAGCGGGAGACCATCCCGGAGTTATAGGAAGTCCCGCAGGCCACTATCTGAATATGTTCAACCTGAGCCAGCATTTCATTGGCGTTCGGCCCCAGTTCGCTGAGATCCACTTCGCCATGGCTGATGCGCCCGGTCAGGGTGTTCTTAATCGCGTTCGGCTGCTCGAAAATCTCTTTCTGCATATAGTGGCGGTAGATACCTTTATCGCCAGCGTCATACTGCAGATTGGATTCGATCTCCTGGCGCTTCACTTGCGCAGCGGACTTATCAAAAATCACCACCGAACGGCGAGTCACTTCCGCGATATCGCCTTCTTCGAGGAAGATGAAGCGGCGGGTAACTGGCAGCAATGCCAGCTGGTCGGAAGCGATAAAGTTTTCACCCATCCCCAGGCCAATTACCAGCGGGCTACCGGAGCGGGCCGCCAGCAGAGTGCCCGGGTCACGGGTATCCATGATCACCGTACCGTAAGCGCCGCGCAGCTGCGGGATAGCGCGCAGGACGGCTTCACGCAAGGTACCGCCTTGTTCCAGCTCCCAGTGCACCAGATGGGCAATAACTTCGGTATCGGTCTCAGTGACGAAGACATAGCCGCGAGACTGCAGCAGGGCGCGCAGCGGCTCATGGTTTTCGATGATCCCGTTATGGACCACCACAATGTGTTCAGAAACATGCGGATGCGCATTGCTCTCAGACGGTTCGCCGTGCGTCGCCCAACGAGTATGGGCGATCCCGGTACCACCGTGTAACGGTTGCTCTTCTACCGCCTGAGCCAGCATCTGAACTTTACCCAGGCGACGCACGCGGGTCATATGACCTTCGCTGTCGACCACTGCCAGACCGGCAGAGTCATAGCCACGGTATTCCAGACGACGTAAACCTTCGAGAAGGATTTCAGCAATATCACGCTGCGCGACTGCGCCAACAATTCCACACATAGTTAAATTTCCTGATAATGGCGATATGCCATGCGTTGTCGCTGACCTGTATTTGCCCGTTTTCCGGGCGCCCCGAGCCTTGTAGAGAGTGGGGTTATTGTTATGGTACTGCCTGCGGACGGGGATCTATGTTGACCCTCTCATCCTGGTTCGCCGGGAAAATTTCCCCGGCGCTAATCCAAATTATTTCTTCTTCACCGGACGCTGCCAGCCCTGTTTGTGGACCTGCGGTACGCGGCTCAACACCAGTTCGTTATCGGCGATATTGCGCGTGACGGTGGTGCCGGCGGCGATCGTGACGCCGTTGCCTACCGTGACCGGGGCCACCAGCTGGGTATCCGAGCCGACAAAGACATCATCGCCAATAATCGTTTTATGCTTGTTCGCACCATCGTAGTTGCAGGTGATGGTGCCCGCGCCGATATTGACGTTATCGCCAATCTCCGCATCGCCCAGATAGGTCAGATGACCCGCCTTGGAGCCTTTCCCGAGACGCGCTTTTTTCATTTCCACGAAGTTACCAACGTGGGCGCCTTCCAGCAGTTCGGCGCCCGGGCGCAGACGGGCAAATGGACCGATGGTGCAGGCTGCCTGCAGCTGGGCATCTTCCACCACGCTGTAGGGGCTAATTTCGCAGTCATCGCCGATGGTGCTGTTTTTGATCACGCAGCCGGCGCCGATTTTCACTCGATCGCCCAGCACCACGTTGCCTTCCAGAATAACGTTAGTATCGATCTCTACATCGCGCCCGTGCTGCAGCGTACCGCGCAGATCGAAACGCGCCGGATCGCGCAGCATCACGCCCGCCAGCAGCAGCTTTTCCGCCTGCTCCGCCTGGTAGACGCGCTCCAGGCGCGCAAGCTGCAGGCGGTTGTTGACGCCTTCGACTTCGCTCAGGCGCTGCGGATGCACTGCGACGATCTGGTGTCCTTCCTGGTGCGCCATGGCGATGATATCGGTGATGTAGTATTCACCCTGAGCGTTGTTATTGGTGAGTTTCGCCAGCCAGCGCTTTAGATCCGCTCCGCCGGCGATCAGGATCCCGGTGTTGATTTCCTGGATCTGGCGCTGGGCCTCGCTGGCATCTTTGTGCTCAACGATGCCCGTCACCTGGCCATTTTCACGGGTAATGCGGCCATAGCCGGTTGGGTCATCCAGCTTCACCGTTAACAGACCAATCCCACCCTGTGGTTTCGCGGCGCGCAGGCGCTGTAGCGTCTCAACGGAGATCAGCGGCACGTCGCCATAGAGCATCAGGATGTCTTCATCATCATTGAAGAATGGCGCCGCCTGCTGCATAGCGTGCCCGGTTCCGAGCTGCTCGGCCTGCAGCACCCAGTTCAGGTTGTCTTCATGCAGAGTCTGACGCAGCAGATCGCCGCCGTGGCCGTATACCAGGTGTACCGCACATGCGCCTAAATCGTTAGCGGCATCAATGACATGCTGCACCATTGGCTTCCCGGCCAGGGTATGCAGCACCTTAGGAAGATCGGAATACATGCGGGTCCCTTTGCCTGCAGCAAGGATAACCACGCTCATCGCACTATTTGACATACTCATCCTGACGGTAATTAGAACGAAAAGTAAAAGCCTTTCACGTTGAAATTTCTACATATTTTTCATCATAAAACGAGACGTGGAGAAAACGTCCAGGCTCACTGTTTTACCCCATTTTATGACGCTATTTTTAACCACTGCAAATCAGTTTAACGCTGAAAAAGGAGGGCGGGGTGGAGAATCATTAACTATCTCACTGCTTTTGCTGTTTTTTCGCCACCTGAATAAAGCCGCAGCGGCAGGCGTTTATCAGCACCCACAGCGGGAAGAACCAGGATAAATATTCGCCAGTCGCTGGCGGGGGAGGACGGTAAAGTGATGGATGCTATCCATAAAAAACGAAAGGCCACCTATCAGGTGACCTTCTTTTCCCGGTTTCACATCGCCAGTGTTGTCGTTTTGATGGGCGATACGTCGTGTCAGCGGGCGAGATAGCGCGGAGCTTAGAAGCTCAGGACGCTAAATTTAGCGATGATTTTATGGAACAGTTTCATGATGATTTCCTGACGCAGGTGCAGTTTATAACGCTCTTTTTTGTGACATACATCACATAAAAAGAGTTTACGCCTCATCATTTAACTAATCAATAACAATTAAGGGTGAATGCTGTTTTCACTTCATCCGCTCGTCAGCAGCGGGCAATAAAAAAAGCCAGCCTGGAACCCAGACTGGCTTTTTACGTTCAAGCCGGTGTTACATCGCTTTTTTGGTCAACTCGATAACGCGCAGTTTAGCGATCGCTTTGGCCAGTTCCGCAGACGCCTGAGCGTAATCCACATCGCCGTGAGAGCTCTTAATGTGCTCTTCCGCTTTGCGTTTCGCTTCCAGCGCTCGCGCTTCGTCGAGGTCCTGACCGCGAATTGCGGTATCCGCCAGGACGGTCACGCTGCCAGGCTGCACTTCAAGAATGCCGCCGGACAGATAGATAAACTCTTCATGACCGTGCTGTTTAACGATGCGAATCATACCAGGCTTAATGGCGGTGAGCAGCGGCGCGTGGCCCGGGTAAATACCCAGTTCACCTTCGCTACCCGTTACCTGGATTTTTTCGACCAGACCAGAGAACATTTGTTGCTCTGCGCTGACGACGTCCAGGTGGTAAGTCATTGCCATATCACCCTCCGATTAAGGCGTTAAAGTTTTTTGGCTTTTTCCACGGCTTCGTCGATGGAACCGACCATGTAGAACGCCTGCTCTGGCAGGTGATCGTATTCGCCTTCCATGATGCCTTTAAAGCCACGGATGGTGTCTTTCAGCGCCACGTATTTGCCCGGAGAACCGGTAAAGACTTCTGCCACGAAGAACGGCTGGGACAGGAAGCGCTGGATCTTACGCGCGCGAGCTACCACCAGTTTGTCTTCTTCAGACAGTTCGTCCATACCGAGGATGGCGATAATGTCTTTCAGTTCCTGATAACGCTGCAGGATGGACTGAACGCCACGCGCGGTGTCGTAGTGTTCCTGACCAACAACCAGCGGATCCAGCTGACGGCTGGTGGAATCCAGCGGGTCAACGGCCGGGTAGATACCCAGGGATGCGATCTGACGGCTCAGTACTACGGTTGCATCTAAGTGAGCAAAGGTAGTGGCTGGGGATGGGTCAGTTAAGTCATCCGCCGGTACGTATACCGCCTGTACGGAGGTGATAGAACCGGTTTTGGTGGAGGTGATACGTTCCTGCAGAACGCCCATCTCTTCCGCCAGGGTCGGCTGATAACCTACCGCTGAAGGCATACGACCCAGCAGCGCGGATACTTCAGTACCGGCCAGGGTGTAACGATAGATGTTATCGACGAACAGCAGTACGTCACGACCTTCGTCACGGAATTTCTCAGCCATGGTCAGGCCGGTCAGCGCAACGCGCAGACGGTTTCCCGGCGGCTCGTTCATCTGGCCGTACACCAGGGATACTTTATCGATAACGTTGGAGTCGGTCATTTCGTGGTAGAAGTCGTTACCCTCACGAGTACGCTCACCTACGCCCGCAAACACAGAGTAACCGGAGTGCTCGATCGCGATGTTACGGATCAGCTCCATCATGTTTACAGTTTTACCTACACCCGCACCGCCGAACAGACCAACTTTACCGCCCTTGGCGAACGGACACATCAGGTCGATAACTTTGATACCGGTTTCCAGCAGTTCCTGAGAGCTGGACAGCTCTTCATAGGACGGTGCCGCGCGGTGGATAGCCCAACGCTCTTCTTCGCCGATGTCGCCTTTCATGTCAACCGGTTGACCCAGTACGTTCATGATACGACCCAGCGTTGCTTTACCTACCGGGACTTCGATCGGGTGCTCGAGGTCTTTTACATCCAGACCGCGGCGCAGACCATCAGAAGAACCCATGGCGATGGTACGTACGATACCGCCGCCCAGCTGCTGCTGAACTTCCAGCACCAGAACTTCATTACCATTCTGTACCTCAAGGGCTTCGTACACGCGTGGTACGGCATCCTGAGGGAACTCGACGTCGACCACGGCGCCGATTACCTGGACAATCTTTCCAGTAGCCATCTTAAATCCTCTACGAAATAACCTGGTTAAACCGCGGCGGCCCCCGAGACGATCTCGGTGAGTTCCTGAGTAATGCTGGCCTGACGAGCTTTGTTGTATACCAACTGCAGCTCTTTAATCAGGCTGCCGCCATTATCGGTCGCGGCTTTCATCGCCACCATACGGGCGGCCTGCTCGCTGGCCAGGTTTTCAACCACGCCCTGATAAACCTGAGATTCGACGTAGCGGCGCAGGAGGGTATCCAGCAGCGCTTTCGGATCGGGCTCATACAGGTAATCCCAGGATTTACGTTTCAGATCAGCATCTTCTGATGCCGGTAACGGCAGCAGCTGAGTGATCGTCGGAACCTGAGACATGGTGTTAATAAATTTGTTGCTGACAACGTACAGCTTGTCCAGACGGCCTTCATCATAGGCCTGCAACATCACTTTTACCGGGCCGATCAGTTCGGACAGGGATGGGTTATCCCCCATACCGGTCACCTGTGCAACCACGTTGCCGCCCACGGAGTTAAAGAAAGAAACGCCCTTAGAGCCGATCATTGCGAGGTCGCACTGAACGCCTTTATCGGACCATGCTTTCATTTCCGCCAGCAGTTTCTTGAACAGGTTAATGTTCAAGCCGCCGCACAGACCACGGTCGGTCGACACCACCAGGTAGCCCACGCGCTTAACGTCGCGTTCTTCCAGGTAAGGGTGCTTATATTCCAGATTACCGTTCGCAAGGTGACCAATCACTTTGCGCATAGTATCTGCGTAAGGACGGCTGGCCGCCATGCGCTCCTGCGATTTACGCATTTTGGAAGCGGCGACCATCTCCATCGCTTTAGTGATCTTTTGCGTGTTCTGGACGCTTGCGATCTTACTACGTATCTCTTTTGCGCCGGCCATGAGCTTCTCCTCAATGCCTTGCGGCCTGCCCTAAGACAGACCGCCAGACGTTACCAGGACTGGGTTGCTTTGAAGGAATCGAGGATGCCTTTCAGCTTGCCTTCGATTTCGTCGTTATAGCCACCGGACTGGTTAATCTCTTGCATCAGCGGAGCGTGATCACGGTCGACGTAAGCCAGCAGAGCGGCTTCGAAGCTACCGATTTTCGCCAGTTCTACATCAGCCAGGTAACCACGTTCTGCTGCGAACAGAACCAGAGACTGCTGCGCGACGGACATCGGCGCATACTGTTTCTGTTTCAGCAGCTCGGTCACTTTCTGACCGTGGTCCAGCTGTTTGCGGGTTGCATCGTCAAGGTCGGATGCAAACTGGGAGAACGCCGCCAGTTCACGATACTGCGCCAGCGCGGTACGGATACCACCGGACAGTTTCTTCATGATCTTGGTCTGCGCTGCACCACCAACACGGGATACGGAGATACCCGGGTTAACCGCAGGACGAATACCGGCGTTAAACAGGTTGGTTTCCAGGAAGATCTGACCATCGGTAATAGAGATTACGTTGGTCGGAACGAATGCGGAAACGTCACCCGCCTGCGTTTCGATAATCGGCAGCGCGGTCAGAGAACCGGTTTTCCCTTTCACTTCACCTTTGGTGAAGGCTTCAACGTATTCGGCGTTAACACGCGCAGCACGCTCCAGCAGACGAGAGTGGAGGTAGAATACGTCGCCCGGGAACGCTTCACGTCCAGGCGGACGACGGAGCAGCAGGGAGATCTGGCGATAAGCAACAGCCTGTTTAGACAGATCATCGTAAACGATCAGCGCATCTTCACCGCGGTCGCGGAAGTATTCGCCCATTGCGCAACCAGCGTATGGCGCCAGGTATTGCAGTGCAGCAGATTCAGATGCAGTCGCTACCACTACGATGGTGTTAGCCAGCGCGCCGTGCTCTTCCAGTTTACGCACCACGTTAGAGATGGTGGACGCTTTCTGACCGATAGCGACATAGACGCACTTGATGCCGGAATCACGCTGGTTGATGATGGCATCGATAGCCAGCGCAGTTTTACCGGTCTGACGGTCGCCGATGATCAGTTCACGCTGACCACGACCGATTGGGATCATGGCGTCAACGGATTTGTAACCGGTCTGTACCGGCTGATCGACGGACTGACGTTCGATTACGCCCGGCGCGATCGCTTCAACGGCGGAGAAACCGTCGTTTTCCAGCGGACCTTTACCATCAATTGGCGCGCCCAGGGTGTTAACCACGCGGCCCAGCAGGCCACGGCCTACCGGAACTTCCAGGATACGGCCAGTACATTTCACCTTCATGCCTTCGGCGAGGTCAGCGTACGGACCCATTACCACCGCACCTACGGAGTCGCGCTCCAGGTTCAGTGCGATAGCGTAACGGTTACCCGGCAGGGAGATCATCTCGCCCTGCATACATTCGGCAAGGCCGTGGATGCGGATAACACCGTCACTTACAGAAACAATAGTACCTTCGTTATGAGCTTCGCTCACAACATTGAACTGAGCAATGCGCTGCTTGATCAGTTCGCTGATTTCGGTGGAATTCAGTTGCATGCTCCAGTCCCCTTAAGACTGCAAGACGTCTGCAAGGCGCTCAAGACGGCCGCGTACGCTGCCATCAATGACCATATCACCCGCACGGATGATAATACCTGCCATAACAGACTTATCGATTTTGCAATTCAGCTTAACTTTGCGTGACAGACGTTTTTCCATCGCGCTGACGATCCTGGCAAGCTGTTCATCACTCAGTTGGTTGGCAGATATTACTTCTACCTCTGCGATGGCCTCACTGGCCGCGCGCAGGTGAATGAATTGCTCAAGAACGTCCGGGAGCACCTTCAGACGATTATTTTCCGCCATCACCTTAATCAGGTTCTGGCCATTTTCGTCGAGTTGCTCGCCGCAGATAGCGATAAACGCTTCTGAGAGCGTTTCCGGCGCCAAAGCACCGGAGAGAAGCTCTGCCATTTGGTCGTTTTTGGTCACTTCGGCGGCAAACGCCAGCATATCCTGCCAGCGTTCAACACTGTTGTGTTCGACGGCAAAGTCAAAAGCTGCTTTGGCGTAGGGGCGAGCTACCGTTACAAATTCAGACATCAGCCCCTCCCTCCTTACAGTTCAGCGACAAGTTTATCCACGATGTCGCTGTTAGCAGCTTCATCCACGGAACGTTCGATGATCTTCTCGGCGCCAGCAACAGCCAGGATAGCGACCTGCTTACGCAGCTCCTCGCGTGCACGTTTACGCTCAGCATCAATTTCAGCCTGCGCTTGTGCAACGATTTTGGTGCGTTCCTGTTCTGCTTCAGCTTTAGCTTCGTCCAGAATCTGAGAGCGGCGCTTGTTCGCCTGCTCAATGATTACCTGGGCTTCCGCTTTCGCTTTTTTCAGCTGGTCGGTCGCGTTGGCCTGTGCAAGGTCCAAATCTTTCTTAGCGCGTTCTGCAGAAGCTAAACCGTCAGAAATCTCTTTCTGGCGTTTTTCGATGGCAGCCATTAAAGGCGGCCATACGTATTTCATGCAGAACCATACGAAGATAACAAACGCGATGGCCTGGCCGAGGATTGTTGCGTTCATGTTCACAGCACAATACCTCTTTAATTAACTCTGTGGCTTAGGTTTCTAACAACTTACTACGCGACGGCGAACATCACGTACAGACCCAGACCTACAGCGATCATCGGGATAGCATCCACCAGACCCATAACGATAAAGAACTGAGTACGCAGCAGAGGGATCAGATCCGGCTGACGCGCTGCGCCTTCCAGGAATTTACCTCCGAGGATGCCGATACCGATCGCAGCACCGATTGCCGCCAGACCCATCATCACAGCGGCAGCCATGTACAGCAGATCCATATTCAGGTTTTCCATGACAGTCTCCAGTTTGTTTCAGTTAAAACGTAGTAGTGTTGGTAAAAAATCAATGCTCTTCAGATGCCATCGACAGATAGACAATCGTCAGAACCATGAAGATGAAGGCTTGCAGCGTAATAATCAGGATGTGGAAAATGGCCCAAGGCACATTCAGAACCCACTGTGACCACCACGGCAACAGACCAGCAATCAGAATGAAAATCAGCTCACCGGCATACATGTTGCCGAACAGTCGCAGACCGAGAGAGACCGGTTTGGACAGCAGGCTTACCCCTTCAAGGATTAAGTTGACAGGAATGAACGCCCAGTGATTGAACGGCTGCATGGTCAGTTCTTTAACGAACCCACCAACGCCTTTCATTTTGATGCTGTAGAAAATAATCAGGATGAACACGCCAAGCGCCATCGACAGGGTGATGTTCACGTCGGCAGACGGAACCACGCGCAGTGCAGGCAGGCCGAGTATGTGCTCACCGATCCAAGGTAAGAAATCGATAGGCAAGAGGTCCATCAGGTTCATCAGGAAGACCCAGACGAACACGGTCAGCGCCAGCGGCGCGATAACCTTGCTCTTGCCATGGTACATGTCTTTGACGCTGCCATGGACGAAGCCGATGATCATTTCGATGAAGGTTTGGAATTTCCCTGGTACGCCGCTGGTCGCTTTCTTAGCAACGCTACGGAACATGGCAAGGAACAGCAGACCGAGAACCACCGAGAAGAACATGGAGTCAATGTTGAGCGTCCAGAAGGTGGCTGTGTGGTTGTGCGGATCCACCAGCGAGAATGTACGCAGGTCCAACTGAAGGTTGTTCAGATGGTGTCCTATGTAATCCTGCGGCGTCATATTTTCTGAAGCCATGATGCCTTTACCCTTTGTTGTTAATTACAGCTGGCGCCAGAACTTGTACCACCAGCACCAAAACCCACGTCACGATCAGTGGCAAAAATACCACTTTTAAAACGGCCAGCGCCACCGCCAGAAGGGCGAAGGTCAGCAACACCTTGAAGGCTTCACCGAAGGCGAAGGTCCAGGCCACACGGCCTTTTGCTGGTGTATGCGCCTGATGACGCCAGGCAAAAATTATAAACATCAGATTTGGCAAGACCACTGCCAAACCGCCGCATACAGCGGAAATGCCCCAGAAGGGGTCTTTGAGGCTGAACAGCAGTCCACTTGCCATTACTGCCAGTAACTGAATAAACAGAAGCTTGCGAGCAACGTTTCGACTCAAGAGCGACACTGACATCACGTTTTTACTCCTGCTCCCTTTGAGGTATGTCGCGTGTCGTATAAAACGTCCTTTAAGACGAAGAGTCAAGCATCAAAAAGCGGACAAATTATACGGTGACGCCCCGTGATTTCAAACAATAAGTAGCAAAATAGTGAATAAATGTTTAATTATTTTCCAACGGACAACTTTCCGTGCATTTCAGCGTTCTGTGAGCGGTCATACAAAACTGCAAATAACGAGGAAACACGGCAATTAAAGCGTGCATCAGATCACATAATAAACATTTCAAGCGCCCTTTAATGAATCAAGGACATAAAACACTATTTTTCATGCTTTTGATATTCAAGATAAAAAGTGAGGACATTATCTAAAACAACCTCACATACAATAAAAACCTTTTATTGACATTTATAATAAAAATTTAACATCACTATGCTGTTCATCATTGTCGATTTTTAGCACCCTGATATTTTCAAAGTTGACTATTTTGTCAGTGAATCACTTACGCTAAGTTAACTGCAAGAAAAGCCATAGTAAAAACAAGGTTAAATGCAGCCCGTTAATATCGGGGGACGTCCTTTATTTTTGTAACATGCGCGGGCCACATTTTTTCCACATTTTTTGATAAAAATTAACTCGATTTTGGCTTAATCACCACCAGGTGCCGCTCCCCTTCCAACCGAGGAACATGCAGCTCAATCACCTCGACAATGTCATACCCCTCCGGCAGACTTTCCATTTCTTCTTTTTGCGCTAACCCTTTGAGCGCATAGAAGTGACCATTCGCTGCCGGCAGATGATGGCACCAGCTCACCATATCATTAAGCGATGCGAAAGCGCGGCTTATCACGCCATCAAACGGCGGCTCGGCCGGGAAGGCTTCCACGCGGCTCTGCACCGGGGTGACGTTATCCAGCTTCAGCTCGTGCTGCACCTGACGCAGGAAGCGCACGCGCTTGCCAAGGCTGTCCAGCAGGGTGAAATGTGACTCCGGACATACGATGGCCAACGGGATCCCCGGCAACCCCGGGCCCGTACCAACATCGATAAAGCGCGAGCCCTGCAGATAAGGCGCCACGATGATGCTGTCGAGAATATGACGCACCAGCATCTCATTCGGATCGCGAACGGAAGTCAGGTTATAGGCTTTGTTCCACTTATCGAGCAGTCCGACGTAAGCCACCAGCTGATTTTTCTGGTGATCGGTGAGCGAAATACCCGCTTCATCCAGCAGACGAGAAAGTTTGTTGAGCACGGTAAGTACCTTCAAAAAATAATGAGCCCGGAGGCGCTAACGCTTACCGGGCTATGAATGATAAAGGCGAACGCTGATTATGCAACTGGGAAATCAGCGCGGCAGGCAGCCGCAATCAGGCGCAGCGGCGCAGCATCCCCTGCTTTTTCAGCCAAACCAGCAAAATAGAGATCGCCGCCGGGGTGATCCCGGAGATACGTGACGCCTGCCCTATCGACGACGGTTTATGGTCGTTCAGTTTGGCAATCACCTCGTTAGACAGCCCAGTGACCTGGCGGTAGTCGAGGGTCGCTGGCAGCAAGGTATTCTCATTGCGCTGTTGTTTCTCAATCTCATCCTGCTGGCGCGCGATATAGCCCTCATACTTCACCTGGATCTCTACCTGTTCAGCCGCCTGACGATCTTCCAGTCCCGGGGTGAATGGCGAGAGTTGAACCAGCTGTTCGTAGGTCATTTCCGGACGACGCAGCAGATCTTCGCCGCTGGCTTCACGCGACAACGGCGCGGTCAGGTGAGCGTTCACTTCGTTGGCGCTCTCTGCCTGCGGATTCACCCAGGTGGATTTCAGACGCTGGCGTTCACGTTCGATGCTTTCCAGCTTCTCGTTGTAGCGCGCCCAGCGTTCGTCATCTACCAGACCCAGCTCGCGCCCCTGTTCGGTCAAACGCAAATCGGCGTTGTCTTCGCGCAGCATCAGACGATATTCAGCGCGGGAAGTAAACATGCGGTACGGTTCTTTGGTACCCAGGGTGCAGAGGTCATCTACCAGCACGCCGAGGTAAGCCTGATCGCGACGCGGCGCCCAGCCCTCTTTTTCCGCAGAGAAGCGGGCGGCGTTAAGTCCGGCCAGCAGCCCCTGAGCCGCCGCCTCTTCATAACCGGTGGTACCGTTGATTTGGCCGGCGAAGAACAGACCCTGAATAAATTTGCTCTCAAGCGTTGGCTTCAGATCGCGCGGGTCGAAGAAATCGTACTCAATAGCGTAGCCTGGACGGACGATCCGCGCATTCTCCATCCCCTGCATCGAGCGGACGATTTGCATTTGCACATCAAAGGGCAGGCTGGTGGATATACCGTTCGGATAAATTTCGTTTGAGGTCAGTCCTTCCGGCTCGAGGAAGATCTGATGCTGGTTGCGATCGGCAAAGCGCATGACTTTGTCTTCGATCGACGGGCAATAGCGAGGTCCGATCCCTTCGATCACTCCGGCGTACATAGGACTGCGATCGAGGTTATTGCGGATCACATCGTGGGTTTTCTCGTTAGTGTGGGTGATATAGCACGGTACCTGGCGCGGATGCTGATCCGCGGATCCCATGAACGAGAAGACCGGCATCGGGTTATCGCCATGCTGCTGCGCCAGCACGCTGAAATCGATGGTGCGCGCGTCAATACGCGGCGGAGTACCGGTTTTCAGACGACTTACGCGCAGAGGCAATTCACGCAGACGACGAGACAGCGGGATAGACGGCGGATCGCCGGCGCGGCCGCCGCTGTAGTTGTCCAGACCAATATGGATTTTGCCGTCAAGGAAGGTCCCGACGGTCAGCACCACCGCTTTAGCGCGGAATTTGAGGCCCATCTGGGTGACGGCGCCCACGACGCGATCGTTTTCGACAATCAGATCTTCAACCGCCTGCTGGAAGATCATCAGGTTCGGCTGGTTCTCCAGCGCGGTACGTACTGCCTGACGATAAAGCACGCGGTCAGCCTGGGCGCGGGTGGCGCGCACTGCCGGTCCTTTGCTGGCGTTTAGTATCCTAAACTGAATGCCCGCCTGATCGATCGCTTTGGCCATCAAACCGCCGAGCGCATCCACTTCTTTTACCAGGTGTCCTTTCCCAATGCCGCCAATCGCCGGGTTGCAACTCATTTGCCCCAGCGTGTCGATATTGTGTGTCAAAAGCAGGGTTTGTTGACCCATACGCGCTGCGGCCATTGCGGCCTCAGTGCCTGCATGACCCCCGCCAATGATAATGACGTCAAAAGGATCCTGATAAAACATGGTGGTCTGCCTCGCATAAAGCGGTATGAAAATGGATTGAAGCCCGGGCCGTGGATTCTACTCAACTTTCGTCTTTCGAGAAAGACTCCGGGATCCTGAGTATTAAAAAGAAGATCTTTATATAGAGATCTGTTCTATTGTGATCTCTTATTAGGATCGACTCTCTTTGTGGATAAGTCGGATCCGCGAAGTAAGATCAAAAGCTTAAGAAGGATCACTATCTGTGAATGATCGGTGATCCTGGTCCGTATAAGCTGGGATCAGAATGAAGGGTTATGCACAGCTCAAAAACCATACTACGGTTATTCTTTGGATAACTACCGGTTGATCCAAGCTTTTAAGCATGGTTATCCACAGAAGATCGGACGATCTTTACAATTCTCAGAGCAAATTTTTCCAGGATCCCAGCCAGATTTCCGCTGGATCCTCCGGAATTTCGTGTTCAAGGACGTTGATCTTCAGCGTCTCACCGATCTGTTTTGCCCCGCAGGCCTTCAGCGCCGCTTCTAATTTATCGATCGCGCCGCAAAAGGTGTCGTATTCGCGGCTGCCGATCCCTATAGCGCCAAAGCGCACGGCGGAAAGATCGGCCTGCTTCTCCTGCAGCGCGTCATAGAAGGGAACCAGGTTGTCGGGAATGTCGCCGGCGCCATGGGTGGAAGAGATAATTAACCAGATCCCTTGCGCCTGCAGATCGTCCACCAGCGGACCGTGCTGGATTTCAGTGCTATAGCCGGCTTCTTCCAGCTTTTCCGCCAGATGCTCTGCTACATATTCCGCACTGCCCAGGGTGCTGCCGCTGATAAGTGTAATGTCTGCCATAGATCGCCGATCGCCCGCTCAACTGTTCAGAGTGGCGTATTGTACGCTGTGAGCGAGCTGGGATCTACCTGTGGAAAAATGTGGGATTAAAAAAAGCGATCAGGGCTTGATGGTGCGCATGATCGGGTTCTGCAGCACGATCAGAGTTTCAGTGGACTGAATTTCATCGATTGTTTGGATCTTGTTGATAAGTACCTGCTGCAGAGCATCGATGGATTTACACATCACCTTAATAAAGATGCTGTAGTGGCCGGTGGTGTAGTAAGCCTCGGTGACCTCCTCCAGACTTTCCAGGCGGGCGAGGGCGGAGGGATAGTCTTTGGCGCTTTTTAAAATAATGCCGATGAAGCAACCGACGTCGTAGCCCAGCTGCTTGGGGCTGACGTCAATGCGCGCGCCGGTAATGATACCCGCCTGCTTCATCTTTTCGACGCGCACGTGAATGGTGCCCGGGCTGACGCTGAACTGTTTGGCCAGTTCGGCATAGGCTGTACGGGCGTTGGCCATCAGCGCATCAAGAATGCCGCGGTCCAGATTGTCGATCTGATAATTTTCCATATCTTTTTCTTATGAAGTTTGAGGGTTCTTACTATTTTAGCGCCATATTTTAATGAATTAAAAGTTGATGCGCCTTTTTATTGATTGATTATTGTATTGCTGCCCTGTTTTGTTGCTTAATCAATGGCAACAGGACGCAGGAGTCATAAAAATGAAAACCGCATATATCGCAAAACAACGCCAGATCAGTTTCGTTAAATCCCACTTTTCCCGTCAGCTGGAAGAGAAGCTTGGCCTGATTGAAGTCCAGGCGCCAATCTTAAGCCGCGTGGGCGATGGGACGCAGGATAACTTGTCCGGCTGCGAGAAAGCGGTTCAGGTAAAAGTGAAAACACTGCCCGACGCCCAGTTCGAAGTGGTTCATTCGCTGGCGAAGTGGAAGCGTCAAACCCTGGGACAACACGACTTCAGCGCGGGCGAAGGGCTGTACACGCACATGAAAGCCCTTCGCCCCGATGAAGACCGTCTGACGCCTATCCATTCCGTCTATGTTGACCAGTGGGACTGGGAGCGCGTGATGGGGGATGAAGAGCGTCACGTCGGCACCCTGAAGGCAACCGTCGAGGCGATCTACGCCGGGATCAAAGCCACCGAGCTGGCGGTCAGCCAGGAGTTTGGCCTGACGCCGTTCCTGCCGGAACAGATCCATTTTGTTCACAGCCAGGAGCTGCTGAGCCGCTATCCGGAGCTTGATGCCAAAGGTCGTGAGCGGGCTATTGCCAAAGAGCTGGGCGCCGTCTTCTTAATTGGTATCGGCGGCAAACTAGCTGATGGCAAGCGCCACGACGTGCGTGCGCCGGATTATGATGACTGGAGTACTGAGGTTTCTGAAGGTTTTGCCGGCCTGAACGGCGATATCCTGGTGTGGAACCCGGTGCTGGAGGATGCGTTCGAGATCTCCTCGATGGGGATCCGCGTTGACGCCGAGGCGCTAAAGCGCCAGCTGGCGCTGACCGGCGATGAAGATCGCCTGAAACTGGAGTGGCACCAGGCGCTGCTGCGCGGCGAGATGCCGCAGACTATTGGCGGCGGCATTGGCCAGTCTCGTTTGACGATGCTGTTGCTGCAGCTTGACCATATCGGTCAGGTGCAGTGCGGCGTATGGCCGGCGCAGGTTCGCGAAAGCGTTTCCGCGCTGCTGTAACGATTAGCGCCGCCAGCGTCGCAGCAGGCGGCTACGAAGCCCGGTGTCAAAGCGCCAGATATGATCGAAGATGCGCATGATGCCGGGTTTGCCGTGAACCGACATCGCCACCGCGTGAAAACGGTGCTGATGCTTACGCTGTAACTCCCCCACTTGAGCAATCACCTCATCCGGCAACCGTTGGGCAATAAAGTCGGAGATCACCACGGCATCCGCATCCACCCACTGCGGGTTTTGCAAACGTTCAATAATGGCGCGAAAACAGCTGGCCAGATCGGTGCCGCCGCGAAAACGCTGGCTCAGGAAACGGATCGCCTGCTCCAGTCCGCTCTCGCTGGTCAACTCGTAATGCACCACTTCGCTGGAAAACAGCATAATGAAGCAGCGACGGTTATCGGCCAGCGCGATGCGCATCAGGGCCAGACAAAAGGCCTTAGCGCACTGTTCGTTAAAACCGCCCATCGATCCTGACGTATCGACGCAGACAATGAACGGCCCGAGCGGTTGCTCATCAAAATCCTGCCGCGTTACCGGGCGTTCGGTAATTTTCTCGCGCCAGGCATCGCCGTGTAGCCGGTAGGTGAGCAGCTGTTTCTCCACCAGCTTGCGATAAAATTCAAACTCCAGCTCCGTGATGCCAAGCGTCGCCAGCTCCGGCGGCAGCAGGCGTAGAATGTCGTCGCTCTGCTGGAGGCCGTCGACCTGTTCAGGCACCGTTGCCGGCTCGCGTACCAGGCTGCGGAAGGTTTCCATCGGCGCATCTTTCTTCGGCACGGATTTCGCTTCCCTTGAACGCCCCAGCTGTTCCGCCAGCTGCAGCAGCTCCGGTTGCTGGTTAAGAAAATCGCCATAGCGCACGATCAGCTGGTAGTCGCCTCGTTTGAGTTCCCCGGCGCTCATATCCCACAGGCGTCCGGCGGCGGTATCATTTTCCGCCAGCACCGGATCGAGCTGACCGCTGAGCGTCATTCGTTCCTGGACCTCACTGAGCAACTGGTCGCGCTCCTCGTCCAGCAGCTGCTGGTTAAGGCTGGTGGCTTGCACCACCAGGCTCAGTCGCCAGCGCTGTAAAAACAGCGTATGCAGCGCCGGGGTAAAGGTGGCATTGTCATCCACCAGCTTCTGCGCCTGGGCGGCAAAAGGGGACTGGAGCTGGTGCAGTTTGCCGAGAATTTGCGGGAGCTGGACGATAAACTGCGAGGTAGAGAGCAGCTGAGCCTGCTGATAGGTTTGCACTTCGGCGTCCAGATCCGGCGGGATGTTAACTTCTTTTAAGCGGGCGCGAACGGCTTCCCGCCAGCGCGGAATATCCGCCGCGATGATGTTTTTCAGGCGGGGAAATTTGTCAAAGAACACCGCCAGCTGAGGAGAGGCCAACAGCGCCAGCAGCATCTCCTCGATCATTCCCTCTTCGCTGACTGCCAGCATGACATTCAGCATATCGAGCGTCATGGCTGCTTCGCCTGTTTAATCTGCGCGCCGACGTCCTGCAGGCTGGCTTCGATTCTTCCCAGCCATTCGACCGGGATAAACAGGCACTTTTGCTGCTCGCTGAAGCGGTTGTGTTGCTGGTGCCACTCATCATCCAGCGCTTCCAGCTGCTGGCGAATTTCCGCCGGCATATTCTCCTGCGCTGCGCTGCCGGGCAGCGCGAGGCGTGAGCCCTGCAGGCTCACATCGCGGACGACCAGATGCTGGCTGGTGTCGACATCCATATTGAGTAGTTGGGCAAAGCCGATCCCGTTGAGCTTACCGCGGATCTCGCCGCCCTTTTCCAGCCAGTTGGCTAACGCCTCGCGTTCAAAAGTAATGTGGATCACTTCCATATCGTGAAGTTTGAGCGGCTGCTGCAGCAGCAGCGTCAGGGTGGTCCCCTGGATCTCCGCCGGCAGTTCATAGTGCGGTTTGCGGCTAAACATCCCGCCAAGGCGGGTGACCTTCAGCGCCGTTTTGTCGCTTTGCTGTTGTTGGATCTGAATGCGTCGCTGCACAATCGCCCCCAACCGCGTCAGCATCGCCTGCTGTTGCCAGGCGTGACAGGTCATGAGCGTTTCCAGCTGCTGCGACATCAGGTTCATACTTTCGACGTTGTGCCACAGACAATCTTTCAGCAGGATTAGGTCGATCGGCGCGATGCTGTCGCGGCCGCTGAAGAAGGCGCTGGCCTGCAGCAGGCGAATAGCCTTTTTCCAGCGGCGATCCGAGACATAGGGGGCATTTGGCAGGGCGTCCAGCTGCTGGCGGAGCTGGAATATCAGCTCAAACACCGCGTCCGGCAGTTTAATATTGCCGATCTGCTGCTGCCATTGGGTAAATTCCTCGTCGCTCACCTGCAGCGCGCTGGGCACTGGATTGCTGTTTTCATCCTGCTGGCTGACCAGCATCGAACGGAAATTACCTTTATCCTGCACTTTATCAAGCCATAGACGGATCAGCATTCGGTCATACAGCGCTTCCAGGCTGCTGTCGGCTTCCGGGAGTTCGTTCGACGCGGCCACCAGCAGGCGCATTGGGATTTTCTCTTCATGCGCGCCATTGCGGAAGTGACGTTCGTTAATCGCCGTCAGTAGGGTGTTGAGGATAGCCGGACCTGCTTTCCATATTTCATCGAGAAACACGATTTCCGCTTCCGGCAGGTAGCCGGCGGTTAAACGTTCGTAACGGCCTTCATCTTTCAGCGCCTGAATGGACAGTGGCCCAAAAACCTCTTCCGGGGTGGAGAAGCGGGTCATCAGGTATTCAAAAGCGCGCGCCTGCTGGAAGGCGAATTTGAGGCGGCGGGCAATCAGGCTTTTGGCGATCCCCGGTGGACCAAGCAAAAAAACGCTCTCGCCGCTGAGCGCCGCCAGCAGGCAGAGGCGTATCGCGTGGCTGCGTTCAAAGAGTCCTTTTTCGAGTGCCGCGCTGAGCCGGGAAATTCTTTCAGCCAGTAAATGTGTTTGAGCCATAATTGAGTTGCGTGCTTTGTCATGTATCGTTATTGGGACGAGTATAGATGTTAGAGCCGGGGCGGTAATAGCCTGAAGAATCGATTTATTTTTTTTGAGCCAGGTTAATATGGTGTCTGTTAGGGGTACGATTTCACAAATAATCGTGCATACTGTGCGCTTTTTGTGGGCCAAGGGACTAGGCACACATTTGTTTTATAAACGAAAAGACTAGTCTATGAGCACTGATAATAAACAATCGTTGCCGGCGTTAACGCTGGCGGCCATCGGCGTGGTGTACGGCGATATCGGTACCAGTCCACTGTATACCCTGCGCGAATGCCTGTCAGGTCAGTTTGGCTTTGGCGTAGAGCGCGATGCCGTTTTTGGCTTTTTGTCGCTGATTTTCTGGCTGTTAATCTTTACCGTATCGATTAAATACATCACCTTCGTGATGCGGGCGGATAACGCCGGGGAAGGCGGGATCTTAACGCTGATGTCGCTGGCCGGACGTAATACTTCGGCCAGAATGACCTCCGTGCTGGTGATCCTCGGCCTTATCGGCGGCAGTTTCTTCTATGGCGAAGTGGTGATTACCCCGGCGATTTCGGTAATGTCGGCGATAGAGGGGTTAGAAATTATCGCCCCGCAGCTGGATACCTGGATTGTCCCTATCTCCATTATCGTGCTCACCCTGCTGTTTGTGATCCAGAAGCACGGGACTGGCATGGTCGGCAAGCTGTTTGCGCCGATTATGCTGATCTGGTTCCTGTTGCTGGCGGTGCTGGGCGCGCGAAGCATTTACGCTAATCCGGAAGTTCTGCAGGCGCTGAACCCCTACTGGGCTGTGCACTTCTTCCTGCAATACAAGACCGTTTCCTTTATTGCGCTTGGCGCGGTGGTGCTGTCGATTACCGGGGTGGAAGCGCTGTACGCCGATATGGGCCACTTCGGCAAACTGCCGATCCGCGTTGCCTGGTTCTCCGTCGTGCTGCCCTCGTTGGTGCTGAACTATTTTGGCCAGGGCGCGCTGCTGCTGAAGCACCCGGAAGCGATTAAAAACCCGTTCTTCCTGCTGGCGCCTGAGTGGGCGCTGATCCCGATGCTGATTATCGCCACGCTGGCGACGGTTATCGCCTCCCAGGCAGTGATTTCCGGGGTCTTCTCCCTGACCCGTCAGGCAGTGCGTCTGGGCTATCTGTCGCCGATGCGCATTATCCATACCTCGGAAATGGAGTCCGGGCAGATTTACATTCCGTTCATTAACTGGCTGCTGTACGTTTCTGTGGTCATCGTTATCGTCAGCTTTGAGCATTCGTCTAACCTGGCGGCGGCGTATGGTATCGCCGTAACGGGCACCATGGTGCTGACCTCCATTCTGTCGGCGACCGTGGCACGCAAAAACTGGCACTGGAATAAGCTGTTTGTCGGTCTGATGCTGGTGGCCTTCCTGTGCATTGATATTCCGCTGTTCTCGGCGAACCTCGATAAGATTGTCTCCGGCGGCTGGCTACCGTTGTCCCTGGGGATGGTGATGTTTACGGTGATGACGACCTGGAAGAGCGAGCGTTTCCGCCTGCTGCGCCGGATGCACGAGCATGGCAACTCGCTGGAAGCGATGATCTCTTCGCTGGAGAAGTCACCGCCAGTGCGTGTGCCGGGTACTGCGGTGTATATGTCCCGCGCCCTGAACGTGATCCCGTTTGCCCTGCTGCATAACCTGAAGCACAACAAGGTGCTGCATGAGCGAGTGATCCTCCTGACCCTGCGTACCGAAGATGCGCCTTACGTGCATAACGTTCGCCGGGTGCAGATTGAGCAGCTGTCACCGTCTTTCTGGCGGGTGGTGGCCAGCTACGGCTGGCGGGAAACGCCTAACGTTGAAGAGGTGTTCCACCGCTGTGGCCTGGAAGGACTCAGCTGCCGGATGATGGAGACCTCGTTCTTTATGTCGCATGAGTCGCTGATTATCGGCAAACGGCCATGGTATCTGCGCCTGCGCGGCAAGCTTTATCTGCTGCTGCAGCGTAACGCCCTGCGGGCGCCGGATCAGTTTGAGATCCCGCCAAACCGGGTTATCGAGCTCGGTACCCAGGTCGAAATCTGATGTCAAAAAAGCCCTTCCATTGCGAAGGGCTTTTTGTTTCTCACTCCGGTTGTTATGTCCTGTCGCTGCCTCGCGAAACGTTTCGATGGCGATCACATTTCTCTCTTCTGGTGATGGTTTTCTGCTCACACATTGATAATAATTATTTTAGCGAAACGTTTCGCTAGTGGAGCAAAAGAGAAAAAATGAAAAAAGGCACCGTACTTAACGCTGATATTTCCGCGGTCATTTCCCGCCTGGGCCACACCGATACGCTGGTGGTCTGCGATGCCGGATTACCGGTTCCCCGCAGCAGCACGCGCATTGATATGGCGCTGACTCAGGGCGTACCTTCATTTATGCAGGTGCTGGAAGTGGTGACGACGGAAATGCAGGTTGAAGCGGCTGTCATCGCGGAAGAGATTAAAACCCATAATCCGCAGCTCCACGCGACGTTGCTCACTCACCTCGAGCAGCTGCAGCAGCACCAGGGAAATACCATTGAAATTCGTTACACCAGCCATGAGCAGTTCAAAAAACAAACCGCAGACAGTCAGGCGGTAATTCGCAGCGGGGAGTGTTCCCCGTTTGCGAATATCATTCTCTGTGCCGGCGTCACGTTCTGAGGTCGCCGTCATGGAAGCCTTATTGCAACTGAAAGGGATCGATAAAGCGTTCCCTGGCGTCAAGGCGCTCTCCGGCGCGGCGCTGAATGTCTATGCCGGCCGGGTGATGGCGCTGGTAGGGGAAAATGGCGCCGGCAAGTCCACTATGATGAAGGTGTTGACCGGGATCTACACCCGTGATGCCGGCTCTTTGCTGTGGTTAGGCAAAGAGACGACCTTTAACGGCCCAAAATCCTCCCAGGAAGCCGGGATCGGCATTATCCATCAGGAACTGAACCTGATCCCTCAGTTGACGATCGCCGAGAACATCTTCCTTGGCCGCGAGTTCGTTAACCGTTTTGGCAAAATCGACTGGAAGCAGATGTATGCCGAAGCCGACAAGCTGTTGGCAAAGCTGAATCTCCGCTTTACCAGCCAGAAACTGGTGGGCGATCTATCGATTGGCGATCAGCAAATGGTGGAGATCGCCAAAGTGCTGAGCTTCGAATCGAAAGTCATCATTATGGATGAACCGACCGATGCGCTGACCGATACCGAAACCGAATCGCTGTTCCGCGTCATCCGCGAACTGAAGTCGCAGGGGCGCGGTATCGTCTATATCTCCCACCGTATGAAAGAGATCTTCGAGATTTGCGACGACGTGACGGTCTTTCGTGACGGGCAGTTTATCGCCGAGCGCGAGGTCTCGTCGCTGGATGAGGACCGACTTATCGAGATGATGGTCGGCCGTAAGCTGGAAGACCAATATCCCCACCTCGATAAGGCGCCCGGCGCGGTGCGCCTGAAGGTCGACAACCTCTGCGGCCCGGGGGTGGATAACGTGACCTTTACCCTGCGCCAGGGGGAGATCCTCGGCGTTGCCGGGCTGATGGGCGCCGGGCGGACCGAACTGATGAAAGTGCTGTACGGCGCGCTGCCGCGCAGCAGCGGTTCCGTGACGCTCGATGGCCGCGAAGTGGTGACCCGTTCGCCGCAGGATGGTCTGGCGAACGGCATTGTCTATATCTCCGAAGACCGTAAGCGCGATGGTCTGGTTCTCGGGATGTCGGTAAAAGAAAACATGTCCCTGACGGCGTTGCGCTATTTCAGCCGGGCGGGCGGTAGTCTTAAGCATAAAGATGAACAGCAGGCGGTGAGTGATTTCATCCGCCTGTTTAACGTGAAGACGCCTTCAATGGAGCAGGCGATCGGCCTGCTCTCCGGCGGCAACCAGCAAAAGGTCGCCATCGCCCGCGGGCTGATGACCCGGCCGAAGGTGCTGATCCTCGATGAACCGACCCGCGGCGTCGACGTCGGGGCGAAGAAAGAGATCTACCAGCTCATCAACCAGTTCAAAGCCGACGGCCTGAGCATCATTCTGGTCTCCTCCGAGATGCCGGAAGTGTTGGGCATGAGCGATCGCATCATAGTGATGCATGAAGGGCATCTCGGCGGTGAATTCACACGCGAGCAGGCCACCCAGGAAGTATTGATGGCTGCCGCTGTGGGCAAGCTTAACCGTGTGAATCAGGAGTAAGAAAGATGACAACCCAGGCTGTTTCTGGTCGCCGCTATTTCACAAAAGCGTGGCTGATGGAGCAAAAATCGCTGATTGCCCTGCTGGTGCTGATCGCGGTGGTATCGACCATGAGCCCCAACTTTTTTACCGTCAATAACCTGTTCAATATTCTGCAGCAAACCTCCGTTAACGCCATTATGGCGGTAGGGATGACGCTGGTCATACTGACCTCGGGGATCGATCTGTCCGTCGGCTCCCTGCTGGCGCTCACCGGTGCGGTGGCAGCGTCGATCGTTGGCATTGAGGTTAATGCGCTGGTGGCGGTCGCGGCTGCCCTCGCATTAGGTGCGGCGATCGGCGCAGTCACCGGGGTGATTGTAGCGAGAGGCCGCGTGCAGGCCTTCATCGCCACCCTGGTGATGATGCTGCTGCTGCGCGGCGTAACCATGGTGTACACCAACGGCAGCCCGATCAATACCGGCTTTAGCGATAATGCCGATCTGTTCGGCTGGTTTGGCATCGGGCGTCCGCTGGGGATCCCGACGCCGGTATGGATCATGGCGATTGTCTTCCTGGCGGCCTGGTACATGCTGCACCATACTCGCCTGGGCCGTTATATTTATGCCCTGGGCGGTAATGAAGCGGCGACGCGTCTGTCCGGGATTAGCGTCAATAAAGTTAAAATTATCGTTTACGCCTTGTGCGGAATGCTGGCTTCGCTGGCCGGGATCATCGAAGTGGCGCGTCTCTCCTCCGCGCAGCCGACGGCGGGGACGGGCTATGAGCTGGACGCCATTGCGGCGGTGGTGCTCGGCGGCACCAGCCTCGCTGGTGGCAAAGGACGCATCGTCGGCACGCTGATTGGTGCGCTGATCCTTGGCTTCCTGAATAATGGTCTTAATCTTTTAGGCGTTTCTTCCTATTACCAGATGATCGTTAAAGCGGTGGTGATTTTGCTGGCGGTACTGGTAGATAACAAAAAGCAGTAACTAAGAACTCTACAGGACATCTTAACTATGAATATGAAAAAACTGGCGACCCTGGTCTCTGCTGTTGCGCTAAGTGCGACCGTTAGCGCGAACGCGATGGCCAAAGACACCATCGCTCTGGTTATCTCTACCCTCAACAACCCGTTCTTCGTGTCGCTGAAAGACGGCGCGCAAAAAGAAGCTGACAAGCTGGGCTACAACCTGGTGGTGCTGGATTCCCAGAACAACCCGGCGAAAGAGCTGGCGAACGTCCAGGATTTAACGGTGCGCGGCACCAAGCTGCTGCTGATCAACCCCACCGACTCTGATGCCGTCGGCAACGCCGTGAAGATGGCGAACCAGGCGAAAATCCCGGTCATCACTCTCGACCGTCAGGCGACAAAAGGCGATGTTGTGAGCCATATCGCCTCTGACAACGTGCAGGGTGGGAAAATGGCTGGCGATTACATCGCGAAAAAAGTGGGTGAAAGTGCAAAAGTCATTGAGCTGCAGGGCATTGCCGGAACTTCTGCGGCGCGCGAGCGTGGCGAAGGCTTTAAACAGGCCGTGGCGGCGCACAAATTCAACGTCCTGGCCAGCCAGCCGGCCGATTTCGACCGCACCAAAGGCCTGAACGTGATGCAGAACCTGCTGACCGCACATCCTGACGTCCAGGCAGTGTTCGCGCAAAATGATGAAATGGCGCTGGGCGCCCTGCGCGCGCTGCAGACTGCAGGCAAGTCCGATGTGATGGTGGTTGGATTTGACGGCACTCCGGATGGCGAAAAAGCAGTAAACAGTGGCAAACTGGCGGCGACCGTCGCACAGTTGCCGGAGCAGATCGGCGCGAAAGGCGTTGAGACTGCTGATAAGGTACTGAAGGGCGAAAAAGTGGAAGCTAACTACCCGGTTGAGCTGAAGCTGGTCGTTAAGCAGTAATATGCGATTCGGACTGGCAACGGTCCGAGGGACAATATAAAAAAAGAAAAGCAGGGCATGCGCCACCGGATCCCGGTGGCGCGCTTTCCCGGGAACAGAAATGATGAAAACTGCAGGCAAACTTGTCGTCCTTGGCAGTATCAATGCCGATCACATTCTTAACCTTGACGCTTTCCCGACGCCGGGCGAAACCGTCACCGGCCACCATTATCAGGTGGCGTTCGGTGGAAAAGGGGCCAACCAGGCGGTGGCCGCCGGGCGCAGCGGAGCGGATATCGCGTTTATCGCCTGCACCGGCGATGACGATATCGGTGAACGCATCCGTCGTCAGCTGGCGAGCGATAAAATCGACGTGGCGCCCGTGCGCGCGGTTGCCGGGGAAGCGACCGGGGTGGCATTAATTTTCGTTAACGCCGAAGGTGAGAATGTCATCGGTATTCATGCCGGCGCCAATGCGGCGCTTTCCGTCTCCCAGGTTGAGGCGGAAAAAGAGCGTATCGCCAGCGCACAGGCGTTGTTGATGCAGCTGGAGTCGCCGCTGGAGAGCGTCATAGCGGCGGCGAAAATCGCCCATCACCATCACACCACCGTGGTGCTGAACCCCGCGCCAGCGCGTGAGCTACCGGATGAACTGCTGGCGCTGGTGGATATTATTACCCCTAACGAAACCGAAGCGGAAAAGCTGACCGGTATTCGTGTTGAGAGTGACGAAGATGCGGCAAAAGCCGCCAACGTGCTGCATGCCAAAGGCATTGGTACGGTGATGATCACCCTCGGCAGCCGCGGCGTCTGGCTCAGTGCCGAAGGCGAAAGCCGCCGGATCCCAGGGTTTCGCGTACAGGCCATTGATACTATCGCGGCCGGTGATACCTTTAACGGCGCGCTGGTGACCGCGCTGCTGGAAGGGACCGCCCTGCCGGAGGCGATTCGCTTTGCGCATGCCGCAGCGGCGATCGCCGTAACCCGCAAAGGCGCTCAGCCGTCCGTGCCTTGGCGCACAGAGATCGATGAATTTTTAGCGCAACAGGGGTAATGCTTGGCTACGATGAAAGATGTGGCCCGCATCGCGGGCGTTTCCACATCGACGGTGTCACACGTCATCAATAAGGACCGCTTTGTCAGCGAAGCGATTACCGCCAAAGTTGACGCTGCGATCAAAAGCCTCAACTACGCCCCCTCTGCGCTGGCGCGTAGCCTCAAGCTCAATCAAACCCGTACCATCGGCATGCTGATCACCGCCAGTACCAATCCGTTTTATTCGGAGCTGGTGCGGGGCGTGGAGCGTAGCTGCTTTGAGCGGGGTTATAGCCTCGTGCTCTGCAATACCGAAGGTGATGAGCAGCGAATGAATCGTAATCTGGAGACGCTAATGCAAAAACGCGTCGATGGATTACTCCTGCTGTGCACGGAGACCCATCAGCCCTCCCCGGAAATCATGCAGCGCTATCCGTCGGTACCGACGGTTATGATGGACTGGGCCCCCTTTGATGGCGATAGCGATCTGATTCAGGATAACTCGCTGCTCGGCGGCGATATGGCGACCCAGTATCTGATTGACCAGGGGCATTTACGCATTGCCTGTATTGCCGGCCCGCTGGATAAAACCCCGGCGCGCCTGCGTCTTGAAGGCTATCATGCCGCGATGGCGCGCTGCGGCCTGCCGGTTGCCGAAGGATATGTGGTGACCAGTGATTTTGAGTTTGGCGGCGGGTTTAGCGCGATGCAGCAGCTGCTGGCGTTGCCGCAGCGTCCGCAGGCGGTGTTTGTCGGTAACGATGCGATGGCGGTTGGCGCTTATCAGGCGTTATACCAGGCCGGGCTGCAGATTCCGCAGGATATGGCGCTGGTGGGCTACGATGATATTGAGCTGGCACGTTATATGACGCCGCCATTGACCACCATTCACCAGCCAAAGGATGAGCTGGGGGAACTGGCCATCGACGTACTGATCCATCGCATGGCCGATCCGCAGCAAAAACAGCAGCGCGTTCAGTTAACGCCGGAGCTGGTGGTGCGCGGTTCCGCTTAGCGTTTATGCCGCTCGCTAATCAGGTTGCGGCCATCCTTCGCTCTTAACAGCATAAACATCAGCGCCGATATAATGGTTATCACGCCCATGGTTATAAAGGTGTAGTGAAACTGCTGTACCGTGCTTGCATTATCAAAACCTTCATAGAAGCGTAGCACCGCAGCGCTGATGGCCACCCCGAGACTAATTGAAAGCTGCTGGGTGACGGCCAGCAGGCTGTTGCCGCTGCTGGCATTATCATCGGTCAGATCGGCCAGGGTAATGGTATTCATGGCGGTAAACTGCGTGGACATCGCCATCCCCAGCACGAACAGCGGCAGAAGAAGCATCCACAGCGGCATCTCTGGCGACTGCAGCGAGAACTGGGCGATCATAAGGCCAATAAACACGGTGATCCCCACCAGGGTCTTACGATAGCCAAACCAGCGCAGCACCTGGGTAACGGTGGATTTCGCAATAATCGAGCCGATAGCGGTGGGGGCGATCATACAGCCGGCGATAATGGCCGGATAGCCGAAACCAACCTGCAGCATCAGCGGCATCAGAAACGGTACGCAGCCGGTACCCAACCGCGTGGCGAGGTTGCCGGCAATGCCGACCGAGAACGTATGGGTCTTAAATAAAGAGAGCGAGATAAGCGGCGTCGGATGGCGACGCGCGTGACGCACATAGGCCACGAGCAGTAACAGACTGACGGCAATCACGGCCAGCGCCTGCCATGTCGCCACGATTTTTTCCCCAAACAGTTCAATACCGCTGGAAAATAACACCAGACTTAAGCCAAATAACAGAAAACCGCCTATATCGAAGCGTCGGCGCGGCGTTGTGAAATTTGGCATGTATTTACGGGCGTACAGAATGCCAATTACGCCGATCGGAATGTTTATCAGGAAAATCCAATGCCAGCTGGCCCAGGTCACAAATACCCCGCCGAGTACCGGGCCCAGAATCGGCCCCACCAATCCCGGCATGGTGACAAAGTTCAGGACCGGCAACAGTTCGCTGCGGGGGTAGGCACGCAGCAGGGCCAGCCTCGCTACCGGCATCATCATCGCCCCACCGATCCCCTGAATTACGCGAAAAATAACCAGTTCCGTTAAGGAACTGGAGAGGGCGCAGGCGAGGGAACCGAGGGTGAACAGGCTAACGGCGATGATAAAGACCCGGCGCGTGCCGAAGCGATCTGCCAGCCAGCCGCTGACCGGGATCAGCATCGCCACCGTCAGCGTATAGCTGATAATGGCCGACTGCATCGCTAAGGGAGAACGATTAAGACTGTGGGCGATAGCCGGGAGGGCGGTGTTAAGAATGGTGGCATCCAGCGCCTGCATAAAGAAGGCCATCGCCGCGATCCACGGCAGGCCAGCCATGCTGCGCCCTTTTTTTCCGCTCATGCCAAATCCTTGTTATTGATTTACGTGGTGTGGGGCGTTCAACAATGCCTGGCAGGCGAGCAATGCCCCCGGCGCATCACTGTTAAGAATGGCATCGACAATCGCCTGGTGGAGATCGAGCTTCACCACTTCATTTTGCGTAATCGACGTGAAGTAGGTGTGGTAGACCGAATGAAACAGCGAGGCGAAAGAGCTGAGGAAAGGATTACCGCTCATTTCATAGATATGTTCATGCCAGGCCATATCGACTTCTATCCAGCGTTCGCGCTGAAAATGGCGTTTCAGAGCAATCATCTCTTCCATTAATGTATTGAGCTGCGCTTTTTGCCCGGCGGTGCCGTTGGCGGCGGCGAGAAAGCAGGCCTGTGGCTCCAGGCTGCTGCGCATGACGAGAAAGTGGCTTACCACCTCTTCGAAGTTATCTTCTGTTAGCCACCAGGAGAGCAGTTCCTTATCAAGGAAATTCCAGCTGCTGCGCGGCATCACCCGGGTGCCAATGCGAGGGCGGGGCAGCAGCATGCCTTTTGCAGTAAGCGTCTTCACCGCTTCGCGGACGGCGGTACGGCTTACGCCGAACTGCTCCCCCAACTCCATTTCGCCGGGAAGAATGCTTTCCGGCTGATATTCGCCAGTCAGTATTTTTTGGGCGAGCTTTTCGGCCAGTACCCAGGAGATGTTCTTTTGTGCCGCCAGTTGCTGTGCGCTTAAAGACATAAATGCCGTTCCTTTCTTTCCTCTACTCTAACAGTATGCCACCAGGCGCCCCGTTTCGTCGGTTAAAACGGCAAAACGGCGGTTTTTTGCGACATTCCTCGCCGCATTGTTGAAAAAAGAGACGGTTGAAAACTTTTTTTGCATTTCCCCTTGTCACCTCAGAATTACTCCCTATAATGCGCCTCCACTGACACGGAACAACGGCAAACAAGCCGCCGGGTCAGCGGGGTTCCGGTGAGAACCTCGCAGAGAAAAGCAAAAATAAATGCTTGACTCTGCAGCGGGAAAGCGTAATATGCACACCCCGCGCCGCAGCGAAAACGAAGCGGCACTGCTCTTTAACAATTTATCAGACAATCTGTGTGGGCACTCAAAGTGACATGGA
>NZ_JBPYUI010000022.1:0-99362 GCF_051858335.1 Klebsiella sp. K47
GGCAGGACGCCCGCCATAAACTGCCAGGCATCAAACAAGTGAAGAGCCCATCCTGTCGGATGGGCTTTTTGCGTTTCTGTCGTCCGGCCAGCGTGCCGGCATGCCTCCCCGGTGGCGCTGCGCTTACCGGGGCTACGTCCCTGTGGCCGGACAAGGTGCGCAGCACCGCCTCCGGGAAAATCCCTCCTATATCACCGTCGATAAATGACTATTGCCTCTCTAACCAACTCACAATAAATGTCGCGATCTGTGGTACATCATTTAAATCCAGCAGCGGAAGTGAGGTCGCGATCGATACATCGCTGGCCACGGCGATGGTATGCTCATCAATTACCAGCTCTTCTACACGATGGCCGCTGTTTTGCCGAAAAAGCAGGATCTTCGGCACGGATTCATGTTTGAACCCCTCCACTAAAACCAGGTCCAGTTTGCTGGCATCCATTCGACTGACCAGCCATGTGAGATCTAATTCCGGCTTCTCTGGCGTCTCGGTCATCAATGCCCACCGCTGTTCGCTGGCGACAATAGTTTGCGCAGCGCCCGCCTTACGCAGTTCATAGCTATCTTTGCCCGGCTTATCCACGTCCATATCATGATGGGTGTGCTTTATCAGTCCCGGGCGTAATCCTAGAGCGCAAAGCTCAGGGATAAGACGCTTTAATAATGTTGTTTTTCCGGTACCGCTCCATGCGGCGATCGCCAGTAATGGGATCATGATGGCTCCTGCATCTGCTGCAAATCTTCGAGCGTATTTACATTAATGAAAGCAGTTTTCACATCGCTGAAATTCACCGGGCGCCCACCCATTTGTCGCATAAAAACCATCACCCTGCGCTCTCCATGTGCCAGATAAGCCTCCAGTTCCGGAATGATTTGACGATGAACTAATGCAACGGCAGGATGATCCCGTTCGCCGTCATGGGCCCAAACGACCGGTGCGTCCCCTCTCTGCTGGATAAAGCGCTCCACCAAAAAGGACGGAATGAACGGCGTGTCGCAGGGGCAAAAAACAAACCATGGGCTCGCGACCTGCTGCATCACAGCAAGCATTCCGGCCAGCGGCCCCTGATAACCCTCCTGTATGTCTCGAAAGACCGGATATCCGCTGGCACGCCACTGTTCAAGATGACGATTGGCGCTAATGACTAACTCATCTACCTGCGGGGCTAATGCTTCCGCGACGTGTCGCCAGAGAGGGCGACCATTTAGCGCCTGTAATCCTTTATCAATGCCGCCCATCCGCGTGGCCCTGCCGCCCGCCAGCACGACGCCGGTTATCGCCTCGCTTTGCATATGAATATCGCCTCTTTCATTGTGGGATTGACCCTGTTAACTTGTCCCTATCAAGAGTAAGGAGCATGACCATGAAATGTAAACGTCTGAATGAAGTAATTGAACTCCTCCAGCCAGCCTGGCAAAAAGAGCCTGAACTGAACCTGATGCAATTTTTGCAGAAGCTGGCGAAAGAGGCCGGCTATGATGGCGAACTGAGCGATCTTTCCGACGATATTCTGATCTATCACCTGAAGATGCGCGACTCTTCCAAAGATGCTGTCATCCCGGGTATTCAGAAGGATTATGAAGAGGATTTTAAAACCGCGCTGCTGCGCGCCCGCGGGGTAATAAAAGAGTAAAAGGTTGTAAGCGCTACCGCGTAAAGTGCAATGAGATGATATCCTGAACTATTCGTACGATTATCGGATGTCAGGATGCACGATAAGGCTTTTACTTTTCAGACGCTTCGCCCGGATACCATTATCGATGGGTTATTCGATCTGGGTATGCGGGTGGACTCCGGTCTCACCCCGCTAAACAGCTATGAGAACCGCGTTTATCAGTTCCAGGACGAAGAGCGCCATCGCTATGTGGTAAAGTTCTATCGTCCTGAGCGCTGGTCCGCAGAACAGATCCTTGAAGAACACCAGTTTGCGCTTCAGCTTGTAGAAGATGAAGTGCCCGTTGCTGCGCCGCTCTTATTTAATGACAGCACGCTTCATCAGCATCAGGGATTCTACTTTGCCGTTTTCCCAAGCCTTGGCGGTCGTCAGTTCGAAGCGGATAACCTTGATCAGATGGAATGGGTTGGCCGCTACCTGGGGCGCCTGCACCAGACTGGCCGCAAACAGCGCTTTACTGCCCGCCCGGAAATTGGCGTGCAGGAGTACCTGCTGGAACCGCGTCAGGTGTTTGAGCAGGCGACGCTGATCCCCTCTGGCCTGAAGGCCGATTTCCTGAAGGCGACCGATAAACTCATTGCTGCCGTCATGGAGCAATGGCACGGCCGCGGGAACACGTTGCGCCTGCACGGTGACTGCCATGCCGGTAATATCCTCTGGCGCGACGGACCACTGTTTGTCGACTTAGACGATGCGCGCACCGGCCCGGCGATTCAGGATCTGTGGATGCTGCTCAACGGCGATAAGGCTGAACAGCGTATGCAGCTGGAGACTATTGTCGAGGCCTATGAGGAATTCAGCCCCTTTAACAGCGATGAAATCGCGCTGATTGAACCTTTACGCGCTATGCGACTGGTTTATTATCTGGCGTGGTTGCTCAGACGCTGGGACGATCCCGCTTTCCCGGTCAATTTCCCCTGGTTAACCGGGGAGGATTACTGGCGGGGGCAGACGTCGACTTTTCTTGAGCAGGTGAAGGTTCTACAGGAACCCCCGCTTCAGTTAACGCCAATGTATTAATGTGATATATCCAGGAGAGAGTAAATCATGAAAAAAGTTTGGCTGGCGCTGGCTGGTATGATTCTGGCTTTTAGTGCATCCGCTGCCCAGATCACCGACGGCAAGCAGTACATCACCCTTGATAAGCCTATTGCTGGCGAGCCGCAGGTGCTCGAGTTCTTTTCGTTCTACTGCCCGCACTGCTACCAGTTTGAAGAAGTGCTGCATGTCTCTGACAATGTGCGCCAGAAACTGCCGGAAGGCACTAAAATGACCAAATACCACGTTGAGTTCCTGGGTCCGCTGGGCAAGGATCTGACGCAGGCATGGGCGGTGGCCATCGCGCTGGGCGTTGAAGACAAAATTACTGCGCCGATGTTCGAAGCCGTGCAGAAAAACCAGACTGTGCAGAGTGTGGCTGACATTCGTAAAGTGTTTGTCGACGCTGGCGTGAAAGGGGAAGACTACGATGCCGCATGGAATAGCTTCGTGGTGAAATCTCTGGTCGCTCAGCAAGAGAAAGCGGCAGCCGATCTGCAGCTGCAGGGCGTACCGGCTATGTATGTTAATGGTAAATACCAGCTGAATCCGCAGGGGATGGACACCAGCAATATGGATGTCTTCGTCGCTCAGTATGCGGATACCGTGAAGCAACTGGTAGAGAAGAAATAAAAAAACGCCGGTCACTGACCGGCGTTACTTTATCTGTTTTGCAATAGCTACCGTTCTTTGTCCCGCATGATGTCAGTCAACTGACGGTCTTTCTCTTCCCATAGGCCATTCAGCCAGCGCTGGAAGCTGCGCTTAAAGTTCTTATCGTTAACGTAATCGCCGTGCAGCTCTTCGCCAATAGGGACCAGATTGATACGGACCACAATGCGCGTCAGGCGGCCGCTTAACATATCGTAAAATGGTCTTGTATGATTATCCGGGTAGCACAGCGTGACGTTCAGCAGTTTATCGAACTGCGAACCGAGTACGTTGAGCGCCATGGCGATACCAGCGGCTTTCGGCGGTAACAGGTTGTGGTAAGGAGAGCGCGTTTCGCGCTTTTTTTCTTCGGTAAAACGCGAGCCTTCTACAAAATTGACGATAGTCGTCGGATGCGCGCGAAATTTTTCACACGAACGGCGGGTGGTTTCGACATCTTTACCGCGGCGCTCCGGGTGACGAATAAGATAGCTGCGCGAGTAGCGGCGCATAAAAGGCATATCCAGCGCCCAGCAGGCGAGGCCAATGAAGGGTACCCACGCCAGCTGTTGTTTAAGGAAGTACTTATTCATCGGAATATGCTTGCGGAACAGCACGCACAGCACCACGATGTCTGCCCAGCTGTGGTGGTTGCTGATCAGCAGATACCAGTTCTTTTTGTTCAGGCCTTCCAGACCCTGGACGTCCCATTTTAGCCAGGGATTGAGATGCAACAGCAGCGCCAGCCCTTCGCACCAGCAGTACATCATAAAATTGCAAAAAACGGATATAGAGCGCCATACCGCTGGAATGGGGACCAGCAGTTTAATCAGCCCGGCGACGATGATCGGTACAGAGCAGATAATGGTGACTAAGATGGTTAAGGCGATACTCAGCGGAAGTGTTATCGCAGCGAGTAATCTCGACATAGTTAGTTTATTCAGAAAGTTAGGCTGACAAAGAGCGCCTTTAAGCTGCGCAAGAGGCTGATTTTACCAGAAAACGCGGCAAATGACGGGTCTTACCAGAACAGAAAAAAACAAGGATCTTCTATCCACATGGAAGATTAGGTCATCAAATTAATGCCAGGATCGTTGATCTGTTTTTAAGTGGTTGATAAATAGTAAATAATACTATTTATTCATTTATTTTCAGGGGCGGATAAGCTGACGTTGTAAAACTATGCACAAAGTTATCCACAAGCTAAGTTGTCGCGCGATCGCGACGAGCGTTGAATCTTTTCCGCGAATTGCGGGAAAAATTCAGGATTTCATGCCCGTCTGTGGCATCCTTTATCCATAATCTGATAAACAGGCACGGAAATTATGGTTCAGATCCCAGAAAACCCTCTCATCCTCGTTGACGGCTCCTCCTATCTTTATCGGGCGTATCATGCGTTTCCGCCGCTGACTAACAGCGCAGGGGAGCCCACCGGGGCTATGTACGGCGTACTGAATATGCTGCGCAGTTTGATACTGCAGTATCAACCGACTCATGCCGTCGTGGTCTTTGATGCGAAAGGGAAAACCTTCCGTGATGAATTGTTCGAGCATTACAAATCTCACCGCCCGCCGATGCCGGACGATCTGCGCGCGCAGATTGAGCCGTTGCATAAGATGGTGAAAGCGATGGGGCTGCCGCTGATGGCTGTCCCGGGCGTCGAAGCTGACGATGTGATTGGCACCCTGGCGCGGGAAGCGGAAAGGGCAGGTCGCCCAGTCCTGATCAGCACCGGCGATAAAGACATGGCCCAGCTGGTGACGCCGGGCATCACCCTGATCAATACCATGACCAACACTATCCTCGGACCGGATGAGGTGGTTACTAAGTACGGCGTCCCGCCGGAGCTGATTATTGATTTCCTGGCGCTGATGGGCGACTCCTCGGATAACATTCCCGGCGTGCCGGGCGTGGGCGAAAAGACCGCCCAGGCGCTGCTGCAAGGCCTCGGCGGTCTTGATACGCTGTATGCGGAACCGGAGAAGATCGCTGAACTGAGCTTCCGCGGCGCGAAAACGATGGCGGCGAAGCTCGAGCAGAACAAGGACGTGGCTTATCTCTCTTATCAGCTGGCGACCATCAAAACCGACGTCGAGCTGGAGCTCACCTGCGAAGAGCTGGAGGTGCAGCCGCCGGCGGCAGACGATCTGCTGGCGCTGTTCAGACAGTATGAATTTAAGCGCTGGACCACCGACGTTGAGGCCGGAAAATGGCTGCAGGCTAAGGGGGGCAAACCGGCTGCGAAACCTGCAGTGCCTGCAGCAGCGGCAGAAGCGGAAGAAGAGGTTGAAGCCGCTACTGCACTTTCAGCAGAGCATTATGTCACTATCCTTGATGAGGCTACGCTGCTCACCTGGATCGATAAGCTGAAGCAGGCGCCGCTCTTTGCCTTTGATACGGAAACCGACAGCCTGGATAACATCTCCGCCAACATGGTTGGTCTTTCATTCGCTGTTGAGCCAGGCGTGGCCGCCTATGTCCCGGTAGCGCATGATTATCTTGATGCGCCGGATCAGATCCCGCGCGAGCGCGTGCTGGCGCTGCTTAAACCGCTGCTGGAGGATGAGAAGGTGCTCAAGGTCGGGCAAAATCTCAAATACGATCGCGGCATTTTGGCTAATTACGACATTGAGCTGCGCGGGATTGCGTTCGATACCATGCTCGAGTCTTACATTCTCGACAGCGTGGCGGGCCGCCACGATATGGACAGTCTTTCCGACCGCTGGCTGAAACATAAAACCATTACCTTCGAAGAGATCGCTGGCAAGGGTAAGAATCAGCTCACCTTTAACCAGATTGCGCTGGAAGAGGCTGGTCGCTACGCGGCGGAAGATGCCGACGTTACGCTCCAGCTGCATCTGAAGATGTGGCCGAAGCTACAGCAGCATGAAGGCCCGCTGAATATCTTCCAGCATATTGAAATGCCGCTGGTGCCGGTGCTGTCTCGCGTTGAGCGCAACGGCGTTAAAATCGACCCCGCCGTGCTGCATGCGCACTCGCAGGAAATTGCCCAGCGCCTGGTTGAGCTGGAGCAGCGAGCACATGAGATCGCCGGGGAAGCGTTTAATCTCTCCTCCACCAAACAGCTGCAAACGATCCTGTTTGAAAAACAGGGTATCAAGCCGCTGAAGAAGACGCCGGGCGGTGCGCCGTCCACCTCTGAAGAGGTGCTGGAAGAGCTGGCGCTCGATTATCCGTTGCCGAAAGTGATTCTGGAGTATCGTGGGCTGGCGAAGCTGAAGTCGACCTATACCGATAAGCTGCCGCTGATGATTAACCCCAAAACGGGCCGCGTGCATACCTCCTATCATCAGGCGGTCACCGCCACCGGCCGTTTGTCGTCTACCGATCCAAACCTGCAAAACATTCCGGTGCGTAACGAAGAAGGGCGCCGTATTCGCCAGGCGTTTATCGCGCCGGAAGATTACGTCATTGTCTCGGCGGACTACTCGCAAATCGAGCTGCGCATTATGGCGCACCTGTCGCGGGATAAAGGCCTGCTGACCGCCTTCGCGGAAGGGAAGGATATTCACCGGGCGACGGCGGCTGAAGTATTTGGCTTACCGCTGGACAGCGTCAGCAGCGAACAGCGGCGCAGTGCGAAAGCCATCAACTTCGGTCTGATCTACGGCATGAGCGCCTTTGGCCTGGCCCGCCAGCTGAACATCCCGCGTAAAGAAGCGCAGAAGTACATGGATCTTTATTTCGAACGTTATCCGGGCGTCCTGGAGTATATGGAGCGCACCCGCGCACAGGCGAAGGAGCAAGGGTATGTTGAAACGCTGGATGGCCGTCGACTCTATTTGCCGGATATCAAGTCCAGCAATGGCGCTCGTCGTGCCGGCGCGGAGCGTGCGGCGATTAACGCCCCGATGCAGGGGACGGCTGCGGATATTATCAAGCGGGCGATGATTGCCGTTGATGAATGGCTGCGGAGCGAGAAACCTCGCGTGCGGATGATCATGCAGGTTCACGATGAACTGGTCTTTGAAGTGCATAAGGATGAGCTCGATGCCGTATCGAAAAAGATCCACGAACTGATGGAGAACAGCACTACGCTGGCGGTACCGTTGCTGGTGGAAGTGGGCAGCGGCGAAAACTGGGATCAAGCGCACTAAGTATACTAAGCGCAATGCGATTTTCTGTAAGTAAGCAACATAACTTATAGAGTTTTGTGAGGATCATTTGAATTTGCTATGTAAATAGTGAAAAAAAACTACAAAAAATGCTTTATCCGTGAGCGAAAGAAGAGTAAAGTTATTCGCGTAGGGTACAGAGGTAAGATGTTCTATCTTTCAGACCTTTTACTTCACGTAATCGGATTTGGCTGAATATTTTAGCCGCCCCGGTCATTTATGACCGGGGCGTTTTTTATTGCGCGAAAGAAAAGTTTTAGGCTGTGAAAACAACGTAGTATGAACGTCCGGATAGGGCGCTACGCGCCGTTATCCGGAAAAAGCGGGGGTTACTCGGCGTCTTCGACGGCTTCTTGCGGCGGGATTTCGTTAAACCAGCTATCCAGCTTCTGTCGCAGCTTATCGACGCCAGATTTTTTCAGCGAAGAGAAGGGTTCAACCTGGACATCGCCATTGAAGGCCAGTACCGCTTCACGCACCATATTCACTTGCGCTTTACGCGCGCCGCTGGCGAGCTTATCGGCTTTGGTGAGCAGTACCAGCACCTGAATATCGCTCTCTACCGCCCATTCGATCATCTGCTGATCGAGATCTTTAAGCGGATGACGTATGTCCATCAGCACCACGAGACCCTTCAGGCACAGACGTTTTTCCAGGTATTCCCCCAGCGCGCGCTGCCACTTGATCTTCATCTCTTCGGGTACTTGCGCATAACCATAGCCGGGCAGGTCGACAAGGCGCTTGCCCTCAGCGACTTCGAACAGGTTAATCAGCTGCGTACGCCCCGGGGTTTTGGAGGTACGCGCCAGGTTCTTCTGATTAGTCAGCGTATTCAGCGCGCTGGATTTTCCCGCGTTGGAGCGGCCGGCGAACGCCACTTCAATACCGGTATCGGCAGGAAGATGGCGGATATCTGGCGCGCTAGTGACAAAGTGCGTCAGTTGATAATTCCAGTTGGTCAAGACGGTCGTCTCCGTTAAAACAGGCTATGGCAGGGATTATACCTGAACAGCAGAAAAAGGCTGTTTTTACCGCACGCCGTTCCTGTAAGTAAAAACCATATGGTTTGTGAGACATTGACTATTCTTTGTATAGGACATACCTGAGGAAAATAAGAAAAAACATATTTAAAGTGTTGAAAATTAATTAATTATAGAAATAGAGAATTCTGAAAATAGATTTTTAACTGCCAGACTGGTTGTCGATTTTTGTCAACAAGGTAAAGTAATACACAACGGCGGGGATGCTGAAAGGATTAGGACTCAGGACGAGGAGTCAGGAAGCGCCAGGAGGCGAAGACCACAGGATAGTCAGGATGACGCGCGTCTTGGAGACGTTTTACAGGGAAAAGGAAGAAACAGGGACCGTTGGACGCTAAGGGAAAGACAGGGTGAGTCGTTAGCGAACAGGGAAAGAAGAGCCCGTTAAGGGTGGTCAGTGAGGAAAAAGGCGACAGAGTAATCTGTCGCCTTTTTTCTTTGCTTGCTTTCTGCTAGATTCCGCCTCAATTCTATACTGAATACTACTGTCTGAAGATTACACATCATGAAAAAACCGACATCCGCCACCCGTGGCAAATCCGGCCGCAAGTCGCGTGAAGAGTTAAATCAGGAAGCTCGCGATCGCAAACGGCAGAAGAAACATCGTGGCCACGCGGCAGGCAGTCGCGCGAACGGCGGCGATGCGGCTTCAGCGGGTAAAAAACAGCGTCAGGCGCAAGATCCGCGCGTGGGTAGCAAAAAACCGATCCCGCTGGGCGTGAGCGAAAGCAGCGCTCCAGCCCCCAAGCAGCATAAACCAAAGAGCGAGAAACCTATGCTTTCACCGCAGGCTGAGCTGGAGTTGCTGGAGAATGATGAGCGCCTGGACGCGCTGCTGGAACGTCTGGAAGAGGGCGGCACCCTTAATGCTGAAGAGCAGAGCTGGGTGGACGCCAAACTGGATCGCATTGATGAGCTGATGCAGCAGCTCGGCCTCTCTTACGATGATGAAGATGAAGAAGAGGAAGAGCGTCAGGAAGATATGATGCGTCTGCTGAAGGGTGGAAACTAACATTTGCATCCCATCGGATTCCCGGTACTCCTTATAACCCTTCTGGTTATATGTTATCTGCTGTGGTTATTCGTTAAACTACAACGGTTGTCGCGGCGTCAGAAATGGCTGCGCAACCGGCTCATGACCCGCGGTGCGGTGGGGCCGGGACGGCGTACCCGTCGGCGGCACCATCGGAAGGAGTGAGCATGTCTGAGCAGATAATCGACTGGGATCTGGCCCTGATCCAGAAATATAACTATTCCGGGCCGCGCTATACCTCGTATCCCACCGCGCTGGAGTTTTCACCGCAATTTGGCGCGGCGGAATTCGATGCCGCTGTGGCCCGTTACCCACAGCGTCCCCTGTCGCTGTACGTGCATATCCCGTTTTGCCATAAGCTGTGTTATTTCTGCGGCTGCAATAAGATAGTCACCCGCCAGCAGCATAAGGCCGATCAATATCTCGATGTCCTTGAACAGGAGATCATCCACCGCGCGCCGCTGTTTGCCACTCGCCAGGTGAAGCAACTGCACTGGGGGGGCGGCACGCCAACTTATCTCAATAAGTCGCAAATCAGTCGCCTGATGGATCTGTTGCGCAGCCATTTCCATTTCAGCGCGGAAGCCGAGATCTCCATTGAGGTCGATCCGCGTGAAATCGAGCTGGATGTCCTCGATCATTTACGCGCTGAGGGTTTCAACCGCCTGAGTATGGGCGTACAGGACTTCAATAAAGAGGTTCAGCGTCTGGTTAACCGTGAGCAGGACGAAGCGTTCATCTTTGATTTGCTCAACCATGCGCGGGAGATTGGTTTTACCTCGACCAATATCGACCTCATTTATGGCCTGCCGAAGCAAACGCCGGAGAGCTTCGCCTTTACCCTGCAAAAGGTCGCCGAGCTCAATCCTGACCGCCTGAGCGTGTTTAACTATGCGCATCTGCCCACGCTCTTTGCCGCTCAGCGGAAGATTAAAGATGCCGATCTGCCCTCCGCTGAGCAGAAGCTGGAGATCCTGCAGGAAACCATCGGCTCGCTGACGACGGCAGGCTATCAGTTTATCGGCATGGACCATTTCGCCCGTCCCGATGATGAATTAGCGGTCGCGCAACGTCACGGCGTACTGCATCGTAATTTCCAGGGCTACACCACTCAGGGCGATACCGATCTGCTGGGGATGGGCGTTTCGGCGATCAGCATGATTGGCGACAGCTACGCCCAGAACCAAAAAGAGCTCAAGCAGTACTACCAGCAGGTAGCAGAGCAAGGGAACGCCCTGTGGCGCGGGATCGCGTTAACTCGCGATGACTGTCTGCGTCGCGACGTGATTAAGGCGTTGATCTGTAACTTCCAGCTGGATATCGCGGCGGTCGAGGCGCAGTGGGACGTGGATTTTGCGTCTTATTTCGCCGAGGATCTGAAGCTGCTGGCGCCGCTGGCGCATGACGGGCTGGTGGCTGTGGATGATAAGGTCATTCAGGTGACGGCGAAAGGTCGCCTGCTGATCCGCAACATCTGTATGTGCTTTGATGCCTACCTACGGCAAAAGGCCCGGATGCAGCAGTTCTCACGGGTTATTTAATGTTTTCCCCCTCTCCCGCAGGAGAGGGGGAACAATTAGCTGAACAGCCCGACCAGCGCAGCGCACAGCACGGCAGCGACTGCCGTTTGTGGCGTGTGACTCGCAGCGGCGCCGCTCGATATCATACTCACCAGTGATTCAAACATGATGCTCTCCCCTAATGCCGGGGACGATCATACTCAACTCATCGGAACAGTAAAGTACAAAATAGCAGCACTTTGCGCCGATCGGCTATTTTTCATCATGCTGTTGAACCCTACTCCATACCCAACTCTTTTAGCTTACGCGTCAGGGTATTACGTCCCCATCCCAGCAGGCGCGCAGCCTCCTGTTTGTGCCCCTGAGTATGGCGCAGGGCGGTCGTTAGCAGCGTGCGCTCCATTTCGGGTTGCGCTTCTGAGAGCAGGTTTTGATGACCGGATCGCAACGCCCGATCGGCCCACTGACCCAGCAGCGTCGCCCAGCTGTCAGGCTGCATCTGCGTTGGGCTATCAGGAATCGTGGTCTCAAACAGTTCGCTCGGCAGATCCTGCGTCAGCACCTCCTGGCCGGCGGCCATGACGGTGAGCCAGCGACAGGTGTTTTCCAGCTGACGGACGTTGCCTGGCCACGCCAGGCGGGTCAGCGCTGTCTCCGTTTCCGGATGCAGCTGTTTGGCTTCAACGCCGAGCTCGCGGGCGGCTATCTGCAGGAAATGGCGGGCCAGGCGTGGAATATCTTCCCGGCGCTCGCGCAGCGGCGGTAAATGCACCCGGATGACGTTCAGGCGGTGGAACAAATCTTCACGAAATTTCCCCTCCTGCACGCGCTGTTCCAGGTTCTGGTGGGTGGCGGCGATGATCCGCACATCGACCTTGACCGGCGCGTAACCGCCCACGCGATAAAACTGACCATCCGCCAGCACGCGCAGCAGACGAGTCTGGACATCAAGCGGCATATCGCCAATTTCATCCAGGAACAGCGTACCGCCGTCAGCCTGTTCAAAGCGACCCTGACGGACGGTATTGGCGCCGGTAAAGGCTCCTTTTTCATGGCCGAACAGCTCGGACTCAATCAGGTCCTTGGGGATCGCCGCCATATTCAGCGCGATAAACGGCGCTTTTGAGCGTGGACTATGGCGATGCAGGGCATGTGCGACAAGCTCTTTACCGGTACCGGATTCGCCATTGATCAGCACGCTGATGGATGAGCGCGACAGGCGGCCAATAATGCGAAAGACATCCTGCATAGCTGGCGCTTCGCCGATGATGTCGGCGGTTGGGCTACTTATCGGCGCATTTCGCGGCTGCTGCTGCTCTTGATAGTGGCTTATCGCCCGGTCGACGAGGGCGACGGCTTCATCGATATCAAAAGGTTTGGGCAAATAATCAAACGCGCCCTGCTGATAAGCGCTGACCGCGGCGTCCAGATCGGAATGCGCGGTCATTATGATGACCGGAAGCATTGGATGGCGCTGCTTAATCTGTTTGAGCAGCGCCAGACCATCCATTCCCGGCATACGGATATCTGACAGCAGTACATCCGGGGTTTTGGTGGTGAGGGCATCTAGCACCTCATTGCCGCTTTCGAACGTTGTGCAGCTCAAGCCGGCTCCGGTGAGCGCGCGTTCAAGCACCCAGCGGATGGAGCTATCGTCATCAACGATCCAGGCTATCCCTCGTTGCATAAACACCTCTACTTCCGAATAGGCAGGTATACCGAAAATTCGGTATGACCCGGCCAGCTGGTGAATTCAATTTTGCCGGAGTGCTGATCGATAAGGCTACGGGCGATAGATAAGCCCAGGCCGGTACCGCCTTCGCGGCCGCTGACCATCGGATAGAACAGCGTATCCTGGAGATGGGGCGGAATACCCGGGCCATTATCTTCAACGTCGATGCGGGCGGCGAGGCGATAACGCACCCCGTGCAGCGTCAGCTGGAAAGCGGTGCGGGTGCGAAGAATAATTTCGCCCCCTTCCGGCCCCAGAGCCTGCAGCGCATTACGGACGATGTTCAGCAACACCTGTTCAATTTGATCCGGGTCGTGGGGTAGCTCTGGTAGGCTGGGGTCGTAATCGCGGATCAACTTCACGTTGTCCGGCAACTCCATGGAAACCAGTTTAACTACCCGTTCGGCGACTTTGTGGATGCTTTCGGTAACGTGCATGCCCGGATGCTGTGGTCCGAGCAGGCGGTCGACCAGATTTCTTAGCCGGTCGGCCTGCTCAATGATCACTTTGGTATATTCCGTTAGCGCCGGGTCGGGCAGCGCTTTGCTGAGCAGCTGGGCCGCGCCGCGCAGGCCGCCTAACGGGTTTTTTATCTCATGCGCCAGGCCGCGGACGAGGTCGCGAGCGGCGACCTGCTGCGCATGCTGCAGCTGCTCCTGGCTCAGGCGGCGCTGATTATCCATCGGGGCCATTTCCAGCAGAATAAAGCCTTCCGGCAGCCGCTGGGCGGTCAACGACAGGATGTGCGAACGGCCATCGATAACCAGCGTCACTTCGTTATCGGTAAACCCCTGGCCCGCCTGCAGGCTCTCCTGCATCAGCCCGATATTCAACGAAAAATAGCTCAACAGCTCAGGTAATGGGGTGCCAAACAGTTTGCGCGAGCTCTGCGCCAGCAGCTGCTGCGCCGCAGGGTTGGCAAAGTGCACCGCCAGGTCATCATCGACCAGTAAAATACTGTTGATAAGGGAGTTAAGGATCTGCCCAGCATCGGGCAGTGTGCCTGTTGCCATTCGACAGTCTCCTGAAAATGAATGCACCAATTTAGTGCAGTATAGCTTTTTATCGGTAAAAAGCTCGCGAGATCAGCGTGTTGGTGGAGAAAAAAGCCCATCCTGAGATGGGCTGAAAGTTTCCACGGCAACAAAATATCCCGGGCATCTCGCGCCACAACACGACATACCCTGGATTTACAGCAAAATTAGACGCTGTAGTACAGTTCGAACTCAACCGGATGCGGAGTCATGCGTACGCGGTCGTTCTCTTCCATACGCAGGGCGATGTAGGCATCGATAGCGTCATTGGTGAACACGCCGCCAGCGGTCAGGAACTCGCGGTCAGCATCCAGGGCCTGCAGGGCTTCTTCCAGAGAACCGGCAACCTGCGGGATCTCTTTCGCTTCTTCCGGCGGCAGGTCATACAGGTTTTTATCCATTGCTTCGCCCGGATGGATTTTGTTCTTGATACCATCAAGGCCAGCCATCAGCAGCGCCGCAAAGCACAGGTACGGGTTGGCAGCCGGGTCCGGGAAGCGCACTTCGATACGACGCGCTTTCGGAGAGGTCACCACCGGAATACGGATAGAGGCAGAGCGGTTACGGGCAGAGTAAGCCAGCATAACCGGCGCTTCGTAACCCGGGACCAGACGCTTGTAGGAGTTGGTGGTCGGGTTCGCCAGGGCGTTGATGGCTTTAGCGTGTTTGATTACGCCGCCGATGTAGAACAGCGCCTGCTCAGACAGACCGGCGTATTTGTCGCCGGAGAACAGGTTGGTCCCGTTTTTCGCCAGAGACATATGGCAGTGCATGCCGGAGCCGTTGTCGCCGAACATCGGTTTCGGCATAAAGGTCGCGGTTTTACCAAAGCGGTGAGCGACGTTGTGAACAACGTATTTGTAAATCTGAATTTCATCCGCTTTTTTGGTCATGGTATTGAAGCGGGTTGCCACTTCGTTCTGACCTGCGGTTGCTACTTCATGGTGATGGGCTTCAACAACCAGACCCATCTCTTCCATGATCATACACATGGTGGAACGGATGTCCTGAGAAGAGTCTACTGGCGGAACCGGGAAGTAACCCCCTTTCACGCCCGGACGGTGACCTTTGTTACCGCCTTCGTATTTGGTAGAGGAGTTCCACGCACCTTCAATGTCATCGATCGCGACATGGGAGCCGGAGATAGAGGCACCAAAGCGGATGTCGTCGAACAGGAAGAATTCTGGTTCTGGCCCGAACAGGACGGTATCAGCGATGCCGGTGGCGCGCAGGTACTCTTCAGCGCGTTTCGCGATGGAGCGCGGGTCACGGTCATAGCCCTGCAGGGTGCCTGGCTCGAGGATATCGCAGCGGATGATCAGGGTCGGTTCTTCGTAGAACGGGTCAATGACCGCGGTGGACGCGTCCGGCATCAGGACCATGTCAGATTCGTTGATACCTTTCCAGCCACCAATCGAGGAGCCATCAAACATTTTGCCTTCTTCGAAGAATTCGGCATTTACCTGATGAGACGGAATCGTGACGTGCTGTTCTTTACCTTTGGTATCGGTGAAGCGCAGATCGACAAACTTCACTTCGTGCTCGTTCAGCATCGTCAAAACGTGTTCAGCGGACATACTTAAACTCTCCCGGATTGGTCATTGTCGTCGTGGTAACGAAAACTTCATACTGCTTAAAAGTGGCGTTGTTGCCTTAAAAAATATAAAGCGAAATCTGTGCCAACTTTTAAATGCCCTATAAAACGCTGTATCATGCGCACCATAGTGCAAAAGGACTGCACCATGATGGAGATAATGCACCAAAATAGTGCTTCAGTGTGAACATTGAGCACCATTTTGGTGCAATTTTTGTTACGGTGCCCTTTTATCGCTCCGTGAAAGCGGTCACAAAGAAACTCTGCAATACTTGTTTGCGGAGGATGTTTGTGATCCTGTTCAGTCCTTCGCTTAATACGTGTACAATAACGCGCTATTTCTAATGCCTGAGGCAAAGTTGTGATCGAAAATCTGCGTAATATCGCCATCATCGCGCACGTTGACCATGGTAAAACTACCCTGGTTGACAAGCTGCTACAGCAATCCGGTACGTTCGACGCACGTACTGAAGCACAAGAACGTGTGATGGACTCCAACGATTTGGAGAAAGAGCGTGGGATTACCATCCTCGCGAAAAACACCGCAATCAAATGGAATGATTACCGTATCAACATCGTTGATACCCCAGGGCACGCCGACTTCGGAGGTGAAGTTGAGCGTGTTATGTCCATGGTTGACTCTGTGCTGCTGGTGGTAGATGCCTTTGATGGCCCGATGCCGCAAACGCGCTTCGTGACCAAAAAAGCTTTTGCCCACGGTCTGAAGCCGATCGTGGTCATCAACAAAGTTGACCGCCCGGGCGCGCGTCCGGACTGGGTTGTCGATCAGGTGTTCGACCTGTTCGTTAACCTCGATGCGACCGACGAACAGCTGGACTTCCCGATCGTTTACGCGTCCGCGTTGAACGGTATCGCGGGTCTGGATCACGAAGACATGGCTGACGACATGACCCCGCTGTACCAGGCGATTGTCGATCGCGTGCCGGCGCCGGACGTTGATCTTGACGGTCCGCTGCAGATGCAGATCTCCCAGCTGGACTACAACAACTACGTTGGTGTTATCGGCATCGGCCGCATCAAGCGCGGTAAAGTGAAGCCGAACCAGCAGGTCACTATCATCGATAGCGAAGGCAAAACCCGTAACGGTAAAGTCGGTAAAGTGCTGACTCACCTGGGTCTGGAGCGAATTGAGAGCGACGTAGCTGAAGCTGGCGACATCATCGCGATCACCGGTCTGGGCGAGCTGAACATCTCCGACACCATCTGCGACCCGCAGAATGTCGAAGCGCTGCCGGCCCTGTCCGTTGATGAGCCGACCGTTTCCATGTTCTTCAACGTCAACACCTCTCCGTTCTGCGGTAAAGAAGGTAAGTTCGTTACCTCTCGCCAGATCCTGGACCGTCTGAATAAAGAGCTGGTGCACAACGTGGCGCTGCGCGTTGAAGAAACCGAAGACGCTGATGCGTTCCGCGTTTCCGGCCGTGGTGAACTGCACCTGTCCGTTCTGATTGAAAACATGCGTCGTGAAGGTTTCGAGATGGCGGTTTCCCGTCCGAAAGTTATCTTCCGCGAAATCGACGGCCGTAAACAAGAGCCGTTCGAGAACGTGACGCTGGACGTCGAAGAGCAGCACCAGGGTTCTGTCATGCAGGCGCTGGGCGAGCGTAAAGGCGACCTGAAAAACATGAATCCGGACGGTAAAGGCCGCGTACGTCTCGACTACGTGATCCCAAGCCGCGGTCTGATCGGCTTCCGTTCAGAGTTCATGACCATGACCTCCGGTACCGGTCTGCTGTACTCCACCTTCAGCCACTACGACGACGTTCGTCCGGGCGAAGTGGGCCAGCGTAACAACGGCGTACTGATCTCCAACGGTCAGGGTAAAGCGGTAGCGTTCGCGCTGTTCGGTCTGCAGGATCGCGGTAAGCTGTTCCTCGGCCACGGCGCTGAAGTTTACGAAGGCCAGATCATCGGTATTCACAGCCGTTCCAACGACCTGACGGTAAACTGCCTGACCGGTAAGAAACTGACCAACATGCGTGCGTCTGGTACTGACGAAGCCACGGTTCTGGTTCCGCCGGTTAAGATGACCCTGGAGCAGGCTCTGGAGTTCATCGATGACGACGAACTGGTAGAAGTTACTCCGACCTCTATCCGTATCCGTAAACGTCACCTGACCGAGAACGACCGTAAACGCGCGATGCGCGGTGCAAAAGAAGAGTAATTTTTCTTCTTGTTGTTCGCTAAACCCCGCCTCACCGGCGGGGTTTCTTTTTTTCATTCCTGCATCACACGCCAATAGTCAAATCCAGCCTTTCCCGCTAAAGTTAATTTTCCACGGCGCGGAAGGAGACAAAAATGCTCTATATCTTTGATTTAGGTAATGTGATTGTCGACATTGACTTCAACCGGGTATTGGGAGCCTGGAGCGATTTAACCCGCATCCCGCTGGCGACGCTGAAGCAGCATTTCACCATGGGTGAGGCTTTCCATCAGCATGAGCGCGGCGAGCTCAGCGATGAAGACTTTGCCGCCGCCATGTGCCATGAAATGAATATGCCCCTCAGCTATGAACAGTTTGCTCACGGCTGGCAGGCGGTGTTTGTCGCGCTGCGCCCGGAGGTGATTACCATCATGCATAAACTTCGTGCCCAGGGGCATCGGGTGGTGGTGCTCTCCAATACCAATCGTCTGCACACCACGTTCTGGCCCGATGAATACCCGGAAGTGCGCGCGGCCGCCGATCGCATTTATTTGTCGCAGGAGATGGGATTGCGTAAGCCTGAAGCGCAAATTTATCTGCGAGTACTGGAAGAAGAGGGGTTTTCCGCCGCAGATACGGTCTTTTTTGATGATAACGTCGATAATATAGCAGGGGCCAACCGGTTGGGGATCACCAGTATCCTGGTGACTGGTAAGGAGACCATCCCTGACTATTTCGCGAAACAGCTATGCTAAAAACCGTTCATCAAAAATTACTCCACCATACCCGGCCGCTGCTGGCGTGGCTAAAGCTGCTGTGGCGGCGCATTGATGAAGACCATATGACCACCCTGGCGGGGAACCTCGCCTATGTGTCATTACTGTCCCTGGTGCCGCTGATTGCCGTCGTGTTCGCGCTGTTTGCGGCCTTTCCTATGTTCTCCGAAGTCAGCGTGCAGATCCGTCATTTTATCTTCGCCAATTTTATTCCGGCGACCGGGGATGTAATCCAGGGATATATCGAGCAGTTCGTGGCCAACTCCAGCCGCATGACCGCCGTAGGCGCCTTTGGCCTGATCGTCACCTCGCTGCTGCTGATGTACTCGATCGACAGCGCGCTAAACACCATCTGGCGCAGCACGCGCAGCCGCCCCAAAGTTTATTCCTTTGCCGTTTACTGGATGATCCTGACCCTCGGCCCGCTGCTGGCGGGCGCCAGCCTGGCGATCAGTTCCTATCTGCTGTCGCTGCGCTGGGCAAGCGACCTGGACGGCGTAATTGATAATCTGCTCCGCCTATTTCCGCTGATCCTCTCCTGGGCAGCGTTCTGGCTGCTCTATAGTATTGTACCGACAACCCAGGTACGTAACCGCGACGCGGTGATCGGGGCGCTGGTGGCGGCGCTGCTGTTTGAGGCAGGTAAAAAGGCGTTTGCCCTCTATATCACCACCTTTCCGTCCTATCAGCTAATTTATGGCGTGATTTCGGTGGTGCCGATTTTGTTCGTCTGGGTGTACTGGACCTGGTGTATCGTCTTGCTTGGCGCTGAAATTACTGTCACTCTCGGTGAATACCGCAAACTTAAAACAGAAGAAACAGAACAACCATGATTGCATTAATTCAACGCGTATCCCGTGCAAGCGTTACCGTGGCGGACGAGGTGACGGGCGAAATTGGCCCGGGGCTTCTGGTGCTGCTGGGCGTCGAGAAAGACGATGATGAACAAAAGGCGAATCGCCTTTGTGAACGCGTGCTGGGCTACCGCATCTTCAGTGATGCGGAAGGGAAAATGAACCTGAATGTCCAGCAGGCGGGCGGCAGCGTGCTGGTGGTTTCGCAATTTACGCTGGCGGCCGATACCGAGCGGGGGATGCGACCGAGCTTCTCGAAAGGCGCTGCCCCTGACCGCGCTGAGGCGCTGTATGAGTATTTCGTCGCCCGCTGTCGCCAGCAGGAAATGCACACCCAGACCGGAAGATTCGCTGCGGATATGCAGGTTTCTTTGGTCAATGATGGTCCCGTGACCTTTTGGTTGCAGGTATGACCCAGCTTCCGGGCAGGCTGCGGGTAACAAAAGAGAGTACGACTATGTATCACCTTCGTGTACCGCAAACAGCAGAAGAGTTAGAGAGCTACTACCAGTTCCGCTGGGAGATGCTGCGTAAGCCGCTGCATCAGCCAAAAGGATCGGAACGCGACGCCTGGGATGCGATGGCGCATCATCAGATGGTGGTGGATGAAGAGGGCAATCTGGTTGCCGTCGGCCGACTGTATATCAATGCGGAAAATGAAGCCTCCATTCGCTTTATGGCCGTTCATCCCTCGGTGCAGGATAAAGGGCTGGGGACGCTGATGGCGATGACCCTGGAGTCGGTAGCGCGTCAGGAAGGGGTTAAGCGGGTCACCTGTAGCGCGCGCGAAGATGCGGTGGAGTTTTTCGCCAAGCTGGGCTTTGTGAATCAGGGGGAGATCACTACCCCGACCACCACGCCGATCCGTCATTTTCTGATGATCAAACCGATCGCGTCGCTGGACGATATTTTGCACCGTGGCGACTGGTGCGCGCAGCTCCAGCAGGCGTGGTATCAGCATATCCCGCTGAGTGAAAAAATGGGCGTACGCATTCAGCAGTACACCGGGCAGAAATTTATAACCACCATGCCGGAAGCGGGGAACCAGAATCCGCACCATACGCTGTTCGCCGGCAGCCTGTTTTCGCTCGCTACCTTAACCGGATGGGGGCTTATCTGGCTGATGCTGCGCGAGCGGCATCTGGGAGGCACCATTATTCTGGCGGATGCGCATATTCGTTACAGCCAGCCCATTAGCGGCCGCCCCAGCGCCATCGCCGACCTCGGTTCTCTGAGCGGCGATCTCGACCGACTGGCGCGCGGGCGTAAAGCCCGCGTGCAAATGCAGGTGGAGCTTTTTGGCGACGATAAACAGGGCGCCGTTTTCGAGGGGATCTACATCGTGCTGCCGGCGAAGCCCTTTGGTTCGTACGAAGAGGGCGGCAACGAGGAAGAGTAAGCGCCTGCGGCAGTTATCGTCCTGGCGATGCCACACGCCAGGCGATATCCCGCATGGCATCACGCGCGGCGTTGCTGACGCCTCCCAGCTGAAAGAAGCCGTGGATCACCCCCAGATAGCGCTGACAGGAACTCTCCACCCCTTGCTCCGTCAGCCTTCGGTACAGCACTTCGCCCTCATCACGTAAAGGATCGAACTCCGCCGTCAGAATGTGTACCGGTGGCAGCCCGTTAAAATCTTCGCGCCAGAGCGGACAGGCATCCGGATGGTTTGCCGGCGTCGAGGCGAGGTACATTTCGTAGCCGCTCAGTAGCGTGTCCCGGGTAATCACATAGTCATCGCCATTGCTGAGGTAGCTCGCCATGCTGGCGGTGGGGTCAAGCATCGGATAAATCAGGATCAGTTGCGCGGGTTGCCACGCCGCTTTCGCTTTCAGGCGCAGGGCCGTGACCAGAGCGAGGTGCCCGCCGGCACTGTCGCCAGCCAGGGTGATACGTGATGCGTCAACGCCAAGCTGCTCCGCGTGCCGGTGGATAATCATGACACCTTGTTCTGCGTCATCGTGCGCCGCCGGAAAGGTATGCTCCGGCGCCAGGCGGTACTGTACAGCGATCACCCGGCAACCGCTGAACATGGCTAACTGACGGAGTTGGTTATCGTGGGTGGTAAAGCCGCCGCTGACAAAACAGCCGCCGTGGTAGTAGATAAGCGTGGGTAGCAGGCCGTCGGCAGTGGGCGGTGAAACGACGCGGAAGTGCATACCCTCCAGGGTGATATCCTCCACCCGCACTCGCGTTTCCGTCTCCCCGGCGAGTACCGCACTGGCGATATAGCCGGCCCTCCGATCATCAATATGCTGATCGCGTGATGACGGACGACCTGCCGCAATAAATGCCTCAACCAGCGAAGCAATCCCTTTTTCCAGCGCCATATGAAGTTCCTTATACTGTTTTAATATCCAGTGTTATAACCTGGATTATGGCGAAAAGACAGGCCTGTTGAGGTCGCCTGTGCATTATGGAAAGCGGCTCGCAAAAAAGAGTTTACCTGACAAAATCCTGTTTGTTTCCGATTTCAAAAGCTGTAGATTGCTCATAACTTCATCACTGGTGATATACTTGAGGTATATATGAGCATGATGGCTGAAAGGGATATGGGCAGAATTCTTCTCGATTTATCAGACGATGTCATTCAACGTCTCGATGACCTCAAAGTGCAGCGTAACATTCCGCGAGCGGAACTGTTACGTGAAGCGGTTGAACAATACCTGGAGAAACAAGATCGAGCTAAAGATACCATCTCCAGTGCGCTGGGTCTGTGGCAAGACTGCGAAGAAGACGGCATGGAATATCAACGTCAGCTACGCAAGGAGTGGTAATGACCTCCGGATCTGCGCTTTTTGATACCAATATTCTTATTGATTTATTTAGCGGGCGTCGCGAAGCCAAACAGGCGCTGGAGGCCTGGCCACCGCAGAATGCGATCAGTCTGATTACCTGGATGGAGGTGATGGTTGGCGCTAAAAAATATCACCAGGAGCAGCGCACGCGAATGGCGCTGAGCACCTTTAATATCATTAACATCTCACAGGATATTGCAGAGCGAAGCGTTGCGCTGCGGCAGGAGTATAAGCTTAAGCTGCCGGATGCCATCATTCTGGCGACGGCGCAACTCCATCGTCTGGAACTAATTACGCGGAATACGAAGGATTTTGCCGGTATTCCTGGCGTAGTCACGCCGTACGAAATCCACCCTGAATAATTCGAGTGGCAGGAGGACGACAAGTGAGCGACAGACTCGTCTGAAACGAATATCTCCAGCCAAAGGTTGGCCTCTGATAACGGTCAGTGACGCGTGTGAATAATCCCTGCGCACGTTCGTGTCACAAGAAGGAAAACGGGCGACAAGAGCCGCCCGAAATCATACTGCAGAACTTACTCCCCTTCGCCGGGGAACATGAACGGGTTAATTGAGCTTCTGGCGAAGCCCTCCTGTTCCATGCGGGCGTCGAGCACCAGGGAGGCCAAATCGTCGGCGACGGCTTCGACTTTCGGATCCTTCTCCTGATACATAATCTTCAGGTAGGTTCCGCAGTCGCCGCAGCTTTCGGCTTTCACCGCCGCCTGCTCGTTGTCCAGCGACCAGTAGTGCAGGTCGCGGCTCTGCTCGCAGTTGCTGCACTTGACGCGTACTACGTGCCACTCAGTTTCGCACAGGTTGCAGTGCAGATAGCGTAGCCCCTGAGTGGTGCCGATTTGCACGATGCTGGAGACCGGCATCGAGCCGCACACCGGGCAGAACTGGCGCTGTTCGCCGTATTCGGCGCGCGCTTTTCCTGGGATCAGACTGGCCATCTGCGCCCAGTAGAGCGACAGCGCAGCCCAGATGAACGGCGCTTTGTCGCTACTGACGGAGGCGAAATCGGAAACAAACAGCGCGCTGGCCATCTGCTCCAGCTCCTGCTCAGAGGCTTTTTCCAGATTCTCAATGACCGCCAGCGCCGGGCCGCTCATCTCCGGCTTCAGCTCGGCAATCAGCGAGTGCAACAGCTTGTGCCAGTGCTTGTCGCGCGGCAGGACGTGGATATCCAGCGGCGGCTTGCCCTGTTCGCTGGCCGCTTTAATGCGGGCGGTGAGATCCATCTGCAGCGGATGGTCGTACAGCACTACTTCCTGGGCATGGGCAATCAGCGCGGCAAAGCGCAGGTAATCGCCTAGCGGGTTATTAGCGGCCAGCTCGCGCAAGCGTTCAGCGCGGCGGTTATACAGATTTTTCAGCCTGGGGAACAGTAACGGCGGAATTGCTTCCGCCGTGCGTTTCTCGCTCGAACCCAGCTCGTCTTGCGGGATTATGCGAATACTCATTCAGATGACTTTTCCTGTTTCTGGCGGACCTCTCGGTACCAGCGCGGGTGATGTTTCTTCGCCCACGTTTTGGTAACCCAGCCTTCCACCATCGCGGTAATGGTGCCTTTCACCCAGAGGGCGGCGTAGATATGCACCATGATAACCACAATTAACGCCACTGCGGCAAATGAATGCAGCATCAGCGCAAATCGGATCACCGGGATTGAGAAAGCCGGCGCAAAATACGGACGCCAGATGATCACACCGCTCACCAGCAGCAGTACCAGGAAGATAATCGCCGCCCAGAATACGCATTTCTGGCCGAAGTTATAGCGCCCGGTATCGCCCACCTCCTCGTTGACGACGATCTTACGAATATTCTTCGCCCAAAAGATATCATCCCGATTGATTAGGTTGTGATGCCAGTAACGGAAAAACATGATGATAAACGACGCGAACATCACCACCCCGACGAACGGGTGGAGAATTCGCGCCAGCTGCGGCGTGCCGAGGATATGCATCAGCCAGTTAAAGGACGGGAAGAAAAAGCCTAACCCGCTCACCGCCGCCAGGACGAAGCAGAAGGCGGTGACCCAGTGGTTGATGCGTTCCGGCGCCGTGTAGCGCACGATGGTGTCACGTCTTTTCATTTGCGCACCTCGTCTTTCTCTTCATGCAGATTGTCCTCTTCCTCTTCCGCGCGGTTCGGACCGACGCCGACGTAGTGGAAGATACTGGCTGCGAAGGTCGCGGCGAAGCCGACGGCCGCCAGCGGTTTCCAGATGCCTTTCCAGAACTTGACGGTCTGGCTGATCTCCGGGTTTTCCGGCAGGCCGTGGTACAGATTCGGCTTGTCGGCATGGTGCAGCACGTACATGACGTGGGTGCCACCGACGCCGGCCGGATCGTACAGGCCCGCATTGTCATAACCGCGGGTTTTCAGCTCAGCCACGCGTTCGCCGGCCAGCGTTTTCATATCCTCTTTGGAGCCAAAGTGGATTGCGCCGGTCGGACAGGTTTTCACGCAGGCAGGCTCCTGGCCGACGGTCACGCGGTCTACGCACAGGGTACATTTGTAGACGCGGTTGTCTTCCGGGTTCAGACGCGGTACATCGAACGGACAGCCGGCGATACAGTAGCCGCAGCCGATGCACTGCTCGGACTGGAAGTCGACAATGCCGTTGGCGTACTGAATGATCGCGCCTTCTGACGGGCAGGCCTTCAGGCAGCCCGGGTCCGCGCAGTGCATGCAGCCATCCTTGCGGATGAGCCATTCCAGCTTGTCGTTTTGTTCCACCTCCGAGAAGCGCATGACCGTCCATGACTTGGCGGTCAGGTCCGCCGGGTTGTCATACACCCCGACATTGTGACCGACTTCATCACGAATATCGTTCCATTCGGAGCAGGCCACCTGACAGGCTTTACAGCCGATACAGGTGGTGACGTCGATAAGCTTCGCCACCTCCTGCTGGTGGTCCCGCGCCTGAGGCGCGGGGGTGAAACCGTTAGTCGCGGAACGACGAATAATATCTTGCGATTGGTAAGCCATAAGTCGTCTCCGTTACACCTTTTCCACGTTCACAAGGAAAGCTTTGAACTCCGGCGTCTGCGTATTCGCATCACCGACGAACGGCGTCAGGGTATTGGCAATAAAGCCTTTTTTCGCCACGCCCTCATAGCCCCAGTGAATAGGAATGCCGATGGTATCGATATCCTTACCGTCAACTTTCAGCGTGCGAATACGTTTGGTCACCACCGCCTTGGCTTTGATATAGCCGCGGTTGGAGGAAACTTTCACGGTATCGCCGTGGCCGATGCCGAGCTTATTCGCCAGTTTTTCCCCGATCTCTACGAACTGTTCCGGCTGGGCGATGGCGTTAAGCAGCGCATGCTTGGTCCAGTAGTGGAAGTGCTCGGTCAGACGGTAAGTGGTGCCGACGTACGGGAACTTCTCGGCCTTACCCATCTGCTCGAGATCGCCTTTGAAGACGCGAGCGGCCGGGTTAGAGACCACGTTCGGGTGCAGCGGGTTGGTTCCGAGCGGCGTTTCAAACGGCTCGTAGTGTTCCGGGAACGGTCCTTCCGCCATCTTGTCGATAGCGAACAGACGGCCCATCCCTTCCGGCTGCATGATAAACGGACCGACGTCGCTGCCAGGCGCGGCGGCGCTGTAGTCCGGAATATCCACGCCGCCCCATTTGGCGCCGTCCCATTTCAGCAACTGACGCTTCGGATCCCACGGTTTACCCTGCGGGTCCGCGGAGGCGCGGTTATACAGGATGCGGCGGTTGAGCGGCCAGGCCCAGGCCCAGCCCAGGGTATTGCCGAGACCGGATGGATCGGCGTTATCGCGGCGCGCCATCTGGTTACCTTCCGGCGTCCAGCTCCCGGCGAAGATCCAGCAGCCGCTGGAGGTGGTGCCATCATCTCGCAGCTGCGCAAAGGAGCTCAGCTGTTGGCCTTTCTTGACGATCACCGCGCCGGTTGCCGGGTCGGTGATATCCGCCAGCGCTTTACCGTTGCTTTCCATCGCCACTTCTTCCGATGCCGGCTCGTGTGGCGTGGAGTAGTTCCACGTCATGTTGAGCACCGGCTCCGGCGCCGGGCCACCCTCTTCGGCATACATCTTACGCAGGCGAGTGAAGATACCGGCGAGAATTTCACCATCGGTGACGGCGATCCCCGGGGCGTCCGCGCCTTTCCAGTGCCACTGCAGCCAGCGGCCGGAGTTGACGATAGACCCATTCTCTTCGGCGAAGCAGGTGGAGGGCAGACGGAACACTTCGGTCTGGATTTTCGCCGGATCGACATCGTTCGACTCACCATGGTTTTGCCAGAAGGTGGACGTTTCGGTATTGAGCGGGTCGATAGTCACGAGGAACTTCAGCTTCGACAGGGAAGCGACGACCTTGTTTTTGTTCGGGAACGAGGCGACCGGGTTAAAGCCCTGGCAAATATAGCCATTCACTTTGCCCTGATTCATCATCTCGAAGTACTGCAGAACGTCGTAGCTCTTATCCCACTTCGGCAGCCAGTCATAGCCCCAGCTGTTTTCCGCGGTGGCTTTGTCGCCGAAGAAGGCTTTCATCATGGAGACGAAGAACTTCGGATAGTTGCCCCAGTAGTTGACCTGGTCTTTCAGCAGCGGCTTCGGCGTGTTAGCCGTCAGGTAGGTCTGCAGGTCGGCCTGTTTTTCGTTCGGCAGCGACATGTAGCCTGGCAGGCTGGTGGAGAGCAGGCCGAGGTCGGTCAGACCCTGGATATTGGAGTGGCCGCGCAGGGCGTTGACGCCGCCGCCCGCCATCCCCATGTTGCCGAGCAGCAGCTGGATCATCGCCATGGTGCGGATATTCTGCGCACCGATGGAGTGCTGGGTCCAGCCGAGAGCGTACAGGAACGATGCGGTCTTATCCGGCGCGCTGGTTTCAGCAATGTATTCACAGACTTTGAGGAAGTCGGCCTTCGGCGTACCGCAGATGTTTTCGACCACATCCGGGGTATAACGGGAAACATGCTGCTTCAGCAGGTTCCAGACGCAGCGCGGATGTTGCAGCGTAGTATCGCGTTTGGCGAAGCCGTTTTCGTCCAGCTCATAGTTCCAGCTGGTTTTGTCGTACTGGCGTTTTTCTGCGTTATAGCCGCTGAACAGCCCGTCGTCGAAGCTATAGTCCTCACGCACGATCAGGCTGGCGTTGGTGTAGGCTTCGGTGTATTCGCGGTTGAATTTTTCGTTATTCAGCAGATACAGGATCACGCCCGACAGGAAGGTAATGTCGGTACCGGAACGAATCGGGGTATAGAAATCAGCCACCGACGCCGTACGCGTAAAGCGCGGATCGATAACGATGAGCTTGGCGCCGTTATGAATTTTGGCTTCCATCGCCCAGCGGAACCCCACCGGATGCGCTTCTGCGGCGTTACCGCCCATCACTACGACCAGGTTGGCGTTTTTAATATCAACCCAGTGGTTGGTCATCGCACCGCGACCAAATGTTGGAGCAAGACTTGCTACCGTTGGTCCGTGTCAGACACGCGCCTGGTTATCCACCGCCAGCATCCCGAGGGCGCGGGTGAATTTTTGCGTTAAATAGCCGGTTTCGTTACTGGAGGCGGAGGCGCAGAGCATCCCGGTAGTCAACCAGCGGTTGACGGTGGTGCCGGCGTCGTTTTGCGCGATAAAGTTGGCGTCGCGGTCCTCTTTCATCAGCTTGGCGATGCGATCGAACGCTTCGTCCCAACTGATTTGCTGCCATTTATCGGAGCCTGGCGCGCGATATTCCGGGAATTTCAGGCGGCTTTCAGAATGGATAAAGTCCACCAGACCAGCCCCTTTCGGACAGAGCGCACCACGGTTGACCGGATGATCCGGATCGCCTTCGATATGGAAAATGGATGCTTTGGCGTTTTTCGCGCCGTCGCCGAGGCTATACATCAACAGCCCACAGCCGACAGAACAGTATGTGCAGGTGTTACGGGTTTCGCGCGTGCGCAGCAATTTGTACTGCCGTGTCTCCGCGAGCGCAGTTGCCGGGGCAAAGCCCAGCGCTGCTGCCGTGGTTCCCGCCATACCGCCAGCGCAGATCTTAAAGAACTGCCTTCTGCTGACCTGCATGGTTCGCTCCTTGTTTCGACATTGTCACATGTAGTTATTTGCTTTGCGGTGAAGGCCGCAAAGGTTCAGAATTAGGGCAAATTTCCCTCATTCCTGAAGGGATAAAAACAGAATACCACATTGTGTGTATGCCTGTTCCAATACGGTTAAAGCAAAGTGAACAAGAAGCCTCTCGAACAAATCAAAAATGTGACGAATGTCACAGGATATCGCCAGGTCTCCCTCTGGAAACGCGAGGATCTGCAACACCCTCAGCCAGATGAGTTAGCGGAAGAGGTGCCCGTCGCGCTGGTCTACAACGGTATCTCCCACGTGGTGATGATGGCCTCCCCGAAAGATCTGGAGCAATTCGCCGTCGGCTTCTCCTTATCCGAAGGGATTATCGAGCACCGGCGGGAGATTTTCGGCATGGACGTGGTAGCGGTGTGCAACGGCCTTGAGGTGCAGATTGAGCTCTCCAGCCGGCGTTTTATGGGCCTCAAAGCCCGGCGTCGCGCGCTGGCCGGGCGCACCGGCTGCGGCGTATGCGGCGTCGAGCAGCTCAATGATATTGGTAAGCCGGTCCAGCCGCTGCCGTTCACTCAGTCGTTCGATTTAGCCAATCTCGATCAGGCCCTGGCGCATCTTAACGACTTTCAACCGGTTGGCCGGCTCACCGGCTGTACTCACGCGGCCGCGTGGGTCCGGTTGACGGGCGAACTGGCGGGCGGGTTTGAAGACGTTGGCCGGCATGTCGCCCTGGATAAATTGCTGGGCCGGCGGGCGGAAGTCGGCGAGGGGTGGCAGCATGGCGCCGCGCTGGTCTCCAGCCGCGCCAGTTATGAAATGGTGCAGAAGGCGGCGATGTGCGGCGTCGAGATCCTGTTCGCGGTCTCGGCGGCCACCACCTTAGCAGTGGAAGTTGCCGAGCGCTGCAATCTGACGCTGGTGGGCTTTTGCAAGCCGGGCAGGGCGACAGTTTACACCCATCCGCAGCGTTTAATTGCGGGTTAAATATTGGTCAATAAATTTGAACAATGACAGCAAATCCTTCCGCTTTTTGTTTAGCGATGTGCGGGATACTATTTAACACATCAAGGCACAGCGCCTTATCTAAACAACTAAATGAAAGGGTTTATATCATGAAAAGCATCAAAACTTTTGTCGCAGTAATCGCTATGGCCGCCTCTTTCGCTTCCTTCGCTGCTGAAACCGTGACCGCAACCGCCTCCACAATGGACGGCGCGGAAGCGAAAATCGCCGCACAGGCGCAGGCTGCCGGCGCTTCGTCTTACAAAATCACCGAAGCGTTTACCGGCAACCGCGTGCATATGACTGCCGAACTGAACAAATAAGCGTATAGCAACTGTCGAAAGAGCGCCTCAGGGCGCTTTTTTTGTTTTTGTTTTCCGCTTCCCGTCTCTGCGAAATTTGCCAATATTTTCCTCTGCTACGAAAAAAATGTGGCACTAATCACGTTTCCGTTCTTTTCTTAAATCCTCCTTTTTATGGCAAAGGAAAGGTCAGCACGCCTGAATATCTCGATTTTTTAACGCCATGAAATTTAAAGATATTAAAAACAGAAAGCGATGGAGATCACTCTCTTTAAATGGGATATGTATCACAAAAATAGGTGTTTCGCCGTACCTGTCAACTATTCACTGCGGTAATTTAATACGCATTATGTGATCTTCATTGCAAATAGAAGGCTTGTACTCAGGGAAAAATGTTGTCAGGCAAATGAGCGAGGATGCGTCATGAAAATTGGTATCGTTATTAGCGGCGGGGATGTTTCTGGAATGAATAATTTTATATTCCAGATAGCCAGGCAGGCTAATGCTGATATCACGCTGTTTAATGGCGGTATTCCAGGGCTACTGGAGAAAAGTCATCAGGATATGGCGTGGCGCGATCTGGTTGATTATTCAATTACCGCGGTGCCGATCATTACCTCGGGGCGAACCAGTCGCAAACTGCAGCGCAGTGAATATGAAAGCATTGCTAAAAAACTTAAATCTCTGCGTATTGATGTGCTCATTATGGCCGGGGGGGATGGCAGCCTGCAGTTTCTGAATACCCTTAGTGAATTTGAGATTAATTGCTTTGGTGTGGGAATGACTATCGATAATGATGTGTATGGCAGTGATTATACGATTGGTTTTTCCACGGCCTGTGAGCAAATTATTAAAGAAGTCTCTCGTTTAAGAAATACCGGAAGAGCGCTGCCCGGTCGGGTTTTTATGGTTGAGATATTAGGAGGCTATTGTGGAGAACTAACGTTGCAGTCCGCCATTAAATGTAATGCGGATATTGCCCTGATCCCGGAGGCACAGATGCCGTTGGCCGTGCTCGCGGAACGGATTACCCGGAAGCTGAGTACGCAGAATAGCGTCGTTATCCTCTGCTCAGAAGGCTATACCAAAGAGTACTCTCCCGGCTTTCAGGGGGCGATTGATACCATGATTAAACAGCTGGAACCACAAATAGGTGTCCGTATCCGTAAAACGATCGTCGGCTATGGTTTACGCAGCGGTGATCCAACCTGCGAAGAGATTTATCAGGGCACTATTATGGCCAGTGAAGTGGTTCGCTGTATTCAGTCAGGTATGAAAAATAAAGCCATAATAATTAATTCCAGTAACAAACCTATTCCGATTGATTTAGTCAGTATGAAAAAACGTCTGGTCGATACTGAAGGACATCATTATAAACTTGCCAAGCAACTCAATATTATTTGAGGAGACCCTCCATGCTGAAAATTTTATGCGTATGTGGCTGCGGCCTCGGTTCAAGCTTTGCCATTGAAATGACGGCGAAGGCAGTTTTAAAGAAGCTGGAAATTCCCGCTCATATTGAACACACCACCGTTTCCGAAGCTGGGGCTTTTAAATCGGATATGATTCTGACGCAAAAAACCTTTGCCGACATCTTAACCGCCGATGCCAGTGAAGAAGAAATTAAACGTGTCGTGGTATTGAATAAACTTACTGATAAAGAGGAGATTGAAACTAAGATCGTCGCATTCTTAAAAGAACGTCATCTGAAGGTGGCTGATTATGAATAGCTTCGTTGCGTTTATCGTTAAGGATTTACTCGGCCAGGCATCCATTCTTATTGCTTTTATTGCCATGCTTGGCCTGATCCTGCAAAAGAAATCGCCAGGCAAAACCGCGGAAGGGACATTTAAAACGCTGCTCGGTTTCTTAATTATGATGGCCGGGATAAACATCATTGTCGCCACGCTGACCTTCCTGAATGATATCTTCACCCAGGGATTTGGCATGAAAGGCTATATTACCGATGTGGCCGCCATCGCCGGGTTAGCGAATCGGGAATTAGGTTCGGAGGTGGCGCTGACGCTGCTGGTGATCTTTGCCGTCAATATTATTATCGCCCGTCTGACGCCGCTGAAATATATTTTTCTGACCGGCCAGGCGCTGCTGTGGATGGCGACGATCGGCGCCGTGATTGGCTATAAGTCCGGGCTCACCGGCGTACCGCTGATTTTAACCGGGGGCATCTTCGGCGGCGTGATGGCGGTGTTAATGCCGGCCCTGGCGCAGCCGGTGGTCAGGCGCATTACCGGGTCTGACGATGTGGCCCTGGGGCACTTCTGTACTATCGGCTATCTGGTGCAGGCTGCGGTCGCTAAAGTTGTCGGAAAAGGCTCTCGCTCCACGGAAGATCTCGAACTGCCTGATAACTTTAAGTTTCTGCAGGATACCTATCTGGCCATGGCGGTGGTGATGGTGCCGATGTATCTCATCCCGGCTATCGCGGCGGGGCCTCAGTACATCGCGCAGTTCTCCGGCGGCATTAATTACCTGATGTATGCCTTCATGCAGTCCATTCAGTTTGTCGCCGGGGTCTTTGTCCTCTATAGCGGCGTGCGTTTATTACTCAATGAGCTGGTGCCGGCTTTTCGCGGTATCGCGATGCGTATTGTCCCGGATGCAAAGCCCGCTCTCGATTGCCCGGTGCTATTTCCCTATGCGCCGAATGCGGTGATTGTTGGATTTCTGGCAACGACTGTCGGCTCGATTATCGGCATGCTGGTTTTCCCGATGTTCGGCCTGGCGATGATTCTCCCCGGGCTGTTAACCAACTTTTTCGCCGGCGGTACGGCAGGGGTATTTGGCAATGCGCTGGGCGGACGTCGCGGGGCGATGATCGGCGGGGTGATTCACGGCCTGTTTATCACATTTCTGCCGGCCATTCTGGTACCCATGCTGGAGAGCTACGGCTTTACGGGCGTCACCTTCAGCGATTCAGACGTCATCAGCTCCGGTCTGGTATTAGGCCACGCCTTCCAGAATAACTGGCTCTTTGTCGCCTTGTTTATTGTGTTTGTCGCCGCACTGGCATGGTTTGTAAACGTTAAATCCGCTAAGCCGAAAGGGGAAAGTGTTCATGAGTCTGTATAATTTTAATGAGATTTTAAAAATCGCTCAGGAAAGAGATTTTAAAGCGATTGGCTCGTTTAACTTGCACTGTATTGAGATGTTACCGGCTTTTTTCAAAGCCGCGCAAAACAGCCGCAGCCCATTAATGATCCAAATATCAACCGGTACCGCAGAGTATCTGGGGTATCGGTTACTGGTCGATGCCGTGCGTTCATTAGCAGACAGTGAAAATATCCCGACCTGCCTGCATCTCGATCACTGCTCCGATATTAAAGCCATCGAGACGGCAATGAATGCGGGCTTTTCTTCGGTGATGTACGACGGGTCTCACTTAAGCCTCGAGGAAAATATCGGTAACACGCGGATTGTGGTGGAAATGGCCCGGCCGCGGAATATTACGGTAGAAGGTGAGCTGGGGGCGATCGGCGGGTCAGAGGATGGAAAAGCGGTGGCTGCCGAAGATATCTGTTTTACTACCGTCGAAGACGCGACGCGTTTTGTGAAGGAGACACAGGTCGATATGCTGGCCGTCTCCGTGGGCACTGTGCATGGCCTGTACACAGGTAAAGCGCAGATACAGCATGCGCGGCTGAAGGCGATAAGCGAAGCGACGGGCGTGCCGCTGGTCCTGCATGGCGGCACAGGTGTCAGCGATGAGGATATGCGGCTGGCCGTCACCGAAGGGATTAATAAAGTGAACGTCGGAACGGAAATGAACGTGCAGTGGGTCGATCGCTGTAAATCAACGTTTGAGAAAGGAAAAGTAAATGACAGCGTACGGAAATTTTTAATTCCCGCCAACCAGGCAGTGACTGCCGTATTAATGGAAAAAATGGCGCTATTTAAATAGCGTTTTTACCGACACATATCTTTTGTTGCCCTGTCTTCCGCCAGGGAGGGAGCTTGCTATGTTTGAATCATTGAAAACGCTGTGGAAAAAAGAGCAAAACCCGCTGCAGGATTATGATCAACAGTCCCGTCAGCTGGCGGAAGAGATCGCCAGACTGGAAGGCGAATTACAGCGCCAGCCCGATAATAGCGACGTGCAAAAAACATTGATGTTGACTTACAACCGGGCATTATCGGTATATGCCAAAAGTAAGAGCCACCGGCAGGATATCGATGCGCTGTTTCTGCAGATTGATAATTTACGCAATATTATTCGCCGCAATATCTAGGAACAGAGAATGACCATAAAAGAACTGCTTATTGAGGCCGATGCCATTCAGGTTGGCGTTGTGGAGTCCGACTGGCAGCGGGTAATAAAGCTGGCTGCCCGCCCGCTGGAGGCAAAAGGCTTTATTTCGACGGAATATAGCCAGGCGGTGATCGACAATACTTTAAATCATGGCGCTTATTACGTTTTTGATGAAGGGATTGCCATCCCCCATGCCCGCCCCGAATGCGGCGTCAGACGCAACTGCTTTAGCCTGGTGGTGCTGGAAAAGCCTATTCCCTTTGCGGACAGTGAAAAAGCGGACATTGTTATTATGTTTGGCGCCCGGGACAGCAATGCGCATATCGAGGAGGGCATCCGTTCCATCGTCGCGCTGCTGGATAATAATGACACCATGGCCAAACTGCGGACGGCCCGCAGCCGGGAGGAGGTTGTCGCATTACTATGAACAGACATCTGACCCCAGGCTGCAAAACGGCCATTTTAATCAACGGCATTCCGGCGTCGGGGAAGAGCACCATTACCCGTTTGCTGGCGGAGACCTTTAGCCTGCCGGTATTGACGATCGACGGCATCAAAGAGCCGTTTATGGCGCGCCTGGCCCCTGTCGACCGGCCGATGAATCGCCAGCTGGGCTGCGCGGCGTATGAGGTGATCTGGTCGATTGTCGGCGCATCGCCTGCCAGCATGGTCTGGTTGATCGACGCCTGGTTCGGCTTTCAGCCGCGGGAGACCTTGCAGAGACTGCTACAGCAGGCGGGCGTGGAGCAGGTGATTGAGGTCTGGAACCATATCTCTCCGGAGCTGGCCGTCGCGCGCTATGCCTCGCGGCTGGCGACGCGGCCGCCGGGCCACCCCGGAGAAGAGTATTTGCCGGAGCTGGCCCAGCTGGCCGGGCGGGCGCAGCCCATGTCGTTAGGACCTGTACTGACGATAGACCAGCGGCACCCGCTGCAAATCGAACCGGTTATTCAGTGGCTTGAAGGCACGATCGCCGGACAGCACAGCGGTTTTACAGATTACGCTTACTCGTCCTAGGGCATACCCGCCAGGCGCAGCAGCGCGGTCACCACGGCGGCGGCGATAATCACGCCGATCAGCGGGACCTTGCGCCAGGCGAGGAACACAGCGAAAGCAACGCCCAGAACGCGCGCCATACCGGCGAAATGTGCGCCCTCATAGAAAGTGGTGGCCAGGGCGACGGAAAAAAGCAGCACCGTCGCCGCATCGGAAAGCAGCGCCTGCGAGCGCTCGGAAAATGCCAGCCGATTGCCGAGCTTCGCGCCGCCGAGGCGCATCAGATAGGTTCCCAGCGACAGGATGGCGATACCGGCGATAAACAGCGTCATATTGCCCATTATTTTTTCCTCGACAGTAAACCGAACAGCGAAAGCAGCACCGGCAGCCCGGTGGGCACAAACGGTACGGCGGCAAGCGCCAGCGCGGCGCCGCTGGCGGCGCGGATCAGCGTAGTGCGGTTTTTAAAGGCCGGGATCACCAGCGCCAGCAGGATCGCCGGGAAGACCGCATCAAGCCCGATGGTTTCCGGCGCTGGCAGCAGTTTGCCGACGGCCGCGCCGGTTAGCGTACCGAGGGGCCAGATCAGCGCGACGCCAGCGCCGCACAGCCAGTAGGCCGCTTTGCGCTGCGCGGGGGTGGGCTGCGACAAGCCAAAGACCACGCTCTCGTCGTTCATAATGTGGCATCCGATAAAGCCTAAGGCGCGCCGACCAACCAGTTCGCGTACGGTCACCCCGAACGGGATATGACGCGCATTGACTAACAGGCCGGCGGCGGCGGCGGCCAGCGGACTACCACCGCTGGCGACAATGCCGATAAACATGAATTCAGAAGCGCCTGCCAGCACGGACACCGAAAGCAAGAGCGGCACCCATAAAGGGAAGCCGTAAGCCACCGCCAGCGACCCATAGGACATGCCCACCACCCCGACGGCAAGGCAGACCAAAACAATCGCTTTTATCGTGTCTCCGCTGAGACTGGAGAGAGTTTGTTTCATATCACTTAGCCATATCGAACGAATTTCCATTATAATGAACACATAATGATCGTTTTTCAAGGCGAACGAATTGTTCGATATAAAAAACAAGGGGCGGGTATGACACAGCCAATCAGCGTTATCGCCAAAAGTCTGGTGCGGGAGCGGGCGCGGACCGGGCTTTCGCTGGCGGAAGTCGCGCGTCGGGCGGGTATCGCAAAATCCACGCTATCGCAACTGGAGTCCGGCAACGGCAACCCGAGTCTGGAAACGCTGTGGTCGCTCTGCGTAGCGCTGGATATTCCATTTGCCAGGCTGCTTGAGCCGCAGGTGAACAAAACGCAGGTGATCCGCCGCGGCGAGGGGACCAAAGTGGTGGCAGAGCAGGCGAACTATCAGGCCATTTTGCTGGCCGCCTGTCCGCCCGGCGCGCGTCGGGACATCTATTTGCTGCTCACCCAGCCCGGCGCCGACCGCATTTCGCATCCGCATCCGCCAGGCTCGGTGGAACATATTATCGTCACCCAGGGGCGGGCGCGGGTAGGGCTGACGTCGGCGCCGGAAGAGCTCGGCGAGGGCGACTATATCTGCTACCCGGCGGATCAGGAGCATGTTTTTCAGGCGCTGGAGCCGGATACGCAGGCCCTGCTGATCGCTGAGCAAAACTGACATCGCGTCGGCGGGGGACGCGCGCTCGCTGGACGTCATAGCCATATTGCGGGAAACTAGCTTTCCTATGCGAAAACAGGGATTTTTATGTCGCTGAAAGCCATTGCCAAACAACTTGGGATCTCCGTCACGACCGTCAGCCGGGCGTTGAACGGCTACGACGATGTGTCGCAGGAGACCCGCGCCCGGGTTGAGGCTGAAGCGCAGCGCCGGGGCTATCGCCCCAACACTTTCGCCCGCCGCCTGAAAATGGGCACCATCGATGCCGTTGGTCTCGTCTTTCCTGTCCGCCCCGCGCCGCTCAACAATAACGTTTTTCTCGAGATGGTCGGGGAGATCAGCCATGAGCTGGCGCGCCATGACATTGATTTGTTGCTGATCGCCGATGATGAGCAGGCGGATAAACATGGCTATATGCGCATGGTGCAGGGCCGTCGCGTCGATGCATTAATCGTGGCCCATACTCTGGATGACGATCCGCGGCTGGCGCAGCTGCAGGCCTCCGGCTTTCCGTTTCTGGCGCTCGGCCGTAGCCGCCTGGCGCAGCCCTACGCCTGGTTTGATTTCGATAACTATGCCGGCACCTGCCGCGCCACCCGCCATCTGATTCAACAGGGCCACCAGCGTATCGCTCTGCTGGGCGAGAACAACAATCAGGCGTTTATTTTGCAAAGGCGTAACGGCTACCTCGATGCCCTGCGCGAGGCGGGGTTATCCGATGCATGGCTGCGTAGCGTGCCGGCGACGCGCCGCGGCGGCTATCAGGCCACGCTGGAGCTGCTGCGTCTGCCTGAGCCGCCTACCGCGATTATCACCGACTGCAACACCCATGGCGATGGCGCCGCGATGGCGCTCGCCCACCTGGGGCGTTTAACCGGCGACAACCGCGTCGCCCTGGTGGTATACGACGGGCTGCCGCAGGACAGCATCATTGAGACCGATGTCGCCGCGGTGATCCAGTCCACGCGCCAGGGCGTGGGAAGGCAGATTGCTGATATGGTGCGTCGCTTAATCGCCGGGGAGGATCTCGCCACGCTGCAGGTGCTATGGCAGCCGGAATTTTTCCCGGGTGAAACCGCCTGATCTTACCCCTTTTTAACCCGTAATTCTGAAGCCGATCACGGATCCGAAACGTTTTGGTTGGCATCCGAAACGTTTCGGATCAACAGTAAGACATTCCTTGTAATGGAGATGTCTGATGTCTGATTCGCTGATTCACCTGCAAAGCGCCGGTGCCGATGTTGTGATTAAAACCCGCCCTTTCGCCGAAATTGTCTACTGGGGACCGCATTTAAGCCACTTTTCGCCGCAGGATGCCGACAGCCTGACGCGCCCGGTCGCCAACGGCAGACTGGATGTCGATTCGCCAGTGACCTTAATGGCGGAGCTGGGCCATGGTCTGTTTGGCGCGCCGGGCATTGAAGGCCATCGTCAGGGGCTGGATGCCTCTCCGCTGTTCACCACCAGCGAAGTGCGGCACGAGGGCCAGACGCTGACCCTGGTCAGCGAAGATCCGCAGGCCGGCCTGCGCCTGCAGAGCGAGATCGCGTTGGATGCCAGCGGCGTGCTGAGCGTGCGCCATGGCGTGACCAATCTGCGCGTCAGCCCATGGCAGGTGGATCGCCTGGCGGTCACATTGCCGGTCGCCGAACGCGCTCGCGAGGTGATGGCTTTCCATGGCCGCTGGATCCGCGAGTTTCAGCCTCATCGCCTGACGCTGGAGCACGACAGCTTTGTGCTGGAGAACCGCCGCGGGCGCACCTCTCACCAACATTTCCCGGCCCTGATCACCGGCAGCCGCGCCTTTAGCGAGATGCAGGGTGAAGTCTGGGGCGTGCATCTGGCCTGGAGCGGTAACCATCGCCTGCGGGCGGAGGTGAAAACCGATGGCCGTCGCTATCTGCAGGCCGAGGCGCTCTATCTGCCGGGCGAAATGGCGCTGGCGGAAGGGGAAACCTTGTGGACGCCGTACCTGTATGCCAGCTACTCGGCGAATGGGCTGAACGGCATGAGCCAGCAGTTCCATCGTTATCTGCGCGAACGGATTATTCGTTTCCCGGGCAACAAACCGCGCCCGGTGCATCTCAACACCTGGGAGGGGATCTATTTCGACCACGACCCGGACTACATCATGCGTATGGCCGACGAAGCGGCGGCCCTGGGCGTCGAGCGCTTTATTATCGATGACGGCTGGTTTAAAGGGCGCAACGACGACTGGGCGGCGCTTGGCGACTGGTATCTCGATGAGAAAAAATACCCCTACGGCCTGACGCCGGTTATCGATCACGTGAAGTCTCTGGGTATGGAATTCGGTATCTGGGTGGAGCCGGAAATGATTAACCCGGATTCCGATCTGTACCGGGCGCACCCGGACTGGGTGCTGGCGCTGCCGGGCTATACCCCGCTGACCGGCCGCCATCAGTTTGTCCTGAACCTCAACATTCCCGAAGCGTTTGATTATCTGCTGGAGCGGATGAGCTGGCTGCTGGGCGAGCATGCGGTGGACTACGTGAAGTGGGATATGAACCGCGAGTTGGTGCAGCCTGGGCATCAGGGACGCGCCGCTGCGGACGCGCAAACGCGCCAGTTCTACCGCCTGCTGGATACGCTGGTGGCCCGTTTCCCGCACATTGAATTTGAATCCTGCTCCTCCGGCGGCGGACGGATCGATTATGAAGTCCTCAAACGCAGCCATCGCTTCTGGGCGTCTGACAACAATGACGCCCTTGAGCGCAACACCATCCAGCGCGGCATGAGCTACTTCTTTCCACCCGAGGTAATGGGCGCGCACATTGGCAATCGCCACTGTCATGCCACCTTCCGCCAGCATAGTATCGCCTTCCGCGGCCTGACGGCGCTGTTCGGTCATATGGGCCTTGAGCTGGATCCGGTGAGCGCTGATGAAGAAGAGCGCGCCGGATACCGAAAATATGCGGCCCTGCATAAACAGTGGCGCGACGTGATCCATCACGGCGTGCAGTGGCGAATAGATATGCCGGACGCCACCACCCTTGCCCATGGCGTCGTCAGCCCGGATAAAGCGCAGGCGATCTTCCTCGTCAGCCAGCTGGCGATGCCGGACTACACCCTGATGGCGCCGCTGCGCCTGGCGGGCCTGGAGGCGAGCGCCCGCTATCAGGTGACGCTCCTCGATCATCCGAACATTCAGATCACCGGCGAGGGCGGCCACACCATGCGGAAGCTACCGGCATGGATGACGACGCCGCAGACGGTGAGCGGTGAGTGGCTGCAGCAGGCGGGGCTGGCGCTGCCCATCCTCGACCCGGAAAGCGCCATTCTGATTGGTCTGCAACGCGTGTGATGGTATCGGGCCGCGCTGCGGCCCTTCTTGAGGAAAATATAATGAACCCGACCGTCTGTACCCACAAAAACAACCCCAACTTCTGGATTTTCGGGCTGTTCTTCTTTCTCTACTTCTTCATCATGGCCACCTGCTTTCCGTTTCTGCCGATCTGGCTGTCGGACGTCATCGGCCTGAATAAAACCGAAACCGGCCTCGTTTTCTCCAGCCTGTCGCTGTTCGCCATCTGTTTCCAGCCGATCCTCGGAGTGATCTCTGACAAGCTGGGGCTGAAAAAACACCTGATGTGGATCGTGACCGTTCTGCTGGTGCTGATTGCTCCCTTCTTCCTTTATGTTTTCGCTCCGCTGCTGAAAACCAATATCTGGCTCGGGGCGCTGAGCGGCGGCGCCTATATCGGCTTTGCATTCTCCGCAGGCGCCGGCGCGATGGAGGCCTATATCGAACGGGTAAGCCGCAACAGCGGGTTTGAATACGGCAAGGCGCGCACCTTTGGCTGCCTGGGATGGGCGCTGTGCGCGACTACCGCCGGAATGCTGTTCAGCATTAATCCCGAATGGGTGTTCTGGATGGGGTCAGCCGCCGCGCTGCTGCTGGTGGTGCTGGTGGCCATCGCCAAACCGCAGGCCAGTCAGTCCGCGCAGGTAATGGACTCGCTCGGCGCCAATCGCCCGGCGATCGATTTAAAAACGGCGGTGCGCATGTTCCGCCAGCGTAAGATGTGGATGTTTATTCTGTATGTTATCGGCGTGGCCTGCGTGTATGACGTTTTCGATCAGCAGTTCGCCACTTTCTTCAAATCGTTCTTCGCGACCCCGGAAGCGGGCACCCGCGCCTTTGGTTTCGCCACCACCGCGGGAGAAATATGTAACGCCATCATTATGTTCAGCTCGCCGTGGATTATTAACCGTATCGGAGCGAAGAATACCCTGCTGATCGCCGGGATGGTGATGGCGGCAAGAATGATTGGCTCTTCCTTCGCCACCACCGCCGCGGAAGTCGTAGCGTTGAAAATGCTCCATGCGCTGGAGGTGCCGTTCCTGCTGGTGGGCGCCTTTAAATACATCACCGGCGTGTTTGACGTCCGGCTGTCGGCGACCATTTATCTGGTGGGCTTCCAGTTCGCCAAGCAGGTGGCGGCGATCTTTCTCTCCGCTTTCGCCGGCAATATGTACGATCGGATCGGCTTTCAGGATACCTATATGATCCTCGGCGGTATTGCCCTGACCGTCACCTTAATCTCCGCGTTTACGTTAGCGGGTAAGACGAAAACCGAGCCGCTGCGCGATAATGCAATGACCGTTTAAACGACCGGCCTCCCGTCTGGAGGGAGGCCAGTTATTTTTACGCCAGATAAAACACTTCTTTGAGCTCCGCGCTCAGCGGGCTGTTGTCCGGGTTGCTGGGCATCACCTCGCGCATGTATTTCCACCAACGCTGGCATACTTCCGTGCTGGCGACCGCTTCCCAGCGGGCTTCCGATTCAATCTCCACCGTCGCGAACAGGAGATGGCGTTCTTTATCGAGATAAATGGCGTAGTGGTGCGCGCCGTGATCCTTCAACACTGCCTCCAGCTCCGGCCAGATGGGGTTATGGCGGCGCTGGTACTCCTCGTGCGCGTCGGGGTTCACCTGCATGACGAAGGCTTTACGGATCATAAGGCCTCCAGATAGAGCTCGCGAACCTCATCGCGGCTGGCGGGGCGCGGGTTACACGGCGCGCATGGGTCGGCCAGCGCTTTATCCAGCCAGCCTTCGATATCGGCTTTGCTGACGCCAAGCTGGCTAAAACCCTGGGGGATCCCTACGCGTTTGCTCAGCGTGCGGATGGTATTGATGGCCTCCATGCTGGCAGCTTCATCGCTCATGCCGCGAGTATCGACGCCCATCGCCTGCGCCACGCGGGCAAAGCGCGCCACCGCGTTCGGGCGGTTAAAGTTTTCGATGATCGGCAGCAGGATGGCGTTGCATACCCCGTGCGGCAGGTTGTGGGTGGCGCCAGGCTGATGGGCCAGGGCATGTACCAGCCCGAGACCGGCGCTGTTGAACGCCATGCCCGCCAGATACTGGCCAAAGGCCATCTGCTCGCGGGCCTGCAGATCGTGCCCATCGTCTACCGCTTTCGGCAGCCACAGGTTAATCAGACGAATGGCCTCGAGGGCGTTGGCGTCGGTCAGCGGATGGGCGCCAACGGAGACAAAGGCCTCGATGGCGTGGGTCAGGGCATCCATGCCGGTGGCGGCGGTAACGGCTGGCGGAATGTCGAGCATCACGCTGGCGTCGTCGACGGCGATATCCGGGATCAGGTTCGGGTCGATAATCACCTCTTTCACCTGCCGCTCGCTATCGATAATTACCGCGTTGCTGGTCATCTCCGCCGCCGTGCCGGCGGTGGTATTAATGGCCACCAGCGGCACGCCAGCGTTTTTCACTTTGCCGACGCCGGAGTAGGCGGTGGAGGGGCCTGGGTTGGCGGTGAGGATTTTTATCGCTTTGGCGGTATCAATCGGGCTACCGCCGCCGAAGGCGATCAGGTAATCGCAGCGGGCCGCCTGGTAAGCCGCATAGCCTTGCTGCACCAGCGCTTCGGTGGGGTTGGGGAATACCTCGTCAAATAGCTGATAAGCCATCTGCTGTTCATCCAGCGCGGCGAACAGGCTGTCCAGCAGGCCCAGCTTCACCAGCTGACCGTCGGTGACGATCAGCGCCTTGCCCCACTGTTTGCCCGCTACCAGCTTGACCATATCACCGATCGCGCCTGCGCCGTGGAGGCTGATTTTAGGTAGTGCCAACATAAAACTCATGATAATTCTCCTTAATGTTGATTTTGGGAAATCCGTTTCCCCTCACCCCGACCCTCTCCCGCAGGGAGGGGGCCAAGGTGAGGGGGAAATTAACATCGTCTTCGCTGCATCATCCGCCGGGTAATAATCGGCAGGGAGATCACCACGATCAGCATGGCGCCGATAATCACCGACATCACGATGCCGGGGACGTTCAGCAGGCTCAGGCCGAAGGTCACCAGCCCCATCAGAAAGGCGGCGATGATCACCCCGGGCATGCTGCCGGAGCCGCCGAGAATATTGACGCCGCCGAGCACCGCCATGGTGACAACCGCCAGCTCCCAGCCCATCGCCAGGGTGGGGCGGGTACTGCCGAGCCGTGAGGTCAGCAGGACCGCCGCCAGCCCGGCCATCAGCCCAACCAGCGCGAACAGCACCAGGTTATGACGCTTAACGTTAATCCCGGAGAACCAGGCGCCGGTCGGGTTATTGCCGATGGCGTAGGTCCGGCGACCAAAGTTGGTTTTATGCAGCAGGAAGGTGAAGGCGGCCGCGAGGAGGATAAACAGCGCAAACTCAAAAGAGAGCGCCCCCCACACGTACCCCTGGCCGAACCAGGCAAAGCTCTCCGGATAGTGGTTGAGTGCCTGATCGCCCAACAGGATATAGGTGATGCCGCGATACAGGCTCATGGTGCCGATGGTGATCACAATGGACGACAGGTTAAAGCGGGTCACCAGCAAGCCGTTGAACAGGCCGCACAGCAGACCTACGCCCAGGCCGATGACCACCAGCAGCGGAGTGTCCATCCCCGCTGCCGCGCAGAAGCCCATCACCGTTGAGCTGAGAGCCATCGTCGAGGCTACCGACAGATCGATTTCCCGGGCGATAATCAGCATCGCCATCGGCAGGACGACGATCGCCTTCTCGGTAAAGGTAAAGGTGGCGTCCGACAGGTTCCAGATATTGAGGAAGTACGGGGAAGCCACGGCGTTGCCGATAAATACCGCCAGGGTGACCGCCAGTAAAAACCCTTCCCAGCACAGCAGGCGGCGCAGCGGCGACGGCGCGGCCGGGGCGTTTTTCATCTCTTCAGATACCATCATTTTGCTCATGATTTCACCGCCTGTTTCTGTCTGGCTAACGCCGCGTTGCGCAGGATTAACCGCCCGTGACCGCGATTGCCGCGCTCGTTGAGCAGCACCGCCATGACGATCACCGCCCCGGAAATCGCCATTTGCCAGAAGGGCGAGATGCCGATCACCGGCAGGGCGTTATTGATGACCCCGAGGAACAGCGCGCCGCACAGGCAGCCCAGCACCCGTCCGCTTCCGCCCATGGTGCTGATACCGCCGATCACGCAGGCAGCGACCACCTGGAGTTCAAAACCGTTGGCGACGTCGACATAGGCGACGGCGAAGCGCGAGATCCACAGATAGCCGCAGAAGCCGGCCAGCGCGCCGGAGAGACAGAAGCTGACGAACTGCATTTTTCCGGCGTTAATGCCGGTGTAGTATGCCGCCGTCGCGTTGCCGCCCGCGGTGTATAAGGCCCGGCCGGTGCGGCTGTAGCGCAGGAAATAACCCACCAGCAGCAGCGCGGCGATGGCGCACCAGCTCAGTAGCGGCAGCCCCAGGAGGGGGCTGCGCGGCAGACTGAGAAAATCAGCGCTCATCTGATGTGAGTTAACCCAGCCGCCGTCAGTCAGCAGGAAGATAATGCCGCGATAAATGCTCATGGTGCCCAGGGTCACCACAATGGCGGGAATGCCGAGGCGCCAGACCAGCAGGCCGTTAATTACTCCCATCAGCAGGCCCAGCAGAGTCGCCAGCGCCAGCAGCGCTACCACCGGAATACCCGGATAGTGGGCGTTAAGCAGGGCGACGATCATCCCGGTCAGCGCCAGGTTGGCGGCCATCGACAGATCAATGCCTTTGGTGAGCAACACCATCATCTGGCCGAGGGCGAGGATGATAAGGATGGCGGTATCGTTAAACATCTCCACCAGATTGCCCGGTGAAACGAACGACGGCGCCCGGCTGCCGATGGCGCCGATCATCAAAATAATGACCACCGCCAGCAGCGCTTCGCGATGTTTCAGCCATGCGTGTCCCATCATGCCGCCTCCTGGCCGATGCCGCTAGCGGCGCTAACGATGGTTTCCGCCGTCGCTTCCCCGGCCCGGTACTCGGCGACCATCTGCCCTTCGTGCATTACGATAATCCGGTCGGCCATGCCCATCACTTCCGGCAGCTCTGACGACACCATAATCACCGCCAGCCCCTGGCTGACCAGCTCGGACATAAACTGATGCACGGCGGCCTTTGAGCCGATATCGATGCCTTTGGTCGGCTCATCGAGAATGATCACTTCGGGCTGGGTCGCCAGCCATTTGCCAATCACCACTTTCTGCTGGTTGCCGCCGGAGAGGGTCTCCACCGGCTGCCGCCAGCTGAAGGCTTTTACCTGCAGGCGCGAGGCGTACTCGTCGGCCAGCCGCCATTCCCGGGCGTCGTTCAGGACGCCGTTAGGGTTGAGCTTGCTGAGCTGCGGTAAACTGATGTTCTGGGCGATAGGCAGGGCGATGATCGCTCCCTGTTTCTGCCGCTCTTCCGGCACGCAGACGATGCCCGCGCGGATGGCGTCGGCGGGCTGGTGAAAGCGCATGGTTCTGCCGTTCAGGCGGATCTCGCCGGAGGAGGGGCGCGAGACACCGGAGAGCGCCTGCATCAGCTCGGTGCGTCCGGCGCCCACCAGGCCGTAAAAGCCGAGAATTTCTCCCTTGCGCAGGCGGAAGCTGATATGGGCAAACTCGGTAGGATGACAGAGATCGGTCACCTCCAGCACCGTTTCTCCGGGTGTGCAGTCGACTTTCGGGTAGGTTTGGCTGATCGCCCGGCCCACCATCATCGACACCATCCGCTCTTCGGTGATGTCGCTTATCGCCCCGGAGCTGACGTACACCCCATCGCGCAGGATGGTGTAATAATCGGCCAGCTCGAAGATTTCATCGAACTTATGCGAGATAAACAGGATCGCTTTGCCGTCCTGCTTCAGACGCTCAACGATGTGATAAAACTCGAGGATTTCATGCTGGGAAAGCGCGGCGGTCGGCTCATCGAGGATCACCACCTGGGCGTCGAAAGCCAGCGCCCGGGCAATCGCCACCATGTGACGCTGGGCGATGCTGAGGGTTTTCAGCGTGGCTCGCGGGTCGATCTGGACTTCCAGCCGGGTGAGGATCTCGTTGGCTCTGCGGTGCATCGCCGGCCAGTCGAGCGTTTTGAGCAGTCCCTTATACAGATACTGGCCGACGAAAATGTTTTCGCTGACCGAGAGTTCGTCAAACAGCACGGTTTCCTGGTGAATGGCGGTGATCCCTACCTTATGCGCCGACTCCGGCGTTGGCAGATGAATGGGGATCGCTTTATAGAGGATCTCGCCCTCTTCGGGCTGATAAATACCGGTCATCACTTTGACCAGCGTGGATTTCCCCGCGCCGTTTTCGCCGATTAAGGCGGTCACTTTGCCGGGCCAGAGATCAAGCTGCACGTTCTCAAGGGCGCGCACACCGGGAAAAATTTTGGTGATCCCCTTCAGCGACAGCAGTGGCGTTGATGCTGACATGATAGTTCTCCACAAAAATCACCCCTCACCCTAACCCTCCCCCACAGGGGCGAGGGAACGGTCCGGCGTCCGCTGGCCGCATCGCGCAGAGGGCCAGCCGTTCCCCCTCTCCCTCCGGGAGAGGGCCGGGGTGAGGGAACAAGGATTAGAAAATTTTCGAGAACTTATCGATGTTGCTCGCATCGTAGACAAACGGCTTGGCCATCGCGCCATTCCCCTCGGCGTCCAGCTTCACTTTGCCCAGCTTGCCCATACTGGCTTCGGTTTTGGTCGCCGTGCCTTTGACTAAATCGTCGGCCAGATAGGTGGCGGCGTAGCCCAGGTCAATCGGGTTCCAGATGGCGAAGCTTTTGCTGGCGCCGGACTTGATCGCGCCGGCCATTTCCGACGGCAGCCCCAGCCCGGTGACATACACTTTGCCGATTTTGCCCTGGTCCTTCACCGCCTGCGCGGCGGCAACAATCCCCACCGACGACGGCGAGACAATGACTTTCAGGTCCGGATATGATTTCAGCAGACCCACCGCTTCGCGGTAGCTTTTATCCGACAGATCGTCACCGTAGGCGACGGTGACCAGCTGCACCGACGGATACTGCGGTAGCACCTTTTTCATCTCCTCAATCCAGATGTTCTGGTTCGTGGAGGTTGGGGTGGCGCTTAACACGGCCACCTCGCCTTTCTCAACGTTCAGCGCCTGCAGCGCATCGGCGGCAAGCTTGACGTTGGTTTCGCCAATTAAGGCGTTATTTGAGGGGTTAAGATGGATCTGACGGCCTGCCGGCGCCACGCCGGAGTCCCATGAGACCACCTTGATGCCGCGCTGCATCGCTTTTTTCAGCACCGGCACCACCGCGTCCGGATCGTTGGCGGAAATGGCGATCGCATCCACCCCCTGGGCGATCAACCCGTTCAGCACGTCGATCTGCGCCTCGGCGGTGGTAGTGGTCGGGCCGGTGTAGATCACTTTGACATCACCTAACTCCTTGGCTGCCTGTTGGGCGCCAACGTTGGCGGCTTCGAAGAAGCCATTTCCCAGCGATTTCGCCACAAGGGCGATTTTAACTTCGGCTAAGGCGGAACCGGACAACGCCAGGGCGGCAACGGTGAGGATCAAGCTTGTCTTTGTTTTCATTGCTTTTACTCCACATGAGTTAGTTTTGTAGGGTTTGCAGGTGATATTTCGCCCCGTCTCGGTGAGCGGGGCGCGATGTTGTTATGGATAAAGATCTAAAGCGGACTGCAGCGGCTGCACGTTGAAGCGTTTGCCAAGGGCGATAAGCTCGTCGCGGGTGATGGTCTGCTTCATCCCGCCCATCGACAAGACTTTCACCAGCACTTCGGCGGACTTCTCGGCGGTATCGATCAGGCCGAAGGTCTCATCCAGCGTGGGGCCGCTGCCGAAGACGCCGTGGAACGGCCACAGCACCAGCGAGTGTTTTTGCATGGTTTCGGCGGTCGCCTGGCCGATTTCATCGGTGCCCGGCACCATCCACGGCAGAATGCCGACGCCATCCGGGAAGACCACCAGACATTCGGTGCTACCTTCCCACAGCTTACGGGTGAAAAGATCGCTGTGGTTCTCCAGAACATAGGTCAGGGCGATCAGGTTGGTGGCATGGCAGTGCATGATCACCCGGTCTTTGCCGCCGGTCAGTTTGATGCGCTCGCTGTGCGACAGGAAGTGTGCCGGCAGCTCGGAGGTCGGGACGGCATCCTCCGTCAGGCCCCACAGGATATGGTATCCCGCGCCGTCGCTGTCGACCTTCACCACGCCGAGGTTAGCGGCCGGGTCGAGCTGGACGTTACGGAAGAATTTGCCGGAGCCGGTGACGATAAACGGCTGGTTGGCCAGGGTTGGCATCGGCTGGCTGAGGGCGATATAGCGCGGTTTGGCGTGGAAATCCGCCGCGTAAGGTTCGATATCCGCTTCATCCAGACGCAGCGTCAGGTTGCCGCCGTTGCGTTCGTCCCAGCCTTTCAGCCAGGCGTCGGAGGTGGCTTTGATCATGCCCTGGACGAACCAGGCGTCGATAATGGTCTGCATAGTCTTGTCTTTCCTGTTGATTCGGTGCGGGGTTGACCCCCTCACCCAAAATATGTGCGTGCCCCCGGATTGCGCCGTAAACGGCTTATCCGGGCTACCGGTTCGTAGCCCGGGTAAGGCGTCAGCCGCGACCCGGGGAAGCCCGTGCATTACCCGCGCTGGCTCAGAACCGCATTCTCATAAGCCCGTACGCTGTCCAGCCACTGGCTGCCCGCCGGCGTGTCGTGACGCTGACAGTACATCTCCCAGATGGCCTGCCACGGCAGCGATTTTTGCTCTTCGAGCAGCGCCAGGCGGGCGGTGTAATCGCCGTCGTTCTCCAGCTGGCGCAGCTGGGCGGTCGGTTCCAGCAGGGCGCGCAGCAGCGCTTTTTTCATATTGCGGGTGCCAATCACCCAGGCCGCGATGCGGTTGATGGAGGCATCGAAGAAGTCGAGGCCGATGTGCACGCGGTCAAACAGGTTATGGCGAATGATTTCGCTGGCGATGGCCTGGGTTTCATCATCCAGCAGCACCACGTGGTCGCTGTCCCAGCGCACCGGGCGGCTGACGTGCAGCAGCAGGTGCGGGATGTAGAGCATGGCGGCGGAGATCTTGTCGGAAATCACTTCCGTCGGATGGAAGTGGCCGGCATCGAGGCACAGCGCCGTCTGACGGCTGGTGGCGTAACCCATATAGAACTCGTTGGAGCCGACGGTGTAGCTTTCGGCGCCGATGCCGAACAGCTTGCTCTCCACGGCGTCGATATGGTGCGCCGGGTCGAGCTTCTCGCTGATCACCTCATCAAGGGCGTTCAGCAGCCGCTGGCGCGGGGCGAAGCGGTCAACGGTTATATCCTTCATGCCGTCCGGCACCCAGATATTCATCACCGACGGCGTGCCCAGCTGTTCGCCAAAATAAGCGGATACGCGGCGGCTGGCTTTGCAGTGGTCGATCCAGAACTGGCGGATCTCATCGTTGGCGTGCGACAGGGTAAAGCCGTCGGCGCTCAGCGGATGCGAGAAGCAGGAGGGGTTGAAATCCAGCCCCAGTTTGTTGGCTTTCGCCCACGTAACCCAGTTTTTAAAGTGCTCCGGCTTAATCTCATTGCGCGCTACCGGCGCGTCGGATTCCAGGTAAATAGCGTGCAGATTGAGACGCTTTGGCCCCGGGATCAGGCTCAGCGCCTGCTCAAGGTCGGCGCGGAGTTCTTCTGCATTGCGCGCTTTGCCCGGGTAGTTGCCGGTCGCCTGGATACCGCCGGTCAGGCTTCCCGCCGGGTTTTCGAAACCGGCGACGTCGTCACCCTGCCAGCAGTGCATGGAGACGGGCAGACGGTCCAGCTGGCGCAGGGCCTCCTCGACATCCACGCCGACGGCGGCGTAGCGCTGCTTAGCAATTTCCCAGGCTTGTTCAAGTTGAGTGGTCATGCGCAAAGCTCCTTGGTCTGTTGTGGCTGAAACTGCGCCACGAAACGGGCAATTTCACTATCAGGATTGGGGGTAAAAGTGGTGAGCGCCGCGTTGCCGCGCACTACCTGACGAAACTCATCGACATTGGCCAGCTCGTCGAGGGTCATTAACTGGATGCCGATATTGCCGAGGGTGGAGGCCTCTATCGGGCCGGCCACGACGGCGATCCCGCAGGCGTCAGCGCACAGCTGGTTGAGCAGCGTGTTCTGACAGCCGCCGCCGACGATATGCAGCTGGCTGAAGGGGTGGCCGCGCAGCGCCGCCAGCTCGTTAAGCACCCGGGCGTAGAGCAGCGCCAGGCTGTCGAAAATGCAGCGCGCCAGTTCGGCATCGCTTTCAGGAACCGGCTGCCCGGCGTTGCGACAGGCGGCCTGGATCTCGGCGCTCATACTGGCCGGGTTGATAAAGCGGTCATCGTTGCAGTCAATTATGAAGCGGCACGCCGGTAGCGCGGCGGTGCGGGCGATCAGCCCCTGCAGGTCGCTGACGTTTTGCTCTTTTAGCACCCGCTGCAGCAGCCACAGGCCCATGATATTTTTCAGCACCCGATAGCGGCCTTCGGCTCCGCCTTCGTTGGTGATATTGGCCTGCAGCGCCGCGTCGCAGGTGTACGGCGTCAGGCTTTCAAACCCCATCAGCGACCAGGTGCCGGAGGAGAGATAGGCGGCATGGCGGTCGGCCAGCGGGGAGGCGATCACCGCGCTGGCGGTGTCGTGGCTGGCGACAGCGACTACCGGAATTCGGTTACCCTGCGGGCAGATCCAGTGGCCTATCACATTGCCGGGGTGGGTCGGCTTTCCGAACCACGCCAACGGCGCGCCGGTCCAGTTCAGTAGCGTCTCATCCCAGCTATCGCTGTTAATATTGACCAGCTGGGTGGTGGTGGCGTTGGTATATTCCCAGTTCAGATTGCCGGTCAGGCGGAAGCTGAAATAGTCGGGGATCAGCAGGGCATGGGCAGCCTGACTGACCAGCTCCGGCTGCTGCTCCACCAGCGCGCGCAGCTGATAAAGCGTGTTAAACGGCAAAAACTGAATGCCGCTGCGGCGATAGATTTCCGCCCGGCCCAGCTGCGCTTCAGCGTGACGCAGCAGGCCCTGGGTGCGGTCGTCACGATAGGAAATCGGCAGCCCGACGCGCTGACCCTGCTTATCCAGCAGGACATAATCTACCCCCCAGGTATCGATGCCGATACTGTCTATCAGAATGCCCTGCTCACACACTTTCTCCAGCCCGCGGCGGATCTCGCCTTCCAGGCTATCTACATCCCAGCAGTCGAAGCCGTCTACTTTCTGCAGACTATTGGTGAAGCGATGAATTTCGCGCAGCGTCAGGGCGCGCGGCCCGGGCTGATAGCTGGCGAGCATCACCCGCCCGCTGGAGGCGCCTAAATCGACAGCGACACAATGACGAATACTCATGAAACGATCCTTCTTAAAATCATTGTCCGCAGTCTAAAAAAGGCCGTTTACTGACACCTTCTCGCTACGGACAGCCAAAACTGGCCGCTGGCAAGAAAGCAAAGGTGACCGTGAGGGACATCACAGTTTGCGGTTTTAGGGGATGGCGAGGGGGATGTGATGGCCTCCGCAGTTCCGCATCTTTCCGGCTGATTCTTGAAAAAGCGGCAGGATTTACGAATTTCGCGGTCAAAAATTGAAGGCCGGATAGCCAACCCTTCATTACTATCAGCCGGTGACTGATAATTTTTCTCATTACGAGGGTGGCATCATGACCATATTGCACAGTACGGATTTCTTTAAGGCCGGGATCTCGACGGTGGCTATTGAACCCCGCCTCCCTCAGTCGGCCTTTCCGGAACATCACCATGATTTCCATGAAATAGTTATCGTGGAGCAGGGATCGGGTATTCACGTCTTCAATGGCCAGCCCTACACCATTGGCGGCGGTTCGGTCTGTTTTATCCGCGATCACGACCGCCATCTTTACGAGCACACGGATAATCTGTGTCTGACCAATGTGCTCTATCGCGCGCCGGATGCGTTTCGCTTTCTCGCCGGGGTCAGTCAACTACTGCCCCAGGAACAGGAAGGAAACTACCCCTCGCACTGGCGGGTGAATCAAACCGTCCTGCAACAGGTGCGGCATATCGTGGCGCAGATCGAGGCCGTGGGGAGCGAAACGGATACTCATGCCGTCGCCAGCCGTGAGATCCTGTTTATGCAGCTGCTGGTGCTGTTACGTAAAAGCAGCCTTGCGGAAGAGGCCACCAACAACGATGCGCGGCTGAATCAGCTGTTGGCCTGGCTCGAAGACCATTTTGCGCAGGAGATCTGCTGGGAGGAGGTGGCGGCGCAGTTTTCGCTGTCGCTGCGTACGCTGCACCGCCAGCTGAAGCAGCAGACCGGTCTGACGCCACAGCGCTATCTTAATCGGGTGCGCCTGATGAAAGCCCGCCACCTGCTGCGCCACAGCGATGAAAGCGTGACTGATATCGCTTATCGCTGCGGCTTCGGCGACAGTAACCACTTTTCGACGCTTTTTCGCCGGGAGTTCGACTGGTCGCCGCGCGATATCCGCCAGGGGCGCGACGCCATTCTTCAGTAACGCGAGAAGAGTCAACGTATTGCAGACTAAAAACGCGAATAATGCGCCGTTATCCGCGTTTGGAGTGTGAGCCGTGGCCGGTCTGATTTTACGTAAAGAGGAGTTTTTCCCTTCCGCCACACAGGCAGTGGCGGTGGCAGACCGCTACCCGCAAAATGTCTTTGCCGAACATACCCATGAGTTCTGCGAGCTGGTGCTGGTGTGGCGAGGCAACGGGCTGCACGTCCTTAACGATCGCCCCTGGCGCATTACCCGCGGCGATCTGTTCTACATTCGCGCCGAAGATAAACACTCCTATGCTTCCGTTAACGATCTGGTTCTGCAGAACATCATCTATTGCCCGGAGCGGCTGCAGCTCAATTTTGACTGGGCCGGGGCGATCCCTGGCCTCTTCGGCACGCCGTGGAAGCCCCACTGGCGCATGGGCAGCACAGGTATGGCGCAGGCGCGCCAGGTGATTAGCCAGCTTGAGCATGAGTGCGCCCGGCGCGACGCGCAGGGAAATGCGATGGCCGAACTGCTTTTTGCCCAGCTGGCGCTGACGTTGCAGCGCCATCGCTACGCGACGGATGATCCCGCGGCGACGCAGCGCGAAGCGCTGCTGGACAAACTGCTGGCCGCGCTGGCGGCCAGCCTTAGCCGCCCCTTTGTTCTGGAGCGTTTCTGCGAGCAGGAGGGCGGCAGCGAGCGGGCGCTTCGCCAGCAGTTTCGCCAGCAAACCGGGATGACCATCAATCACTATTTACGCCAGCTGCGGATCTGCCATGCGCAGTATCTGCTGCAGCATACCGAGCGCTTAATCGGCGATATCGCCATGCAGTGCGGCTTTGAGGACAGTAACTACTTTTCGGTGGTTTTTAGCCGGGAAATCGGCATGTCACCGGGGCAATGGCGGCAGCGCAGTCGCGCCGCCGCCTGAAGAGCGTCGTTGTCAGGCAGATGATCCGGTGATTAACTGGCCATTCCCAGACCGACGATATTGGCGGCGATGATAATCACCACGCAGCCGAGGCTCAGGACGCTCACCGGACGACGGCCGGCGTTGTTCCACTCCTTCAGCACCAGACCCACCACACCGCCGCACAGCACGTAGAAACTCATGTGCAGCATCCAGCTCATATAATCATACTGCGCCGGAATGCTGGCGTGGCCCCAGGCATAGAAGAAGAACTGGAGATACCACATCAGACCGCCGAGGGCGGAGAGCAGAAGGTTGCTGATGATAAGCGGTTTGGCCAGCGAGAAATCGGCTTTGACTGACAGGTTCTTCACTTTCGCCAGACGAATAAAGCAGAAGCCAAGGTTAACCAGCGCCCCGCCGCCCATAATCACCACGTAGCTTGGCAGCGCTGCGTACAGCGGGTCGACGCCGAGCGCCGCGGCGGCATCATGCATCGGTTTGGCGGCGTTCATCGCGAACGACATCCCTGCGGAGAAGATACCGCACATTACCGCCAGCAGAAGCCCTTTCTTCAGATTGAACTCTTCGGCTTTGATGCCCATTTTGCGCTCTTTCAGCTGGCCTGCGCGGGTGACGATGCCGACGCCAATCACCGCCACCAGCACGCCGAGCAGCGTCATTTGACCGCCCTGGGTGCGCATCAGCACTGCAAACTGACCGTTAATAATCGGCGTCATCAGCGTGCCGACAATCAGCGTGATGCCAATGGCGATGCCAATCCCCATCGACATGCCAAGATAGCGCATGGTCAGGCCATAGTTGATATTACCAATGCCCCACATGGCGCCGAACAGAAAGACCGGCAGCAGCGTGGAGGCGCTAAAAGAGCGGTAGTAGGCCCAGAAGTCGGGTAACAGCGTGGCGCTGATGGCCCAGGGCAGAATCAGCCAGGAGACGATCCCCCCGACCGACCACATGGTTTCCCACGACCAGTGTTTTACTTTCTTGAACGGGGCATAGAAACAGGCGGCACTGGCGGCCCCTATCAAATGCCAAAAAATACCCATCGTAATCGCGTGGTTCATTGATTTTATCCTCATCTTTTTTTATCGGAGACGGCGGCTTCCGATGGGATGAGTGTAAAAATTGGCCGCTTTGGCCGCCTTCAGGACGTTGCCACAGGATGGCGAACCCTGGCAACCATGGGCTTAATTAGTTGTTCTACATCACAAAACGACGGGTATTTCTTCTGGTTATATCCATATGAAAAATACGGCATTGATAAGCATTTTCAATACCATTTAATTAACTATAATGGACAAACTGCTTACGCGGCGTTAACACTTGAGCCGCTCGACAATAATGGAGATGATTATGAGCTATACCCTGCCATCCCTGCCTTACGCTTACGATGCTCTGGAACCGCACTTCGACAAGCAGACGATGGAGATCCATCACACTAAACACCACCAGACCTACGTGAACAATGCCAACGCCGCGCTGGAAAGCCTGCCGGAGTTCGCTAACCTGTCCGCTGAAGAGCTGATTACCAAGCTGGATCAGCTGCCGGCTGACAAAAAAACCGTACTGCGTAACAACGCCGGCGGCCACGCGAACCACAGCCTGTTCTGGAAAGGCCTGAAAACCGGTACCACCCTGCAGGGCGACCTGAAAGCGGCTATCGAGCGCGATTTCGGTTCCGTGGAGAACTTCAAAGCGGAATTCGAAAAAGCCGCTGCTACCCGTTTCGGCTCCGGCTGGGCGTGGCTGGTCCTGAAAGGTGACAAACTGGCCGTTGTCTCCACCGCCAACCAGGATTCCCCGCTGATGGGCGAAGCCATTTCCGGCGCTTCCGGCTTCCCGATTATCGGCCTGGACGTCTGGGAACACGCTTACTACCTGAAATTCCAGAACCGCCGCCCGGACTACATCAAAGCCTTCTGGGACGTAGTGAACTGGGACGAAGCTGCAGCGCGTTTTGCCGCCAAAAAATAAGGTTGCATTGCGCTAAAAGAGAAGCGAGTCTGATGACTCGCTTTTTTTATATCTGTAGCAAGGAGAGCAGCCATGCATTATCCGGTGAATGTCTTTGTCGGCAAAATCAGGGACTACGCGGGCAGTCGCCCCAGCGCGATCGGCAAAATCCAGGTCGACGGAGAATTGCAGCTCGGCGATCTCGGTCTCAATGGGGACCAGCAGGCGGAGAAGAAAATCCACGGCGGGCCGGACCGCGCGCTGTGTCATTATCCGCGTGAACACTATGCCGACTGGATCCGTGACTTCCCCCAGCAGGCCGAGCGGTTCTGCGCGCCGGCGTTCGGCGAAAACCTCTCCACCACCGGGCTTACCGAGCAAAACGTTTATATCGGCGATATTTTTCGCTGGGGCGAGGCGCTGATCCAGGTCACCCAGCCGCGATCGCCGTGCTTCAAGCTCAACTTTCATTTTGCGATCAATGATATGGCGCAGCTGATGCAAAACAGCGGAAAAACCGGCTGGCTGTACCGGGTGATTGCCGGAGGGCAAGTTTCCAGCGATGCGCCGCTCGAGCTGGTTTCCCGGCTGAGTGATGTCAGCGTTCATGAGGCCGGGGCGATTGCCTGGCAGATGCCGTTTGATGATGATCAGTACCACCGCTTATTGTCGGCAGCGGGCCTGTCTGTTAGCTGGAGCCGAACGATGCAGAAACGGCGTTTAAGCGGCAAGATAGAGGATAGTTCGCGGAGATTATGGGGGAAATAATCCCCCATATTAAGTATTCCCGGGATGCTCCCGGCGCAGCGCCGCACAGCGCAGGCCGGGTCGGCGTCAGGTTCGTTTATACAGCGGCAGCCAGATTGTTAAACGCAGACCACCCAGCGGGCTGTCGTCGGCCTTCACCCAGCCGCGGTGCTGCTGAATAGCGGTTTCGACAATCGCCAGCCCCAGGCCGGTGCCGCCGGACTCGCGGTCGCGCGCCTCGTCGGTCCGGTAGAATGGCCGGAAAATCTGTTCGCGATCCTCCGGGCTGACTCCCGGGCCGTCGTCATCGACGTTAACCGTAATCCCGTCTTTATCCACCGAGAAGCTGACGGAAATTTTCGTATGCGAGTAGCGCAGGGCGTTGCGCACGATATTCTCCAGCGCGCTTTCCAGCGCATTGGGGTTACCGTACAGCGGCCATGGGCCCGGCGGATACTCAACGGTGAAAGATTTCCCCATCTGCTCGGCTTCAAACGCCGCATTGTCCAACACTTCGTTCCATAGCTGATTGGCTTTCACCGTCTCGCTGACCAGGGCGTTTTTCGCCTGATTGCGCGACATCACCAGCAGGTCGTTGATCATGCTGTCCAGCCGGTGCGCTTCGGTTTCGATACGCTCCAGCTCCTTGCTCTCTCCGCTGCGGCGGCGCAGCAGGGCGGTGCCCAGCTGCAGGCGCGTAAGCGGCGTGCGCAGCTCGTGCGAGATATCGGACAGTAGCCGTTGCTGGCTGGTCATCATCCGCTCCAGGGCCGTCACCATTTGGTTAAAGCTGGCGCCGGCGGCTAAAAACTCCTGCGGCCCGGCTTCCAGCTCCGGATGCTGGCGCAGGTTGCCCTGGGCGACTTCATCGGCGGCATTTTTCAGCTTACGCGCCGGTTTCGCCAGGCTCCACGCCAGCCACAGCAGCAGCGGGGCGCTGACCAGCATCGTGACGATCAGCAGCAGCAGCGGCCGGTCAAACAGCAGGTTGATAAAGTCGGATTGTGAGGTGCTGGCGGGACGAATCAGATAGAGCTGATAGTTATCCTCCCCGTCCCGGACGGAAAACGGGCCCACCATTTCCAGGCGGCCATAGCGTTTTTTCTGCGGATGATCGGCGTTATCGGCCTGGCCGATAAAGTTACGAATGATCTGCATTTCGTTGCGTTCTGCGCCGATCACGCGGCCTTCGCTGGTCACCAGCAGCAGGCGTTGTCCCGGAGGCGCCCATTTATCGATGGCGCGAAACAAACGACGCCACCACATCAGGTCGTTTGGCGGATCGTTGGCCAGCTCGGCCTCGACGTGCTGCTCGATCATGATGCCCTGACGCTGCTCGCTTTCCAGCAGCTCGGTCATCTGCCGGGAATCCAGTTTGGGCAACATCAGCACCAGCATCAACACCAGCGCCAGCGTGAGCCAGAAGATGGCGAAGATGCGTGCAGTCAAACTTCCAATCATGAAGCGGAAACCATCAGATACCCGCGGCCACGCAGCGTTTTAAACCACGGATGGCCATCTTTGCGCTCCGGCAGCTTACGCCGCAGGTTGGAAATATGCATATCGATGGCGCGGTCGAACGGCGTCAGGCGCTTGCCTAACACTTCCTGGCTTAAATGCTCACGGGAGACTACCTGACCGAGATGCTGCGCTAACAGATAGAGCAGGGTGAACTCGGTGCCGGTGAGCTCCAGCGTCTGGCCATCGAAATTGGCTTCCTGGCGGCCCGGATTGAGGCTTAAGGCATCCACTTCCAGGGTTGGTGAGCCGGCTTCGGTCGTCTGCTGCTGCTCGCTCCAGTGGGAACGGCGCAGAATCGCGCGTATACGGGCCACCAGCTCGCGATCGTTGAATGGCTTAGGCAAATAGTCATCCGCGCCCAGCTCGAGGCCGAGAACGCGATCCAGCTCGCTTCCGCGCGCTGTTAGCATGATAACCGGAGTCTGGTGTGTCTGACGCAGCTCTTTCAGCGTATCGATACCGTTTTTCTTCGGCATCATCACGTCGAGCAGCAATAAATCAACGCTGTCGTCCAGAAGGGCCAGCGCCTGTTCCCCATCATGGGCCACCAGCACGTTAAAACCTTCCATATCGAGCAGCTCTTTTAACAGGGAGGTGAGCTCCCGGTCATCATCAACTAACAGGATTTTATTCATTGTTTAAATACCTCCGAGGCAGAAATTACGTCATCAAGGCCCGCTAATCCATGACTTTACGTTGTTTTACACCCCCTGACGCATGTTTGCAGCCTGAATCGTAGACTGTCTCTCGTTGAATCGCGACACAAACGTTTTGGGAGTATGTGATGCGCAATGTTATCGCTGCCGTCATGGCCTCAACGCTGGCGCTAAGTGCATATAGCCAGGCCGCTGAAGTCGTTACCAGCGTTAACTGGCTCCCCGGAGACGAAGGGGGACAGCGCGGTAGCCAAAGCCATATGTTTGACGGCATAAGTTTAACCGAGCAGCAACGTCAGCAGTTACGGGATCTTATGCAACGGGCACGCCACGACAGGCTCCCCGTTAATGTTAGCGAAATGGAGACAATGCATCGCCTTGTCACCGCAGAAAATTTTGATGAAAACGCTGTGCGCGCTCAGGCAGAAAAGATGGCGCAGGAACAGGTTGCCCGCCAGGTCGAGATGGCTAAGGTTCGCAACCAGATGTACCACCTGCTTACGCCAGAGCAGCAAGCGGTTTTAAATGCTAAGCACCAGCAGCGTATGGATCAGTTGCGTGAGGTTGCAAGGATGCAGAAAGGCTCAGCGATGATGCTTTCGAGTAGTAGCAACACCCTGCAACCCCAGTAACAAACCCTGTTTTCCTTGCCATAGACACCATCCCTGTCTTCCCCCACATGATGTGGGGGTTTTTTTTGCCCTTTTTACGGTAAATCAACTCCTTCGCCTATCCCGTGAGCGTCACAAGTTCGGGTTATACTAAGCGCATTGCAGGAGAAGGAGCCTATATGAATCAATCTTATGGCCGGTTGGTCAGTCGCGCCGCTATCGCCGCGACGGCTATGGCCTCCGCGTTACTTTTGATCAAAATTTTTGCGTGGTGGTATACCGGTTCTGTCAGTATTCTGGCTGCGCTGGTGGATTCGCTGGTGGACATTGCCGCCTCGCTGACCAACCTGCTGGTGGTTCGCTATTCGCTACAGCCTGCTGATGAAGAACATACCTTTGGTCATGGCAAAGCGGAGTCGCTGGCGGCGCTGGCGCAAAGCATGTTTATCTCCGGCTCGGCGCTGTTCCTGTTTCTCACCGGCATTCAGCACCTGGTGCGTCCGGAGCCGCTGCAGGCCGCCGGCGTCGGGGTCGTCGTCACATTGATCGCCCTCGTTAGTACGCTGGCGCTGGTGACTTTCCAGCGCTGGGTGGTGCGAAAAACTCAGAGCCAGGCGGTGCGGGCGGATATGCTTCATTATCAGTCTGATGTTATGATGAACGGCGCCATTCTGGTGGCGCTGGGCCTATCCTGGTACGGCTGGCATCGCGCCGACGCGTTGTTTGCCCTGGGGATTGGCATCTATATTTTATATAGCGCGCTGCGGATGGGCTATGAGGCGGTTCAGTCACTACTCGACCGCGCCTTGCCTGACGAGGAGCGTCAGGACATTATCACCATCGTGACCGCATGGCCCGGCATCCGCGGGGCGCACGATCTACGAACGCGGCAGTCAGGGCCGACCCGCTTTATTCAGATTCATTTGGAAATGGAAGATAACCTCCCGCTGGTGCAAGCCCACGTGATTGCAGACCAGGTGGAGCAGGCGATTCTGCGCCGTTTCCCGGGGTCCGATGTCATTATCCATCAGGATCCCAGCTCTGTGGTGCCAGCGGCGCAGCAGGGCTTTTTTGAGCGTTAGGTTATAGTCTGTAAACTCGATGTAAAAATGTGGGGCAGATCGGCATTTTTTGTATAAATTACCGCCGTTTGGTCTGACCTGAATCAATTCAGCTTGAGGCGTTTGATATACTATTGTCATTAGCGTCGTGCACTCCTGGTGAGGGAGCGCTTCAGGCAACAGAATTATTTTTTGCTTCCTAAGTTCAGAGGTAGTCATGATTAAGAAAATCGGTGTGTTGACAAGTGGCGGTGATGCGCCGGGCATGAACGCAGCAATTCGTGGCGTTGTGCGCGCGGCATTAACGGAAGGTCTGGAAGTTTTTGGAATCTATGACGGTTACCTCGGATTGTATGAAGACCGTATGGTTCAGCTCGACCGTTACAGCGTTTCCGACATGATCAACCGCGGCGGCACCTTCCTGGGCTCCGCTCGCTTCCCGGAATTCCGCGAAGAACACATCCGCGCTGTGGCTATCGAAAACATGAAGAAGCGCGGCCTGGACGCGCTGGTGGTTATCGGCGGTGACGGTTCCTATATGGGGGCGATGCGCCTGACCGAGATGGGCTTCCCATGCATCGGCCTGCCGGGCACCATCGACAACGATATCAAAGGCACTGACTACACCATCGGCTTCTTTACTGCCCTGAGCACCGTGGTGGAAGCGATTGACCGTTTGCGCGACACCTCCTCTTCGCACCAGCGTATCTCCGTGGTGGAAGTGATGGGCCGTTACTGTGGCGACCTGACCCTGGCGGCGGCGATTGCCGGCGGCTGTGAGTTCATCATGGTGCCTGAAGTGGAATATACCCGTGACGATCTGGTGGCAGAAATCAAAGCCGGTATCGCGAAAGGGAAAAAACACGCTATCGTGGCCATCACCGAGCACATGTGCGACGTTGACGAGCTGGCAAGCTACATCGAGAAAGAGACTGGCCGTGAAACTCGCGCCACCGTCCTCGGCCACATTCAGCGCGGCGGTTCCCCGGTTCCTTACGACCGCATCCTGGCTTCCCGCATGGGCGCCTATGCGATTGAGCTGCTGCTGCAGGGCCATGGCGGCCGTTGCGTCGGCATCCAGAACGAGAAGCTGGTGCACCACGACATCATCGATGCCATCGAGAACATGAAGCGTCCGTTCAAGAACGACTGGCTGGATTGCGCGAAGAAACTGTACTAAGTTACGCGCCGGATAAACAAAAGGCCTTCTCATGGAGAAGGCCTTTTTTATGGCGGAAGGTTTATTCGATATCCAGCGGGTCTTCCGACAGGATCATCCCGGTGTTATCGGCATACAGATGGTCGCCGGAGAAGAAAGTCACCCCGCCGAAATTGACGCGCACGTCGCTTTCGCCGATGCCTTCGCCAGCCGCGCCGACCGGAATAGCCGCCAGCGCCTGAATACCAATGTCCAGTTCCTCAAGGTCGTCAACCTGGCGCACCGCGCCATAGACCACCAACCCTTCCCATTCATTCTGGACGGCCAGACGCGCCAGGTCTGCGTCAATTAACGCGCGTCGTACTGAGCCGCCGCCGTCGATCAGGAGAATATGACCACGGCCATTCTGCTCGAGCAGATCGTAGAGCAACCCGTTATCCTCGAAACATTTAACCGTAATGATCTGTCCACCAAACGACGACCGTCCTCCAAAGTTAGAGAACAGCGGTTCCACGACGTTGACATCTTCCTGGTAGATGTCACAAAGCTCGGAAGTATCGTATTTCATAGGCTTAACGTTCAGTTGCTGCGAGAGTTTTTAGTATATCCCGCGAATCGCATTGTTGGCAAAATCATCAATTGTTAATTGATATTTGTCAGTTAAGCCATCAGCTTACTGGCAATAATTCCGATAACAAACAGCAGGTTGGTTAGTAAAGCCCCTTTGACCGTCTTTTCGAGCATTGGCCGCATCGCCAGCGGATCGGATTCGCGCAGGACGTAGCGCGCCTGTTTCACCAGCAGCGGCGTGGCGAGAATAAACAGCCAGCCCCAGGCTGAATGCAGCGCCAGCAGGTTAAACAGCGCCAGACACAGCAGGGCGCCGAGCAGCAGGCAGGCATGATAGCGGCGGGCATTGACCGGGCCCAGGCGCACGGCGAGGGTGTTCTTCCCGTTCTGCCGGTCGCTGTCGATATCGCGCAGATTATTGATGTTCAGCACGGCGGTCGCCAGCAGACCGCAGGCTGTCGCCGGCAGAAAAATGGCCGCTTCCACATTATGGGCTTGCAGATACCAGCTGCCGAGGACGCTCAGCCAGCCGAAGAAAACGAGTACTGAGATATCACCCAGACCAATATATCCATACGGACGGGTGCCCACCGTGTAGGTGATGGCGGCCACGATAGACAGGCCTCCCAGGGCGAGGAAGCCGATGAAATCGCCGACGCTCTGCCAGGCGGCGCACAGCAGCGCCAGACCAAACAGACAGATCAGCACGACGGTGACGATCAGGGCGCGCTTCATCTGCTGGGGGGTAATCACCCCTTTCTGCATCCCGCGCAGCGGCCCGATGCGATCCGGTTTATCGCTCCCCTTAACCGCGTCGCCGTAGTCATTGGCGAGGTTGGAAAGAATTTGCAGCAAGCCGGCGGTGATCAGCGCCAGCAGGGCAACCCAGGGATCAAAATGGCCCTGCTCCCAGGCAAGGACGGTGCCAACAATAATCGCGGCAAATGCCAGCGGTAACGTTTTAGGACGCAGGCTTTCCAGCCACGCCTGTGAACGGCTGATATCAGTCATAGTTATTTTAGCCAATAAAAATGGGGGCGATAGCCCCCATCAACAGTGATGAAAATGCATTGCACCGGATTATAGGATAAAACGGCTCAGATCTTCATCTGCCACCAGAACATCCAGGTGTTTACTCACATATTCGGCATCAATAGTGACGGTCTGGCCGTTCATCTCGCTGGCATCATAGGAGATATCTTCCACCAGGCGCTCCAGCACGGTGTGCAGGCGACGCGCACCGATGTTCTCGGTGGTTTCGTTTACCTGCCATGCGGCCTGGGCGATGCGCTTGATGCCGTCTTCGGTGAATTCGATGTTCACTCCTTCGGTCGCCATCAGCGCCTTGTACTGCACGGTGATGGAGGCATTCGGCTCGGTCAGGATGCGCTCGAAGTCGTGGGTGGTCAGCGCCTTCAGCTCAACGCGGATCGGCAGACGCCCCTGCAGTTCCGGGATCAGATCGGATGGGCTGGCCACCTGGAATGCGCCGGAGGCGATAAACAGGATGTGGTCGGTCTTGACCATCCCATGTTTGGTGGAGACGGTGCAGCCTTCCACCAGCGGCAGCAGGTCGCGCTGTACGCCTTCGCGGGAGACGTCCGGGCCGGAGGTGTTGCCGCCGCGCTTACAGATTTTGTCGATTTCGTCGATAAAGACGATACCGTGCTGCTCTACAGCGTCGATGGCTTCCTGCTTCAGCTCTTCCGGATTGACCAGTTTGGCCGCTTCTTCTTCAATCAGCAGCTTCATCGCGTCTTTGATTTTCAGCTTACGCGGTTTCTGCTTCTGGCCGCCGAGGTTCTGGAACATAGACTGCAGCTGGCTGGTCATCTCTTCCATGCCCGGAGGGGACATGATTTCAACGCCCATCGGCGCCGCAGCGAGATCGATTTCAATCTCTTTATCGTCCAGCTGGCCTTCACGCAGTTTTTTACGGAACGCCTGGCGCGCTGCAGACGGTTCCTGCGACGGCTCAGTCTGGCCCCAGTTGTTCTTCGCCGGTGGGATCAGCACGTCGAGCACGCGCTCTTCCGCCAGCTCTTCCGCGCGGTAACGGTTCTTATCGATGGACTGCATACGAACCATTTTGATCGCCGCATCGGTCAAATCGCGGATGATGGAGTCCACTTCTTTACCGACATAGCCCACTTCGGTGAACTTCGTCGCTTCAACTTTGATAAACGGCGCGTTGGCCAGTTTTGCCAGACGACGGGCGATTTCGGTTTTACCGACGCCGGTTGGGCCGATCATCAGAATGTTTTTCGGCGTGACTTCATGACGCAGTTCTTCGTTAAGCTGCATCCGACGCCAGCGGTTACGCAGGGCGATAGCAACAGAACGCTTGGCGGCGTCCTGACCGATAATGTGTTTGTCCAGTTCGCTGACAATTTCGCGTGGGGTCATTTCAGACATGGGAGATCCTTACGCTTTAGAAGGTAATTCTTCGATGGTGTGGAAATGGTTGGTATAGATGCAGATATCACCTGCAATATCCAACGCTTTCTCGGCGATGTCGCGCGCGCCCATATCGGTATTTTCCAACAGCGCGCGGGCCGCGGCCTGGGCGTAAGGACCGCCGGAGCCGATAGCAATCAAATCGTTTTCCGGCTGTACCACGTCACCGTTACCGGTGATGATAAGCGACGCGTTTTCGTCCGCGACGGCCAGCAGCGCTTCCAGTTTGCGCAACATCCGGTCAGTTCGCCAGTCTTTGGCCAGCTCAACGGCGGCCTTCACCAGATGGCCCTGGTGCATTTCCAGTTTACGTTCAAACAGTTCGAACAGCGTGAAGGCGTCGGCGGTGCCGCCAGCGAAACCGGCAATCACTTTGTCGTTGTACAGACGACGCACTTTCTTCACATTGCCCTTCATCACGGTGTTGCCCAGCGTGGCCTGGCCATCACCGGCAATAACAACATGGCCGTTACGGCGAACACTTACAATTGTAGTCACGAGCAGACCCCTTGGTTGCAAAAGCGGAACAGGGGCCCCGCGCTGTCCGCGGGGCCGAATGCAATTATAGATGGGGGGGATTTTGAGGGTTTCAACCCCTGGCGGCGAGACGAATGCAGTTCGCGTGTCCAGCCATCTTCAGGCGGGTGATCATCTCGTTGGCGCTTTCTTTGCCTTTCAACGGGCCAATAACCACGCGGTTCCAGCCGTTGTTAGTGGTAATGTGCGAAGCAAACCCTTCGAAAGCCAGCTGAGCGCGGACGGTTTCGGCCTGCTCGGCGCCTTTAAAAGAGCCGCACTGGATCATCCAGCTACGATCGTCTTTCTTCTCGGCGGTGGTTTTCGGCGCTTCTTCCACCCGAGTTACCGGCGCCGCGGCCTGGGTACGCGGCTGCGTGGTATTGGTATGCGCTGGCGTCTGCAGCAGATCCTGGTACGGCTGCTGGTTTGACGCGGTCTGCTTCGGTTGTTGCTGCTGAACCGGCTTCGGCTGCTGAACGCGCGGCGGCTGCTGTTGGACGGTCTGCGCCTGAGTCTGCGCCCACTGTTGCTGCTGCGCCTGCTGCTGTTGCTGCGCTAAACGCTGACGCTGAAGCGTCTGCTGGCGCTGCGCCGGCGTTTGTTCGTTCCACGGCACTTCGGTCAGCTGGGTCGGCTGCTGGCGCATATCGGCCTGCATCTGGGCGAGCAGCTGGCGCTGCTCGTCGGTCAGCTGTTCCGGTTTCATGACTTCGCCACCGGCGGTCGGTTCGGTCGGCGCGCGGACGCCAGGCTGGCGGCTTTCCAGCTCTTTAATATAGCGCCAGCGCTCTTCCGGTTTGGGCGGCAAGCCGTTGCCGGCGGCCTGGCGATTTTGCATCGCTTCCGCTTCTTCTTTCTTATGATGCGTAATGAAATAGAGGCCACCGATAAAGGCCACCAGCACAGCCGCCGCGATCGCCACCATCGCCGGTGAAATCGCCGGAAGGCTGCTTTGCTTATTCCTTGAGCTTCGGGTCGTGCTCTTTTTGCGCCGCGAAGAAGCCGGTTGGCTGCGGCGTACATAATCTCGTTGTGCCACTATCGTTTCGCTGTCTTATATTCGTTCGTCAGCCCGCCATGTTACTTAAGCGGCGGGCCTTTGACCAGAAGAGCAGGCCCGAAAGCCTGATGGTTATCGTCTGATTTTTTGCGTACTGCCGCGAACAATCAGTTCGCAATCGAGCAGACGCGAGCCGCTGTTCACGTTATGCCCCTGCATTTGCTCCAGTAATAGCAGCATTCCTTCACGGCCGATATCAAACCGTGGCTGTGAAACCGTGGTCAACGGCGGATCGCAAAATTCAGACAACGCGATGTTATCGAAGCCGACAATTGACAGGTCGTCCGGCACTTTCAGACCGCGACGTTTTGCCAGCGATAAGGCGCCCAGCGCCATCACATCGCTATGGCAAAAGACCGCCGTGGGCGGCACCGGCTGCGCCAGCAGCTGCTCCAGCGCATTGGCGCCGGCTTCGAAGGTAAAGTTGCCGCGAGCAATATAGTGCGGATCGACGGTGATACCGCTGCGGCGCAGCGCCTGCACATAACCCTGCAGGCGATAATGGCACAACGGCATATCTTCCGGGCCGGCGATACAGCCGATACGCTGATGTCCCAGCTCGTGGAGATAATTTACCGCGTTAAAGGCCGCCGTCAGGTTATCGATATGGACGGTGGGCAGCTCCAGCTCCGGCGCAAACTCATTCGACATGACCATTGGCGGCAAATTGCGCTGCTCTTCCACGCTGGCGTCAAACGGCAGGCGCGAGCTGAGCAGCACCATGCCGTCGATCTGCTTGGTGATGATAAGGTCGATAAAGGTTTTTTCTTTCTGATTCTGGTGGGCGCAATCGCCGATTAACACCAGATAGCCGTGCTCGGCGGCAGTGACTTCAATACCGCGGATCACTTCACTAAAGAAGGGGTCGCAGATATCCGGGACGATCACGAGGATCGTCCGCGATTCGTTGCGCTTCATATTGCGTCCGAGCGACTGCGGTAAATAGCCGACTTCCAGCGCCGCCTGCTCGACCCGGTTACGGGTGGCTTGCGACACCTTATCAGGGTTCATCAACGCTCGGGACACGGTTGCCGTGGAAACGTTTGCCTTGAGGGCGACGTCTTTCATGGTGGCGGCAACCACTTGTTTTTTGGGCTTCACCTGGTTTCTCCTCGCTGAATGGCGCTGGCATTTCCCTTGGGCGCTAACTGCTGCATCATTTTTATCAGATAGTCGCGGCAGTGAGTTACAGAATTTTCATGAAAAACGTGATGCTTGTTAAATTTTTCGATCCGGCTCGCAAGAGAAGGCTTATCCTTCAATCGGATCGACATCCAGCACCCACTTCACTTTTCTCGCCTCCGGAAGCGTATTGATCAGCGCCAGCGTACCGCTAACGATATGTTGCAGACGCACCCGCGAAGGATGCTGCAGCAATATTTGCCAGCGCCAGCGGCCGCCGCGCTTTGGCGCCAGCGCCGGAACCGGACCGAGCACCCATAGCTTTTCGTCGGCCAGCGGGCTGGCCTGCAGCAGATTGCGCAGCTGCTGTAAAAACAGCGGCGCCTGCTGGTTGTTATGGTCTTCCGCACGAATCAGCACATGGCTGGTCCACGGCGGCAGCTGCATCGTCTGCCGCTCTGCCAGCGCCTGTTCGGCAAAGGCGTCGTAGCCTTTATACAGCAGGGTCTGCAGTAGAGGGTGTTCCGGATGGTGGGTTTGAAGAATGACCTCGCCCTGTTTTCCTGCCCGGCCCGCTCGTCCGGAGACCTGGGTATAAAGCTGAGCGAAACGCTCTGCGGAGCGGAAATCAGCGGAAAACAGCGCCCCGTCGACATCCAGCAGGGAGACGAGGGTGACGTCCGGGAAGTGGTGCCCTTTGGCCAGCATTTGGGTGCCAATCAGAATACGCGCCCCGCCGCGATGGACGGCGGCGAGATGCTCCTCCAGCGCTCCTTTGCGGCTGGTGGTATCGCGGTCGATACGCGAGATAGGCACCTCAGGGAACAGCGGCGCCAGGGCCTGCTCCAGCTGCTCGGTGCCGATCCCTACCGGCACCAGATGCGTGGAGCCGCAGGAAGGACACTGGCGCGGGATCGGGCGCTGGCTGTCGCAATGGTGGCAGCGCAGATGGTGCTGCGCCTGGTGCAACGTATAGTAACTGTCGCAGCGCGGGCATTCCGCTATCCAGCCGCAATCGTGGCACAGCAGCGCTGGCGCAAAGCCGCGGCGGTTAAGAAACAGGATCACCTGGTTATCCGCTTGCAGGTGCTGGCGCATACGGCTAATCAGCGCGGGAGACAGGCCCGCCTGCAGCGGTTGCCCTTTGAGATCGAGCACGTGCTGCTGGGCCGGGCGCGCATTGCCCGCGCGTTTGCTTAAGGTTAACTGGCGGTATTTACCCTGGCGGACGTTATGCAGAGTCTCCAGCGCCGGCGTCGCCGAGCCGAGAATTATCGGGATCTGCTCGCTATGGGCGCGCCATACCGCCAGGTCGCGGGCATGGTAGCGCCAGCCTTCCTGCTGCTTGTAGGAGCTGTCATGCTCTTCGTCGATGACGATGACGCCGAGATCTTTAAATGGGGTAAACAGCGAGGAGCGGGTGCCGATCACAATGGCCGCTTCGCCATTTTTCGCCTTCAGCCAGGCCGAGAGACGTTCGCTGTCATTGAGCCCGGAGTGCAGCACTTCCACCGGCGCGTTAAAGCGCTGGCGAAATCGGGCGATGGTTTGCGGCGTCAGGCCGATCTCCGGCACCATCACCAGCGCCTGGCGCCCCTGCGCCAGCACATTCTCCAGCACGCTCAAATAGACTTCCGTTTTCCCGGAGCCGGTAATACCCGCCAGCAGCCAGGCGGAGAAACGATCGGCGGCGCTGTGGATCGCCCCGACGGCGGTGGCCTGCTCGGTATTCAGGCGCAGGCGTTCGCCGGCAACCGAATACGCGCTGCGCCAGTCGGTGAGGGCGGGCGCTTCGCAGGCCAGCTCCGCCAGCCCTTTACCGCGCAGCGCCTGCAGCGCCGCTTCATTGAATTCCAGTTCGCCAACCTGATGACGCCAGATTTTGCCCTGGCGCAGCGCCGCCAGCGCCTGCTGCTGCTTCCGGGAGCGTTTCAGACCGTTAAGGTCGACAACCTGCCCCTGCTCGGTGGCGAACCAGTACCACAGCGGCGTGGCGCTGGCGGGTTTGCCCTGGCGCAGCATAACGGGTAATGCATGGAACAGCACATCGCCGATCGGGTGATGGTAATACTCAGCCGCCCACATCAGCAGTCGCCAGACAGTCGTGGAGAAGACCGGCTCGTCGTCCAGCGCTTCGGCGACCGGTTTTAGCTCATCCAGCGGCAGTTCGCTGCGCTCGCTCACCGCCGCGACAATGCCGATCCGCTCCTGTTTGCCGAACGGCACCCGCACCCGACAGCCCGCTTTGACCGCCATGCCTTCAGGCAGCAGGTAGTCAAAAGTGCGCGGTAGCGGAACGGGTAGGGCAACGTGGGCGACGGACATGTCATCTTCCTGACTTGAAATCTGGCGGGATAGTATACACATTACGATAAGGCGGCGCGGATCAGTTTGCATATGCTGGTCAAATTCTGTATGATTCGCCGCCTTTGATGCGCTTTATATCGCATTGAAGATTGACCATTACCGCGTGCTTCACGCTGTCAGCAGCGTAGAAGGCGACGGGAAATTACTAATATCGCGTGGTGTCTGGCGTTAGGGCTGGAAGAGCGACGCGGCCTTAACTGAGGTTCTCCCATGAAAAAAGGTATTCACCCAAATTACGACGAAATTACTGCTACCTGTTCTTGCGGTAATGTCATGAAAATCCGCTCCACCGTTGGTCACGACCTGAACCTCGACGTGTGCGGCAAATGCCACCCGTTCTTCACCGGCAAACAGCGTGATGTTGCTACCGGTGGCCGTGTTGACCGCTTCAACAAGCGCTTCAGCATCCCGGGCAGCAAGTAAGTTGCCAGAAGAAGCCGCCTCAGGGCGGCTTTTTTGTCTCTCCCGCCTGCCTGGGCGGGAAAGAAAAAAGGGCGGAAGATTATTCCGCCCTTTTTATCGTCTCAGTATTCCCACGTATCCGGGTCGATTCCCAGTTCACGCATAATCGCTTTCGCCGCTTCCGGGATCTCATCGCTGCGCTCTTTACGCAGGTCTTCATCGTTAGGCAACGGTTGTCCGGTAAAGGCATGCAGAAACGCTTCGCACAGCAGCTCGCTGTTGGTCGCGTGACGCAGGTTATTCACCTGACGACGCGTGCGTTCATCGGTGAGGATTTTTAACACCTTCAGAGGAATGGAAACCGTAATTTTCTTTACTTGTTCACTCTTCTTACCGTGCTCAGCGTATGGGCTGATATATTCGCCGCTCCATTCAGCCATGAGATACCTTAATCCTCTGTTTATTAGTGAAGGGCCAGAATATTCCGCCCGGGCTATAATTGCGCGTAGTTTACCGTATGCGCGGGCTTTCTGACATGAGATAAGCCGCCGACGACGTGCGCTAATGCATATAATTTTAACGGCTATTTGCACTTTGCTCAATCTATACGCAAAGAAGTTTAGATGTCCAGATGTATTGACGTCTATTGTGACAATGATTACTCTGGAGCCTGACTTTTCACCGATTCAGCCCAGGAACTTCCCAACATGACGCGTAAACAGGCCACCATCGCAGTGCGTAGCGGTTTAAATGACGACGAGCAGTACGGTTGCGTTGTCCCGCCGATTCACCTCTCCAGTACCTATAACTTCACCGGCTTTAATGAACCGCGCGCCCACGACTACTCCCGTCGTGGCAATCCGACGCGCGATGTGGTGCAGCGCGCCTTAGCGGAGCTGGAGGGCGGCGCCGGCGCGGTGCTGACCAATACCGGAATGTCGGCGATCCTGCTGGTGACGACGGTGTTCCTTAAACCGGGCGATCTGCTGGTGGCGCCGCACGACTGCTACGGCGGCAGCTACCGTCTGTTCGACAGCCTGGCGAAGCGCGGCTGCTATCGCGTCCAGTTTGTCGATCAAAGCGATGAGCAGGCGCTGCGGGCGGCGCTGGCGGAAAAACCGAAGCTGGTGTTGGTGGAAAGCCCAAGTAATCCATTGCTGCGGGTGGTGGATATTGCGAAAATCTGTGGTCTGGCGCGTGAGGCCGGGGCAATTAGCGTGGTGGACAACACCTTCCTGAGCCCGGCGTTGCAAAACCCGCTGGCGCTGGGCGCCGATCTGGTGCTGCATTCCTGTACCAAATACCTCAATGGTCACTCCGATGTGGTGGCCGGGGTGGTGATTGCCAAAGATCCGGCAACTGTCACCGAACTGGCATGGTGGGCGAATAATATTGGCGTCACCGGCAGCGCCTTCGACAGCTATCTGCTGTTGCGCGGGCTGCGGACGCTGTCTCCACGGATGGAAGTGGCGCAGCGAAATGCCCTGGCGATCGTTGAGTATCTGAAAACCCAGCCGCTGGTGAAAAAGCTGTATCATCCATCGCTGCCGGAAAACCAGGGGCATGAAATTGCGGCGCGTCAGCAAAAAGGTTTTGGCGCAATGTTAAGCTTCGAGCTTGACGGTGACGAGCAGACGCTGCGCCGTTTTCTGAGCGGGCTGTCGCTGTTTACACTGGCGGAATCGCTGGGGGGCGTTGAAAGCCTGATTTCCCATGCGGCAACGATGACGCATGCCGGCATGGCGCCTGAAGCGCGTGCCGCCGCCGGAATTTCAGAAACGCTCCTGCGTATATCGACCGGTATTGAAGATGGTGAAGATTTAATTGCCGACCTGGAAAATGGCTTCCGGGCAGCAAACGAGGAATAAAGATGAGTGTGATTGCGCAGGCAGGGGCGAAGGGTCGTCAGCTGCACAAATTTGGTGGGAGTAGTTTAGCGGATGCGAAATGTTACCTGCGCGTCGCGGGGATCATGAAGGAGTATTCGCAGGCGGGGGATATGATGGTCGTCTCCGCCGCTGGCAGCACCACCAACCAGCTGATCAGCTGGCTTAAGCTTAGCCAGAGCGATCGCCTTGCTGCGCATCAGGTTCAGCAGTCGCTTCGCCGCTATCACACCGAGCTGATTGGCGGTCTGCTGGAGCCTGCGGCGGCGGATACGTTGATAGCCGCCTTTATCCACGACCTTGAGCGTCTGGCTGGTCTGCTGGACGGCGGGGTTTCCGAAGCGGTCTATGCGGAAGTGGTCGGCCATGGGGAAGTGTGGTCCGCGCGCCTGATGGCGGCGGTTCTCAACCAGCTGGGTATGGAAGCCGCCTGGCTGGACGCGCGCGCGTTCCTGCGCGCGGAACGCGCCGCGCAGCCGCAGGTGGATGAGGGATTATCTTACCCACTGCTGCAGCAGCTGATGGCGCAGCATCCTAACAAACGTCTGGTGGTGACCGGCTTTATCTCCCGCAACCAGGCCGGCGAAACCGTCCTGCTGGGCCGTAACGGGTCTGACTACTCTGCCACCCAGATCGGCGCGCTGGCGGGCGCCTCCCGGGTCACTATCTGGAGCGACGTTGCCGGGGTGTACAGCGCGGATCCGCGCAAGGTGAAAGACGCCTGCCTGCTGCCGCTGCTGCGTCTGGACGAAGCCAGCGAGCTGGCGCGCCTGGCCGCGCCGGTGCTCCATGCCCGCACGCTACAGCCGGTTTCCGCCAGTGATATCGATCTGCAGTTACGCTGCAGCTACACGCCGGAACAGGGTTCCACGCGCATTGAGCGCGTGCTGGCCTCCGGTACCGGCGCACGGATTGTCACCAGCCATGACGACGTCTGCCTGGTGGAGTTCCAGGTGCCGGCCGGTCACGATTTCAAACTGGCGCATAAAGAGCTGGACGCTCTGCTCAAACGCGCCCAGCTGCGCCCGTTAGCCGTTGGCGTCCATGCCGACCGTAAGCTGCTGCAGTTCTGCTATACCTCCGAGGTGGCCGACAGCGCGCTGAAATTGCTCGATGAAGCCGGTCTGCCGGGCGAGCTGCGTCTGCGTCAGAAGCTGGCGCTGGTGGCGATGGTGGGCGCGGGAGTCACCCGTAACCCGCTGCACTGCCACCGTTTCTGGCAGCAGCTCAAAGGGCAGCCGGTGGAGTTCACCTGGCAGTCTGAAGAGGGGATCAGCCTGGTGGCGGTGCTACGCGCCGGGCCGACGGAAAGCCTGATCCAGGGGCTGCATCAGTCCTTGTTTCGCGCCGAAAAGCGTATTGGCCTGATGCTGTTCGGCAAAGGGAACATTGGTTCCCGCTGGCTGGAGCTTTTCGCCCGTGAACAAACTACGCTCTCGGCGCGTACCGGTTTCGAGTTTATTCTCGCCGGCGTAGTCGACAGTAAACGCAGCCTGCTGAATTACGACGGGCTGGATGCCAGCCGGGCGCTGGCTTTCTTCAACGATGAAGCGGTGGAGCAGGATGAAGAGTCGCTGTTCCTGTGGATGCGCGCGCACCCGTATGATGATTTAGTGGTGCTGGACGTCACCGCCAGCGAACAGCTGGCCGACCAGTATCTTGATTTCGCCAGCCATGGCTTCCACGTCATTAGCGCCAACAAGCTGGCGGGCGCCAGCAGCAGTGATAAATATCGTCAGATCCACGACGCTTTTGAGAAAACGGGGCGCCACTGGCTATATAACGCCACCGTGGGCGCCGGCTTGCCGGTGAACCATACGGTGCGCGACCTGATCGACAGCGGCGATACTATTCTCGGCCTGAGCGGTATCTTCTCGGGAACGCTCTCCTGGCTGTTCCTGCAGTTCGATGGCACCGTGCCGTTCACCGACCTGGTGGATCAGGCGTGGCAGCAGGGGCTGACCGAGCCGGATCCGCGCGTCGATCTGTCCGGTAAGGATGTGATGCGTAAGCTGGTGATCCTCGCGCGGGAAGCGGGCTATGACATCGAACCGGATCAGGTGCGTGTGGAATCACTGGTGCCGGCGCACTGTGAAGAGGGGTCGGTCGATCACTTCTTTGAGAATGGCGAAGAGCTGAACGAGCAGATGCTGCAGCGTCTGGAAGCGGCCCGCGAGATGGGGCTGGTGCTCCGCTACGTGGCGCGCTTTGATGCCAACGGCAAAGCACGCGTCGGTGTGGAAGCGGTACGCGAAGAGCACCCGCTGGCGGCGCTGCTGCCGTGCGATAACGTGTTTGCCATCGAAAGCCGCTGGTATCGCGATAACCCGCTGGTGATCCGCGGGCCCGGCGCCGGGCGCGATGTGACCGCCGGGGCGATCCAGTCGGATATTAACCGCCTGGCGCAGCTGCTGTAAGCGTCGCGTTATACTCTTGAACCAGTGAGGCCACTATTTGCGTTACGCGCCCTGCGGAATACAGGGCGCTCTGCGCAAACGCGGGTCTGTTTTTCAGCCATATTGTAAACCGTCGGCTGGCCGCAAGGTCTGGTAGAAAGGCGTTCTCTTCTACAGTGCCGGCAAGCCGGCAGACCATTTTCTGATTCTCTTCCTGCGTCCAACGCTGCCATGAATTTTGCCACCAGCCATGATGGGTTTTCCCCTGTAGCTGCCACGGAGCCGGGCTGGCTGGGTTCCTTATCTCTTCTTCCACATACCATAGATCGCCTTGCCGCTGACGAAAAAGCGGCGCCCAGGCAACGATCGCCGCGCCGCGTAAAAAGCATTCATGCGCAATAACGTGCGTTTTCACCTCTGGAAACCGCTGGCTGAGCAGTTTGAAATGACCGTGCGCGGCGATAACCGGGCGCAATATATTGCCGCGGGCATGGCGCTTTTGCATTGCGCTGCCGTACTGGATTTCATCGAACTGACTGCGTTGTAAAAAGCGCATTTCAGTGAGAGAAATACGTTGAATAATATCGTCAGTCTCCTCCCTGTCGGCTTGTCCGCCGCGCCAGTGATAGCGTAATGATTCGCCTACCGCGAAAGGAGTGAAATTAGAGGTAAGATGAATAACATTACCGCGCACGGCATCAAAGCTTAATAAAAAATAGAGCTTTTGCCCGGCGGCATTACCCTGGAATGGCGCTATCAACGGTACGCTGCAAATACGTCGTGGGGCTTCAATTGGGGCGATGTGTGGGAATTTTGGCGTCCAGACCTTTTTACAGTGGCGGCACTGAAGGCGTTGCGTACCCTGCGGATTGCGGCCGTAGCGAATAATATCCCGCTGATAGCATACCGGGCAAAAATAGCCGTAGCGGCGGGCATGATCCGTCAGATAAGCCGCCAGCCAGGGGCGGAATTCCCGTTCGTTAAACAGGGGGGGATAGCTGCCGCAGGCTGCGCAGTAGAGCGCCGGGTAGCCCAGCCGAAAATTCGGGAAATGATACTCAGCCGCAGACGGTAAACCTAAATTGCGGCAGCCAAAAGTTTTACAGGCGTTAATGGTAAAGAGAGTATCCACTGGCAGGTCAATACCAACGATTTTTACAGGTCGTTAATTTTGTCCTGCTCAGGTTGCATACAACTGTGAATGCTCTCACATATAAAAGTCTTTCAGAACGTAACTTAGCGGTTCTTTATCACTCTGAAAGGAACTCCGATGAAACTAAAAACAATGAGCGCAGCACTTCTGTTGACTTTGCCTTTCTGGGCCTGCGCCAAAGATGTCACCATAATTTATACCAACGATCTTCATGCCCATGTCGAACCTTATAAAGTGCCATGGATTGCGGATGGTAAACGAGATATTGGCGGTTGGGCGAATATCACGACGATGGTGAAACAGGAAAAAGCGAAAAATAACGCGACCTGTTTTTTTGATGCCGGAGATTATTTTACCGGGCCTTACATCAGTAGCCTGACGAAGGGCAAAGCGATAATCGATATTATGAATACGATGTCCTACGATGCGGTGACTATCGGTAATCATGAGTTCGATCACGGCTGGGATAATACGTTGCTTCAGCTTAGCCAGGCGACATTCCCGATTGTTCAGGGCAATATTTTTTATCAGAACAGCGATAAATCGTTCTGGGATAAGCCCTATACCATTATCGAAAAAGATGGCGTGAAAATTGGCGTGATTGGCCTGCACGGCGTGTTTGCTTTTAATGACACCGTTTCTGCCGCGACGCGAGTGGGTATCGAAGCGCGCGATGAGGTGAAATGGCTACAGCATTATATCGATGAACTTAACGGTAAAGTGGATCTGACCGTGGCCCTGATCCATGAAGGCGTCCCGGCGCGTCAGTCGAGCCAGGGGGGAACCGATGTGCGTCGTGCGCTGGATAAAGATATTCAGACTGCGGGTCAGGTGAAAGGTCTGGACGTTTTAATTACCGGCCATGCTCACGTTGGCACACCGGAGCCCATTAAAGTGGGTAATACGTTGATTCTTTCTACCGATAGCGGCGGCATCGATGTGGGTAAACTGGTGCTGGATTATCAGGAGAAACCGCACCAATTCACGGTGAAGCACTTTGAGCTGAAGACGCTTTATGCCGATGAGTGGAAGCCTGATCCGCAGACAAAACAGGTCATCGACGGCTGGAATAAGCAACTTGATCAACTGGTGCAGCAGGTCATTACACAATCGCCCGTTGAACTGACCCGTGCGTATGGCATCTCTTCGCCGTTGGGCAATCTTGCCGCTGACGCCTTGCTGTTGGCAGCAGGTAGGAGTACGCAGATGGCGTTAACCAACTCGGGCGGGATCCGGAATGAGATCCCCGCCGGGGCGGTGAGCATGGGCGCCGTTATCAGCACCTTCCCGTTTCCCAACGAGCTGGTCACCATGGATCTAACCGGGAAGCAGTTGCGTAGCCTGATGGAGCATGGCGCCGGGTTGAGCAACGGCGTGCTGCAGGTCTCCCGGGGACTGGAAATGAAGTATGACAGCAGCAAACCTGTGGGCCAGCGCGTTGTGTTATTCAGGCTAAACGGTAAACCGATTGACGATACGACGGTTTACCATATTGCCACCAACAGCTTCCTTGCAGATGGCGGCGATGGTTTTGTCGCGTTTACCGAGGGGCAGGCGCGTAATACCTCCGGCGGCTATTACGTTTCAAATGCGGTCGTAGACTATTTCAAAGCCGGGCAAAAGATAACGGATGAGCAGCTTAACGGGCAGCGCGTTGTCGATGTGAAGAAATAAGTTTTTAAGGCCGGGCAGTCAGCCCGGCCTTAAGCGATCAGTGGGCCGCAAATACCGCCCTGGCGGCAAACAGGCCGTTGAGGGCCGCCGGGAATCCGGCATAGACTGCCATCTGCATGATCGCTTCCGTAATCTCCTCTTGCGTCAGGCCGACGTTTAATCCTGCGGCAATGTGTACTTTCAGCTGTGGCTCGGCGTTACCCAACGCCGTGAGCGCGGCGATGGTGGCGATTTCCCGGCTGCGTAAATCGAGCCCTGGCCTGGCGTAAATATCGCCGAAGGGGAACTCAATCAGATAGCGGGCGAAATCGGGGGCGATATCCCGCAGGCTGTCGACGACAGCTTCCCCGCCCTTACCATCCACCCGCTGAAGCATTTCCTGACCGATGATATAACGTTCGCTGGACATCGTTTTTTCCTCTCTGTGATGGTGCGTTAAGAGGAAGGGTAGGGAAGTGTGCCGGACTTGAGTAATACCCTTTTCGTGATACCTTTTCAGTATGACAACTTCAAGATTACATTCTCTGGATATTCGCCTGCTGCGCGCCTTTGCCGTGGTAGCGGAGGAAAATAACATCAGCCGGGCGGCGCAGCGGTTATTTATCTCGCAGCCGCCGCTGACCCGCCATATCCGCCATCTGGAAGCGCAGCTGGGGGTGACGCTGTTTCAGCGCCATAGCAAAGGCCTGATCCTGAGCGACGCGGGTAAAGAGGTGCTGGAGATGATTCAACCTCTGCTGGCGCTCCAGGAACGCACGCTGGCGGCATTGAGTGAGCTCGCCGTTCACTCGCCGCAGGCTCTACGTCTGGGCGTGACGACGGCCTTCGAACAGGGCATTTTCGCCGCCGTTGAGGCTGCGCTGAGCGAACATACCCGCGCGTTGCATATCACCCGCCACGCCTCACCGGCGCTGGCTCAGCAGGTACGCAAAGGCAAACTCGATGCGGCGCTGGTCGCGCTGCCGCTCAATACTGAAGGGCTGCACCTGCACCCATTGCCGTATCATGAGCCGCTCATTGCGGCATTACCGGCCTCCTGGCCGGAAGCCGCCAGGCCAGGGCTGACGTTAAGCGCGCTCAATCATCGGCCGCTGTTCTGGTTTAAACGCGAGCGTAATCCTGGTTTCTTTGACTACACGCGCCGCATTTTCGACCGGGCTGGCTATGCCCCGACGTATGTGGAAGAGCCGGCCGAGCATGATGTGCTGCTGGCGCGTATTGCGCGCGGGGAAGGCATGATCCTGCTGCCGGCGTCCTTTTCCGCGATTCAGCGTCAGGGGGTGGCGTTCTGCCCGGTGGCTGAGGGCGACGCGATGCCGTTAAGCCTAGGGGTTATTTATCCGCCTCACCAGGCAGAGTCCGTGCAGCAATGGCTTTCTCTGCTGGATGGCATTCTGGCGACTGGCTAGTCTCAGGCTGACTCGCGAGCCACCTTATATTGCCCACCGAGCCGCTTCCTGTGCGTGGCCAGGTGATCGGAAGATGAACTTTTTTCATGTAGGTGACCTATTCCTCACTCTTTACGCAGATTTTTCTATTGACGCCCGCGCGCTTTTCCGTCATTTTTACATCTGGACGTCTAAACGTATAGAAGTTCGCAATATAACAGCCATTACATGCGATTGATGAGGTAAGGTATGAGCTTTTTTCACGCCAATCAGCGGGAAGCCCTGAATCAGAGCCTGGCGGAAGTCCAGGGCCAGATTAATGTGTCTTTTGAATTCTTTCCGCCGCGCACCAGTGAAATGGAGCAAACCCTGTGGAAATCCATCGATCGCCTGAGCAGTCTGAAACCGAAGTTTGTTTCGGTAACCTATGGCGCGAACTCTGGCGAGCGCGATCGCACCCACAGCATCATCAAAGGCATTAAAGAGCGAACCGGTCTGGAAGCAGCGCCGCACCTGACCTGTATCGATGCCAGCCGCGATGAGTTGCGCACTATCGCTCAGGATTACTGGAACAACGGTATCCGCCATATCGTCGCCCTGCGCGGCGACCTGCCGCCGGGCAGCGGTAAACCGGATATGTACGCCGCCGATCTGGTGACGTTGCTGAAAGAGGTAGGCGATTTTGATATCTCTGTCGCCGCGTATCCGGAAGTGCATCCGGAGGCGAAAAGCGCGCAGGCGGATTTACTGAACCTGAAGCGCAAAGTAGAAGCAGGGGCCAACCGCGCGATCACCCAGTTCTTCTTCGATGTGGAAAGCTACCTGCGTTTTCGCGATCGCTGCGTCTCGGCAGGCATCGACGTGGAAATCATTCCCGGTATCCTGCCGGTCTCCAACTTTAAACAGGCGAAAAAGTTTGCGGATATGACCAACGTCCGTATCCCGGTGTGGATGTCAAAAATGTTCGAAGGGCTGGATAACGACGCCGAAACCCGTCAACTGGTGGGGGCGAATATCGCCATGGACATGGTGAAGATCTTAAGCCGGGAAGGGGTCAAGGATTTCCACTTCTACACCCTGAACCGCGCCGAAATGAGCTACGCCATCTGCCATACGCTGGGCGTACGCCCGGCCTGAGTTTTCATTAACGTTTAGTGCGATGGCGAAGCCGGTATTCGCCATCGCTTTTTTTTGCCCAAAACGCTGATACAGGTCAGGGGAGAGCAGAAGATAAAGCGCGTATAGTGCCAGCCTGATAATTGACAGGGATGGGTTATGCAATGGCAAGGAAGAGCGATCCACTGGCGTTTGGTGGGTTGGCGTTATTAACGCTGATCTGGAGCTTTAGCTGGATCGCGATGAAGCAAGTGACGAGCTATATCGGCGCTTTTGACTTCACGGCGCTGCGCTGTATTTTTGGCGCCGTGGTGCTATGGATAGTGATGTTGATCCGCGGTAAAGCGCTCAAGCCGACGCCTTTCGGCTACACCCTGGCGATCGCGTTATTGCAAACCTGCGGCATGGTCGGTCTGGCACAGTGGGCGCTAATGAGCGGTGGCGCCGGTAAAGTGGCGATCCTGAGTTATACCATGCCATTCTGGGTAGTGGTGATGGCCGCGTTATTCTTAGGTGAGCGCATGCGGCGATGGCAGTATATCGCCATCGGGGTGGCATGCGTGGGCCTGATACTCGTACTTCAGCCTTGGCAACTCGACTTTACCTCCCTGAAAAGCGCCTTGCTGGCGATCCTCTCCGGCGTGAGCTGGGGGGCAGGTGCGATCGTCGCGAAGCGTATGTATACCCGGTATCCGCAGGTTGATTTGCTGGCGCTAACGACATGGCAGATGCTATATGCCGCCGTAGTAATGAGCGTAGTGGCCTGGCTCGTCCCGCAACGGGCGGTAGACTGGCAGCCCGACGTTTTCTGGGCCCTGGCTTACAGCGCAATCCTTGCAACGGCGCTGGCCTGGAGTCTGTGGCTTTTTGTACTGCGTAATTTACCGGCAAGTATAGCCGGTCTGAGTACGCTGGCCGTACCGGTCTGTGGCGTGCTATTTTCCTGGTGGCTACTACATGAAAATCCAGGAAAGGTGGAAGGTTGTGGCATTGCGTTGATAGTACTGGCGTTGGCGATGATCAGTATCAAGAGACGAGGGGCATAGCCTGCTCCGGCCTGCAGAGATGCATAAAAAACACCCGGCTGTCGCCGGGTGTTTTGCTCTGGTTTATTCCCATTCCTGCAGGAAGCGCTGACCATACTGGTCGGCCACCAGCAGCGCGGCGTAGACCTGGTCGGAATCAACGCCGCCCGGCATATTGTGAATGGTTTCGCCTTCAGCGCAGGCGGCTTCCGCCACCAGACGCATTTTGGTCGGGATATCACCTTTGATATCCAGCTGCGCCAGGGTGATCGGCAGCCCAACGCTGTGGCACAGCGCGGCGACGGTCTCTATTTCGTCCACCGGCGCATTTTCCAGCACCAGCTGCGTCAGGGTTCCGAACGCCACTTTTTCCCCGTGATAATAGTGATGGGCGTCAGGGATGGCCGTCATGCCGTTATGAATCGCGTGCGCCGCCGCGAGACCACCGCTTTCGAAACCCACGCCGCTCAGATAGGTGTTGGCTTCCACCACCCGCTCCAGCGCCGGGGTGACCACGTGCTGTTCGGCGGCCAGCATCGCTTTTTCACCCTCTTCGAGTAAGGTGTTGTAGCATAGCTCGGCCAGCGCCAGCGCCGCCTGGGTGCACTTCCCGCCCGCCATGGTGGTGGCGCCGCTACGGGAGCAGGCGCGGGCTTCGAACCAGGTAGCCAGCGCATCGCCAATCCCGGCGGCCAGCAGGCGGGCCGGCGCGCCGGCAACGATCTGCGTATCGACAATGACCATGTTGGGGTTGCGCGGCAGCATCAGGTAGCTGTCGAATTCCCCTTCGTCGGTGTATATCACCGACAGCGCGCTGCACGGCGCATCGGTGGAGGCGATGGTGGGGGCGATCGCCACCGGCACATTCATAAAGTGGGCCAGCGCTTTCGCGGTATCCAGGGTTTTGCCACCGCCGATCCCCAGCACGGCGGTGCACTTCGCGTTGCCGGCGATATCGCGTAGGCGGTTGATTTCATTATGCGAACACTCACCGCCAAACGGCGCGATTTCGGCCGCCAGGCCAGCGTCGGCCAGGCTTTTACGCAGCATCTCTTCCGCAAACCCCAGGACGAACTTATCACCGACCACCAGCCAGCGCTCGGCCAGCGGTTTCAGATAGTCGCCGAGGCGCTTGATGGCGCCTGCGCCCTGGATATATTTGCCTGGTGATTGAATAATGCGATCCATTTCGATTCCTCCTCGATGACCGTGACGCCGCCCGCAGGCGGCTCGCGGATCCGGTTACAGATTCAGCGTGCCAAAGGCGTTATTCCAGTCTTGTTCAAACTTCTCTATGGCTGACTCTACCGCAGGGGTGCCGAGCATTTGTTGCGCTACATCTAGTGGAAGGGTGATTGCTTCGCAGCCAGCCAGCAGACAATCCAGCGCCTGGCGTGGCGTTTTGAAGCTTGCCGCCAGAACTTTGCTCTCGGGCGCATGCATTTCCAGCAGGGATTGCAGCTCCTGCACCATGCGGATGCCGTCCCCGCCCTGGGCGTCGACGCGGTTAACGTAAGGCGCGACGTACTTTGCGCCGGCCAGCGCGGCCAGCAGGCCTTGCGAAGCGCTGTAGACGGCGGTGCCAAGGGTCGGGATGCCTTCTTTCTTCAGCAGTTTGATAGCGGCGAGCCCTTCGGCGGTGACCGGGATTTTGACCACAATGCCCGGCACGGCATTGCTCAGACGTTTGGCCTCTTCCACCATGCCCTGCGCGTCGCGGCTCATGGTCTGCGCAAAGAGGGTGCCCTCCGGACCGACGGCTTTTTGCAGGCGCGGCAGCACATCCCAGACCGGGACTTTACCGGCGGCGATAATGCTCGGGTTGGTGGTTACCCCGGCCAGCGGGTAGATGCGGGCCAGGCGTTCCACTTCGGCGACGTTGGCGGTATCCAGATAGAGTTCCATTGTGTTTTCCTCAATGCTTAATTCGGTGCTGTCGTTGAGGTAAGCATACGGCTTTCGTTCGAAGGATAGCCAGATGACAAATTTGCCAAAAACTGGATAAATGTACGCATCGTGATTAAGGATGATTTAGATCACATTTATCGGCGCTGGCTGGGATGGGAGGTAACTATAGCGCGCACAAAAGTCAGGTTTAACACACAAAAATCTAGTTTTTTACCGGGGATGTTTTTTCCGTCAGCTGGCTATGGTACTGGCGGCGGTATTCAGACGGCGAGCGTTCCGTAGTTTTGCGGAACAGGCGGCAGAAGTAGTTGCTGTCGGCGAAGCCGCAGGCGTGGGCGATGTCTTTCACTTTCATATCGTGGCCCTTCAGCAGCATACGGGCCTGTTCGAGACGAATATGGTTTAGATATTCATTGAAGCCCATTGGCCCACATTTCTGGAACAGATGGGAAAGATAGTTGGGAGAGAGGTAGAACGCCTGGGCCACCGATTCCCGGCTCAGCGGTTCCGCATAATGGATGTCCATATATTGGCGGATCGCTTCAAACAACGCCTGGCTGCGCGAGGAGGTTTGCGCCTGGCTGCCGAGAAGATCATGGCAGTGGCTGAGCAGGCTGACGACGATGCTGCGGGCGGTTTGCTGCTCCTGCGGTTGCATCCGGAGTTCATTGAGCGCCTGCAGCAGAAATGATCCGACGCGCGGCCCGCGGCGCAGCGCCTGCCGCTTGTCGACAACAGTTATCGCCTTGCCATTCCAGTGCTGCAGCGAGCACTCCAGCTGCTGCTTAGCGAACAGGATGCTTAACAGCAGGCAAGGCGCTTGCCACTGCGGGCAGTTCCAGCTATCGCCAGGGATATAGAGCACGTCATGGGCCTCAAGGAGCGGGGCGTTATCGCCGAGCGCCTGGTCGGGCAACTGCCCATCGAGGAGGATATTCAGACGGGGAAAATCCACCTGCACCACCGGCTCAGCAGGCGAGCGCGTCTCGCCGGCGAAATAAACCCGGCCAAGGCTGGTCTGCTTTTTTAGCAATGCATCAATAAGTTGATTGATATCGTTGTCCATCATTCTTCCGTTCAGCGCATCACCCTTTTCATCATACCGGACATTATTCCAGCGGTAAAAGCGCTTGCCTGTCGCTCTTGCCTCCCAGATAAGATATGTTATATCGTAACAATTTGTCGCCATTGATAGCAAACTCAGGAGAGAGTAATGACCAGAAAGATCCCCCTGCTGGCCTTAGGATTCGGCATGGCTTTAGCCAGCGCCCAGGCGTTCGCCCACGGCAACCATAGCCATGGCCCGGCGTTAACCGAAGTGGAGCGTCAGGCCAGCGAAGGCATTTTTGCGGATAAAGATGTGCAGGACCGCGCGCTGAGCGACTGGGAAGGCGTCTGGCAGTCGGTGAACCCGTATCTGCTCAATGGCGATCTCGATCCGGTGCTGGAGCAGAAGGCGAAAAAGCCCGGCGGCAAGAGCGTGGAGGAGTATCGCGCCTATTATAAGAAGGGCTACGCCACCGCTGTGGAGCAGATTGGCATTGAAGATGACGTGATTGAGTTCCACGTTGGCCAGACCGTCAATAGCTGCAAATACCGCTATTCAGGCTATAAAATTCTGCATTACGCCTCCGGTAAGAAGGGCGTGCGTTATCTGTTCGAGTGCCAGCAGGGCGATGCCAAGGCGCCGAAATTTGTGCAATTCAGCGACCATATCATTGGCCCGCGTAAATCACAGCATTTCCATATTTTCATGGGCAATGAATCACAGGAGGCGTTGCTGAAAGAGATGGATAACTGGCCGACCTATTATCCGTATGCGCTGCATAAAGAACAGATCGTTGATGAGATGCTGCACCACTAGAACGGGCGGAAAACCCCCGGCCGGGCGGCCGGGGGGAGAAAGATTAACCGGTGTTACGCATACCGGCGGCGACGCCGGCGATGGTGACCATCAGCGCTTGTTCAACGCGCGGATCCGGGTCCTTGCCCTCTTCTTCAGCCTGGCGTGAACGGTGCAGCAGTTCCGCCTGCAGGACGTTCAGCGGGTCGGTATAGATATTACGCAGCTGGATAGACTCGGCGATCCACGGCAGGTCGGCCATCAGATGGGAGTCGTTGGCGATGGCCAGCACGACGTTGATATCGGCAGCCAGCAGCTTGCGCAGCTCGGAACCCAGCGCCCACAGCTCCGGCTTCACCAGGCGCTGATCGTAGTACTCCGCCAGCCACAGGTCGGCCTTCGAGTAAACCATCTCCAGCATGCCGAGGCGGGTAGAGAAGAACGGCCAGTCGCGACACATGGCTTCCAGTTCACTCTGTTTTCCACCTTCGACCACCTTCTGCAGCGCAGCGCCAGCGCCCAGCCAGGCCGGCAGCATCAGGCGGTTCTGGGTCCAGGCGAAGATCCACGGAATGGCGCGCAGCGACTCGACGCCGCCGGTTGGACGACGTTTTGCCGGACGCGAACCCAGCGGCAGTTTGCCCAGCTCCTGCTCCGGGGTCGCAGAGCGGAAGTAAGGGACGAAATCTTTGTTTTCACGCACGTAGCCGCGATACATCTTGCACGACACGTCGGACAGCTCGGCCATGATGTCGCGCCATTCTGCTTTCGGCTCCGGCGGCGGCAGCAGGTTGGCTTCCAGAATGGCGCTGGTATACAGCGACAGGCTGCTGATGGTGACTTCCGGCAGGCCGTACTTAAAGCGGATCATCTCGCCCTGCTCGGTAACGCGCAGACCGCCTTTCAGGCTTCCCGGCGGCTGCGAGAGCAGCGCGGCGTGGGCCGGCGCGCCGCCGCGGCCGATAGAGCCGCCGCGACCGTGGAACAGCGTCAGTTCAATACCGGCTTTTTCGCAGGTTTTGATCAGCGCGTCCTGCGCCTGGTACTGCGCCCAGGAGGCGGCCATCACGCCGGCATCTTTAGCGGAGTCAGAGTAGCCGATCATGACCATCTGCTTGCCCTGGATAAAGCCGCGGTACCAGTCGATATTCAGCAGCTGGGTCATGACGTCGTTGGCGTTGTTGAGGTCATCCAGCGTTTCGAACAGCGGGGCCACCGGCAGAGCAAAGCCAATCCCGGCTTCTTTCAGCAGGAGATGAACCGCCAGCACATCGGACGGCGTTTTCGCCATCGAGATCACGTAGGCGGCGATCGATCCGCGCGGCGCCTCGGCGATCACCTTGCAGGTGTCGAGAACTTCACGCGTCTCTTCGCTTGGCTCCCACTGGCGCGGCAGCAGCGGACGTTTGGAATTCAGTTCGCGGATCAGGAAAGCCTGTTTGTCGGCTTCCGACCAGCTTTCGTAGTCGCCGATCCCGAGGTAACGGGTCATTTCACCCAGCGCTTCGGTATGGCGGGTGCTTTCCTGACGAATATCAATACGCACCAGCGGTACGCCGAAAGACTTCACGCGGCGCAGGGTGTCGAGCAGCTCGCCGTTGGCGATAATGCCCATGCCGCAGGCCTGCAGCGATTTATAGCAGGCGTACAGCGGCTCCCACAGCTGCTCGTTCTGAGTGATCAGTCCCGCCGGTTTCGGCAGCTTCTGGCCTTTCAGGCGCGCTTCCAGCCAGGCCTGGGTCTCCATCAGCTGAGAGCGCAGTTTTTTCATCAGATAACGGTACGGTTCCTGAGCGCCCTCGGCGCCAGCCAGGGCGCGCAGCTCGTCGGTACACTCCACCATCGACAGCTCGGAGATCAGCACCTGCACGTCTTTGAGGAACAGGTCGGTCGCTTTCCAGCGGCTGAGCAGCAGCACGTGGCGGGTGATGTCGGCAGTCACGTTCGGGTTGCCGTCGCGGTCGCCGCCCATCCACGAGGTGAAACGCACCGGGACGAAGTCCACCGGCAGCTGATAGCCAAGGTTGGCTTCCAGCTGTTCGTTCAGCTCGCGCAGATAGTTAGGCACCCCTTCCCACAGGCTGTTTTCCACCACCGCGAAGCCCCATTTGGCTTCATCGACCGGGGAAGGGCGGTGCTTACGAATTTCATCGGTATGCCACGACTGGGCGATCAGCTGGCGCAGACGGCGCATTAGCTGATGGTGCTCGTAGTCAGCGATATCTTTGTTGTCCAACTGCTTAAGGCAGTTGTTCACTTCCACCATTTTATGGATCAGCGTCCGGCGGGTGATCTCGGTCGGGTGGGCGGTTAACACCAGCTCCAGAGACAGCGATTCCACCGCTTGTTTGATGGTCTCTTCGTTGAGATTGGGTTGGTCTTTGAGCTTTCTCAGGGTACGCGCAATGACTTCCGGATTGCTGGCCGCTTCGCCATTCGCCGAAATGCTGTGGTACTGCTCAGCGGTGTTGGCCAGATTCAGAAACTGGCTGAAGGCACGGGCCACCGGCAGCAGTTCGTCGTTTGACAAATTCTGCAGCGTGGTCAGCAGCTCCTGGCGGTTAGCTTCGTTGCCGGCGCGTGAAGATTTGGACAACTTACGGATAGTTTCGACACGATCAAGAATATTTTCTCCCAATGCATCCTTGATGGTATCGCCCAGCACCTTGCCGAGCATACTGACATTACTACGCAATGCGGAATATTGTTCGTTCATGTTACCCCAGACACCCCATCTCATTTTATTTTGTTATATCCGCTGCGCTGGAACGTGAGCAACGGATAAGCAACCCGTCTTTTATAAAGCCACGTAAATACCCCCACGTCAATTACTGCGAAATCGCTTCAGCAAACGAGTAAATCGCCGTAATTTGCGAAATTTAATTCAGGGAGCGCTGGATAAGCATCGCTTATGGAAATGTGACGATCGTCACCGTTCCGCCCCGGGAGAACGGGGCGGAAAAAGAGGGCGATTTTAGTGCCAGCAGAAGTGATGAACCACCTGGCTAATCAGCTCCCGGGTCGGCTTGATAAAGCGCGTCTCCAGATACTCGTCAGGCTGATGGGCCTGATTGATGGAGCCCGGGCCGAGAACCAGCGTCGGACACAGCGTCTGGATAAACGGCGCTTCGGTGCAGTAATTCACCACGTCGGTCTGCGCGCCAAGCAGTTTCTCGACCACCTGCACCAGCTTATGGTCCGGCGGGCACTCGTAGCCGGGGATCGGCGGATGCAGCTCAGAGACCGTCAGGCGGCCCGGCCAGCGTTCGCTGACCGGGGCCAGCGCCTCGCCCAACAGACCATTAAGATCGTTTAGGGTCATCCCCGGCAGCGGGCGGATATCCATATGCAGTTCACAGCAGGCGCAGATACGGTTTGAGGCATCGCCGCCATGGATAGCGCCCAGGTTGAGGGTTGGGTAAGGGACCGTAAACGCCTCGAAGTGATAGCGCTCTTTAAGCAGATCGCGCAACTGCATAATCCGGCCGATGGCGTCGTGCATCAGCTCAATCGCGTTGACCCCGCGCGCCGGATCGCTGGAGTGGCCGGACTGGCCCTGAATACGGATCGCGTTGGACATATGGCCTTTATGGGCGCGGATCGGCTGCAGGGAGGTGGGCTCGCCGATGATGGCGCAGTCCGGGCGCAGCCGGGTGGTTTCGGCAAAGTAGCGCGCGCCGGCCATGCTGGTCTCTTCGTCGGCGGTGGCCAGAATATACAGCGGCTTTTTCAGCGTGGTGACGTCGACATCGCGCAGGGCGTCGAGAATAAAGGCGAAGAAGCCTTTCATATCGGCCGTGCCGAGGCCGTAGAGCTTGTTATCGTGTTCGGTGAGGGTGAACGGGTCGCGCGTCCAGCGGCCATCATCGAACGGCACGGTATCGGTATGCCCGGCGAGCAGCAGGCCGCCGGCGCCGTGTCCGGTGCTGGCCAGCAGGTTGAATTTATGGCGCGTATCCGGCACCGGCTGTATCTCAACATTGAAGCCGAGATCGCGGAACCAGCCTGCCAGCAAATTGATTAAAGACTCATTGCTTTGATCGAGAGCCTCTTCAGTCGCGCTGATGGACGGTGTGGCGATCAACGCGCGGTAAATCTCGATAAAGGGCGGTAAATTGTTTTTCATTGTTGACACACCTTGGGTCGTGATAGTATCAATATTCATGCATTTATTGTGAATAAAAATACAATATCGTTGAGCGTAAGAAAACCCATCGAATGTAAGGAGATGCGCTTCCAATGTTAAATACGCTGATTGTGGGTGCCAGTGGTTATGCCGGCGCAGAGCTGGTGACCTATATCAATCGTCATCCGCATATGAACATAACCGCTTTGACGGTCTCCGCGCAAAGCAATGATGCGGGAAAATTAATTTCCGACCTGCATCCGCAGCTCAAAGGCATTGTCGATATGCCGCTGCAGCCGATGTCCGATATCAGCGAATTCAGCGCTGGCGTGGACGTGGTGTTTCTCGCCACCGCGCACGAAGTGAGTCACGATCTGGCGCCGCAGTTCCTTGCCGCTGGCTGCGTGGTGTTCGATCTCTCCGGTGCCTTCCGCGTTAACGATGGGGCGTTCTACGAAAAATATTACGGTTTCACTCATCAGCATCCCGACCTGCTCAAACAGGCGGTGTATGGTCTGGCGGAGTGGAGCGCGGATGCGCTTAAAGACGCGCAGTTAATCGCAGTGCCAGGCTGCTATCCGACGGCGGCGCAGCTGTCGCTGAAGCCGCTGATTGAGGCCAATCTGCTGGATCTCAACCAGTGGCCGGTAATCAACGCTACCAGCGGGGTGAGCGGCGCGGGTCGTAAGGCCGCGATCGGCAACAGCTTCTGTGAAGTTAGCCTGCAGCCGTACGGCATATTTAACCATCGCCATCAGCCGGAGATTGCCAGCCACCTCGGGGCAAAGGTAATTTTTACCCCGCACCTGGGTAATTTTAAGCGCGGCATCCTGGAAACCATTACCTGCCGCCTGAAGCCGGGCGTCGGCCATGCGCAGATCGCGGCGGTTTACCAGCAGGCTTACGCCGATAAACCACTGGTACGTTTATATGATAAAGGCGTGCCCGCTTTGAAAAGCGTCGAAGGCCTGCCATTCTGTGATATCGGTTTTGCCGTGCAGGACGATCATCTCATCGTCGTCGCGGCAGAGGATAACCTGCTGAAAGGCGCCGCAGCGCAGGCGGTGCAGTGCGCGAATATTCGTTTCGGCTTCGCTGAGACGCAGTCTCTTATTTAAGGTGTGATGATGAACCCATTAATTATCAAACTTGGCGGCGTATTACTCGATAGCGAAGAAGCGCTGGAGCGCCTGTTTACCGCGCTGGTTAACTACCGTGAAGCGCACCAGCGTCCGCTGATTATCGTCCACGGCGGCGGCTGCGTGGTGGATGAGCTGATGAAGCAGCTCAACCTGCCGGTGCAGAAGAAAAATGGCCTGCGCGTTACGCCGGCTGAGCAAATCGACATCATCACCGGCGCGCTGGCGGGAACCGCCAACAAGACGCTGCTGGCGTGGGCGAAAAAACATGGTATTTCCTCGGTAGGCCTGTTCCTCGGCGATGGCGATAGCGTGAAGGTGACGCAGCTGGATGCTGAGCTGGGCCATGTCGGGCTGGCGCAGCCGGGCTCCCCGACGCTGATCAACACCCTGTTGGCCGGCGGTTACCTGCCGGTGGTGAGCTCTATCGGGGTGACCGATGAAGGCCAGCTGATGAACGTCAACGCTGACCAGGCGGCGACAGCGCTGGCGGCCACCCTGGGGGCGGATCTGATCCTGTTGTCTGACGTTAGCGGTATCCTCGACGGTAAAGGGCAGCGCATTGCCGAGATGACCGCCGAGAAAGCGGAGCAGCTGATCGAGCAGGGGATTATCACCGACGGCATGATTGTTAAAGTGAATGCGGCCCTTGACGCCGCACGTGCTCTGGGTCGTCCGGTGGATATCGCCTCCTGGCGTCACGCCGAGCAGCTGCCGGCGTTATTTAACGGCACGCCGATCGGCACACGTATTCTGGCTTAAGATTTCATGCCCGGCGGCGCGTCGTCTGCCGGGCTTACAAGACCGTAGGCCGGGCGGCACAATGCCGCCGGCGGAACTAACGAATAAAGGAAGCATGTTATGGCACTTTGGGGCGGGCGTTTTACACAGGCAGCAGATCAACGGTTCAAACAGTTCAACGACTCGTTGCGCTTCGACTATCGTCTGGCGGAGCAGGATATCGTTGGCTCTGTCGCCTGGTCGAAAGCGCTGGTAACGGTCGGCGTTCTGAGTGCCGCTGAACAGCAGCAGCTTGAAGAAGCGTTGAACGTGCTGCTGGAAGAGGTGCGCGCCAATCCGCAGCAAATCCTCGCCAGCGATGCCGAAGATATTCACAGCTGGGTGGAAGGCAAGCTGATCGATAAAGTGGGCCAGCTGGGCAAGAAACTGCACACCGGGCGCAGCCGTAACGACCAGGTCGCCACCGATCTTAAACTGTGGTGCAAAGATACCGTTGTCGAACTGCTCTCGGCGAACCGCCAGCTGCAGAGCGCGCTGGTGGAGACCGCCCAGCAGAATCAGGACGCGGTAATGCCGGGGTACACCCACCTGCAGCGCGCCCAGCCGGTGACGTTCGCGCACTGGTGTCTGGCCTACGTTGAAATGCTGGCGCGTGACGAAAGCCGTCTGCAGGACGCGCTGAAGCGCCTCGACGTCAGCCCGCTGGGCTGCGGCGCGCTGGCGGGGACGGCGTATGAGATCGACCGCGAGCAGCTGGCCGGCTGGCTGGGCTTTGCCTCCGCCACCCGCAACAGCCTCGACAGCGTGTCCGATCGCGATCATGTGCTGGAGCTGCTTTCCGATGCGGCTATCGGCATGGTGCATCTGTCGCGCTTTGCGGAAGATTTGATTTTCTTTAACTCCGGCGAGGCGAACTTCGTCGAGCTTTCCGACCGCGTGACCTCCGGCTCCTCGCTGATGCCGCAGAAGAAAAACCCGGACGCCCTGGAGCTTATCCGTGGCAAATGCGGCCGCGTGCAGGGTGCGCTGACCGGCATGATGATGACGCTGAAAGGACTGCCGCTGGCCTACAACAAAGACATGCAGGAAGATAAAGAGGGGCTTTTCGACGCCCTGGATACCTGGCTCGACTGCCTGCATATGGCGGCCCTGGTGCTGGACGGCATTCAGGTAAAACGCCCGCGCTGTGCGGAAGCGGCGCAGCAGGGCTATGCCAACGCCACTGAGCTGGCGGATTATCTGGTGGCGAAAGGCGTACCGTTCCGCGAGGCGCACCATATTGTCGGTGAAGCGGTAGTGGAAGCCATTGCGCAAGGGAAACCGCTGGAAGCGCTGACCCTGGCCGATCTGCAGAAATTCAGCCCAGTGATTGCGGACGATGTGTATCCGATCCTGTCGCTGCAGTCCTGTCTTGAGAAACGCGCAGCGAAAGGCGGCGTCTCGCCGCAGCAGGTAGCCCAGGCTATCAACGAGGCGAAGGCTCGTTTAAGCTAATCCTTAGATATCTGCCCTCCCTGACCCGGCCAAGCCCAGCGACGCCGGGTTTTTTATGCAAAAAAAAAGCGGACGCAAGGTCCGCAAAAGTTCACGTTGGCTTTAGTTGTTCGGGTAGAGAAACAGTGTGACGGGTCAGTGATTTTCACAGGTAGACCGTCTTTATGGGCGTATTATTGAACAGAAAACTTGATAGGGATAATCGTTCGTTGCTATGCTATCTATCGCCATGGACTATCGTGGCGATGGAGGATGAATAATGAATATTCGCGATCTTGAATACCTGGTAGCGCTCGCCGAACACCGCCACTTCCGGCGGGCGGCTGACTCATGCCATGTGAGCCAACCGACGCTCAGCGGACAGATCCGCAAGCTGGAGGATGAGCTTGGCGTCATGCTGCTGGAGCGCACCAGCCGTAAGGTTCTGTTTACCCAGGCGGGGCTGTTGCTGGTGGATCAGGCGCGTACCGTGTTACGCGAAGTAAAAGTGCTCAAGGAAATGGCAAGCCAACAAGGGGAAACCATGTCCGGGCCGCTGCATATCGGCCTGATCCCGACAATTGGCCCGTACCTGCTGCCGCACATCATTCCGATGCTGCATCAGACCTTCCCGAAGCTGGAAATGTATCTGCACGAAGCGCAGACCCATCAGCTGCTGGCTCAGCTCGACAGCGGTAAGCTCGACTGCGCCATCCTGGCGCTGGTCAAAGAGAGCGAGGCCTTTATCGAGGTGCCGCTGTTCGATGAGCCGATGATGTTGGCTATCTATGAAGATCATCCGTGGGCGAACCGCGATCGGGTGCCGATGTCGGATCTGGCCGGTGAAAAGCTGCTGATGCTGGAGGATGGCCACTGCCTGCGCGATCAGGCGATGGGCTTCTGCTTTGAAGCGGGGGCGGATGAGGATACCCACTTCCGCGCGACCAGCCTGGAAACGCTGCGCAATATGGTGGCGGCAGGCAGCGGCATTACCCTGCTGCCGGCGCTGGCGGTGCCGCAGGAGAGAAAACGCGATGGCGTAGTCTACCTGCCGTGCATTAAGCCAGAGCCAAGACGCACCATCGGTCTGGTTTATCGTCCGGGCTCCCCGCTGCGCAGCCGCTATGAACATCTGGCGGAGGCCATCCGCGGCACGATGGATGGCCATTTCGACAAGGCGTTAAAACAGGCGGTTTAAGCCGTTCAGCGCGGCAACCCGGTACGCTTCCGCCATGGTCGGGTAGTTAAAGGTGGTGTTGACGAAGTACTCAATGGTGTTGCCACCGCCTTTCTGCTCCATGATCGCCTGGCCGATATGAATAATTTCGGCCGCGCGCTCGCCAAAGCAGTGAATGCCAAGGATCTCCTTGGTTTCACGATGGAACAGGATCTTCAGCGTACCAACGCTCATACCGACGATTTGCGCCCGCGCCAGGTGTTTAAACTGGGCGCGGCCCACCTCATACGGCACTTTCATCGCCGTCAGCTGCTGCTCGGTTTTCCCGACGGAGCTGATTTCCGGAATGGTATAGATCCCGGTCGGGATATCTTCAATCAGATGCGCTGAGGCTTCGCCTTTCACCAGCGCCTGGGCGGCAATGCGTCCTTGATCGTAAGCGGCAGAAGCCAGGCTTGGATAGCCGATGACATCGCCAACCGCATAGATGTGCGGGAGGGCGGTCTGATACATGCTGTTGACCTTCAGCTGACCGCGGCTGTCGGTCTGCAGACCGATATTTTCCAGCGCCAGGGTGTCGGTGTTGCCGGTGCGGCCGTTAGCGTACAGCAGGCAATCGGCCTTCAGCTTTTTGCCGGACTTCAGGTGCATGATCACCCCGTCATCCACCCCTTCAATTTTCTCATACTCCTCGTTGTGGCGAATAACCACGCCGCTGTTCCAGAAGTGATAAGAGAGCGAGTCTGACATCTCCTGATCGAGGAAGGCCAGCAGACGATCGCGGGTGTTGATCAGATCGACCTTCACCTCCATGCCGCGGAAGATCGACGCATATTCACAACCGATCACCCCGGCGCCGTAAATGATCACATGGCGCGGCTCATGCTGCAGGCTGAGAATCGAATCGCTGTCATAGATGCGCGGGTGGTGGAAATCGACATCCGCCGGATGGTAGGGGCGCGATCCGCAGGCGATAACGAATTTCTCCGCGGTCACAGTCTCGACCGTGCCGTCATGGCACTCCAGCGCCAGAGTATGCTCATCCACGAAGTGGGCATTGCCCTGCAGAATTTCACAGTGGTTGCGCTCATAGAATCCCTGGCGCATATGAGTCTGCTGGTTGATGACGCTGTCGGCATGGTTAAGGATGTCGGCGAAAGAAGAGCGAAGAAGGCGGGAGTGATCGCTGTAGAGGGGGTTTTGGTTAAACTCGATAATACGGCTGACGGCATGGCGGAGGGCTTTCGACGGGATGGTGCCCCAGTGGGTGCAACCGCCGCCGACATTATGGTAGCGCTCGATGACGGCAACGCGTGCTCCCTGTTTCACCAGTCCCATGGCGGCGCCTTCCCCGCCAGGACCGGAACCAATCACTATTGCATCATAATCCCAAGAGTGTGACATGGCATTACTCACCTGTTTTATACATAAAATAAACACGATGATAACATTCGCTGCGCTTTAACCCAATTATCGTTGTGCTTTTTTGCAGCATAAAAGCAGAAACGGCTCGTAAACAATCATTCACAATCCAGGGCAAACCGATTAGTTTTAATCTCTGGTATAGTGCCAGCAGGGCTATTGGAAGGATTCATACATCGTGATGGGCGTAAGAGCACAACAAAAAGAAAAAACCCGCCGTTCGCTGGTGGAAGCGGCATTCAGCCAACTTAGCGCTGAGCGGAGTTTCGCCAGCCTGAGCTTGCGTGAAGTGGCACGGGAAGCAGGGATCGCGCCGACGTCCTTTTATCGTCATTTTCGCGACGTCGATGAGCTGGGCCTGACGATGGTCGATGAGAGCGGACTGATGCTGCGCCAGCTGATGCGCCAGGCGCGCCAGCGGATAGCCAAAGGCGGCAGCGTGATCCGCACCTCGGTCTCCACCTTTATGGAATTTATCGGTAACAACCCGAACGCCTTCCGCCTGCTGCTGCGCGAGCGCTCGGGAACTTCTGCGGCGTTTCGCGCCGCCGTCGCACGCGAGATCCAGCACTTTATTGCGGAACTCGCCGACTATTTAGAACTCGAAAACCATATGCCGCGCGCCTTTACCGAAGCGCAGGCTGAAGCTATGGTCACCATCGTTTTTAGCGCTGGCGCGGAAGCGCTGGATGTCGGCCCTGAGCAGCGCCGGCAGCTGGAGGAACGGTTGGTACTGCAGCTTCGAATGATCTCGAAAGGCGCGTATTACTGGTATCGCCGTGAACAAGAAAAAATGTCACATCATTCCGAATAACGTGAAGGACGAGCAATGAAACACTCAGTTCAAGATAAAGGTACGCTGCTGCTGGCGCTGATTGCCGGGTTATCCATTAATGGCGCCTTTGCGGCGCTGTTCAGTTCGATAGTTCCGTTTTCCGTCTTCCCCATTTTATCCCTGCTGCTGACGGTCTACTGTCTGCATCAGCGCTATCAGAATCGCAGTATGCCCGTTGGGCTACCGGGCCTGGCCGCCGCCTTTTTTATTCTCGGGGTGCTGTTGTACAGCACCGTCGTGCGTGCGGAGTACCCGGATATCGGTTCTAACTTCTTCCCGGCCGTTCTGTCCGTCGCGATGGTCTTCTGGATCGGCTACAAGATGCGTAACCGCAAAGATACCGCAGCCGAGTAAGCCGCCAGCGGTAAAAAAACCGGCAATATGACGTTGCCGGTTTTTTTGGGCCTATTTGCGGGTCAGCAGGACGCCGCACTCCATGTGATGGGTATACGGGAACTGGTCGAACAGCGCCAGCCGGGTAACGTTGTGCGTCTGACTTAGCGTTTCCAGATTGCGACACAGCGTTTCCGGGTTGCACGAAATATACAAAATACGCGGATAGGCCTGCACCATTTTTTCCGTCTCGCTGTCCAGCCCGCTGCGCGGTGGATCGACGAAGATGGTTTCGCACTGATAGCTATGCAGATCGATACCCTGCAGCCGGTTGAACTGCCGCACCCCGTTCATCGCCTGAGTAAACTCTTCCGCCGCCATGCGGATAATCTGCACGTTGTCGATATGGTTAGCGGCGATGTTGTACTGCGCCGCCGCCACCGACGGTTTGGCGATTTCGGTGGCCAATACGCGATCGAAATTACGCGCCAGCGCCAGCGAGAAGTTACCGTTGCCGCAGTACAATTCCAGCAGGTCGCCAGTCGCCCCTTTGGTGACATCCAGTGCCCACTCCAGCATCTGAATGTTCATGGCCGCGTTCGGTTGGGTAAAGCTGTTTTCCACCTGACGGTAGATCATCTCCCGCCCGCCAACCGGCAGGCGTTCATCTATATAATCCTGATCGAGCTCGATTTTAGTTTTGGTCGCCCGCCCAATCAGATGCACATTGAGCCCCTGGGCTCGCAGGGCGTCACGCAGCGCCTCCGCTTGCTCACGCCAGGCATCGTCCAGCTTTTTATGATACAGCAGCGAAACGACCGCCTGGTTGCTGAGGGTGGTCAGATAGTCAATCTGGAACAGCTTCTGGCGTAGCACGGGATTGTTGCGTACGCCCTCCAGCATGGCGGTCATCAGCTGATTGATCAGCGCGCTGGCGGCCGGGAAGCTGTCAACGCGAATCCGCGACCGGGTCTGCTGATCGAAAATAATATGGTACAGATCGTCGCCATCGTGCCACAGACGGAACTCGGCGCGCATACGGTAGTGGCTGACCGGCGAACGAAACACTTCCGGAACCGGCGCGGCAAAAGGCGCCATCATGGTTTGCAAACGGACGACTTTTTCTGCCAGCTGCGCTTCGTATTGTTCGGTAGGAAGGTGTTCGGGGGTCATGATGTATCCTGAATAAAATAAGTACGCGGGGATTGTAGGGAAAGCGCCGGGGATGTCCAGCCTCGAATGCCGCGGGAAATATAATTAGCAGTCTGGACATCTATATGGTTCTGATTGTAGCATTCGCCTACCGGTCCTGTGAGTTAAAAGGGAACCCAGTGGAAATCTGGGGCTGACGCGCAGCGGTAAGGAAGGTGAGAAATGAGCGCACTCGGTGCAGACACTGCGGCTAGCCGTGGGAAGTCATTATTTCTTGAAACAGCCTCCAAGCCCGAAGACCTGCCGGAATACGTCGCACTGGGTTTTATCGTCGCGAGCAACTGATAAAACCTGCGGCATCCTTTTTCTGTTTCGGATGCTTTTACAATGATTAAAAAAGCTTCGCTGATGGCGGCCTTATCCGTCACGGCATTTTCCGGCTGGGCGCAGGATAGCAATTCAGATACGTTGGTGGTGACAGCAAACCGTTTTCAACAGCCGGTCAATACCGTGCTGGCGCCGACCGACATTGTGACGCGCGATGACATCGACCGCTGGCAGTCCAAAGATTTAAACGATGTCATGCGTCGTCTTCCCGGCGTTGATATTGCCCGCAACGGCGGCATGGGGCAGAGCGCTTCGCTGTATGTTCGGGGGACGGAGGCTCGTCACGTGCTGGTGCTGATCGACGGTGTGCCGATGGCGCGTCCGGGGATCTCCAACGGCGTAGATATCAGTCAGATCCCTATCTCACTGGTCCAGCGGGTGGAATACATCCGCGGCCCGCGCTCCGCGGTGTACGGCTCCGGAGCGATCGGCGGGGTGGTGAACATCATCACCATGACCGACGCTGAGCGTTCGCAGATCAACGCTGGCGCGGGTACGAACGGCTATCAGTCCTATGACGGCGCCTTTAACAAGCGGTTTGGCGATACGTTGGTTACCGCTGCTGGCGCCTATCAGACCACCAAAGGGTTTAACGTCCAGCCGAATTCCTCTTACAGCGGCGACAGCGATCGCGACGGCTACCGCAATAAAATGCTGTGGGGCGGGGTACAGCATCAGTTCGATGACAACTTCTCGGGGTTCTTCCGCGGCTATGGTTATTCCGCCAACGCTGACTATGACCAGGGTAACTGGGGCTACGCAGGTGGAAACGATGAAGATCAATCCTATACCCAATCCTGGGATACCGGTCTGCACTACCACTCCGGAATTTACTCCTCCCAGCTGATTGCTAACTATCAGCGCATCAAAGATTACAACTACAGCAGCGACGCTGGCCGCTATGCCGCGGGCACCACCCTGGATGATATGGAACAGCGCTATATCCAGTGGGGAAATAATGTTGTGGTAGGCCATGGGGCAGTGAGCGGCGGCGTTGACTGGAAACAAGAGAAGCTGAAATCCAGCGGAACGACCAGTACCGACGTGTATAAGCGTGACACCACCGGTCTTTATCTGACGGGACAGCAGCAGATTGACAGCGTGACGCTGGAAGCTTCCGGCCGTGAGGATCATGACGAGCAGTTTGGCTGGCACGGTACCTGGCAGACGGCCGCAGGCTGGGAATTTATCGACGGTTATCGGACAACGCTCTCGTACGGCACAGGATTCCTCGCCCCCTCCCTCGGGCAGCAGTACGGGGCAGAACGCTTTGGCATCGCCTCTAACCCGAATCTGAAGCCAGAGGAGTCGAAGCAATGGGAAGCGGGCCTTGAAGGGTTAACGGGGCCGGTCGACTGGCGCCTCTCCGCGTATCGCTATGAGATTCAAAACCTCATCGATTACGACAACAACGCCTATTACAACGTCAAGTCGGCGACGATTAAGGGGCTGGAGTGGACGGGGAATATAACCACCGGGCCGGTGGAGCACCATCTGACGCTGCAGTATGTTGACCCTCGCGATGATGAAACCAATAAGATCCTCTATCGCCGGGCGAAGCAGCAGGTGAAATACGAGCTGAACGGCCAGGTCTACGATCTGGGGTGGGATGTGACGTATCACTACATCGGCAAGCGTTACGATTATGACTACGACAACTCGCGTACCGTCAATATGGGTGGGTTGAGCCTCTGGGATGTCGGTTTATCGTATCCCGTCACCTCACACCTGACAGTTCGTGGTAAAATAGCCAACCTGTTCGATAAAGATTACGAGACAGTTTATGGCTACCAATCTGCAGGACGGGAATACACCTTGTCTGGCAGCTACACCTTCTGATCCACGTCCCACCGTGCTGGTGTTTGATTCCGGCGTCGGTGGGTTGTCGGTTTATAATGAGATTCGGCAGCTGCTGCCGAATCTGCATTACATCTATGCTTTCGATAACGTTGCCTTCCCCTATGGCGAGAAGAGCGAGGAGTTTATCGTTGAGCGCGTTGTGGAAATCGTCACTGCTGTCCAGCAGCGTTATCCCCTGGCGCTGGCGGTGATCGCCTGCAATACCGCCAGTACCGTCTCCCTGCCTGCCCTGCGTGAAAAGTTCGCTTTCCCCGTCGTTGGCGTGGTGCCGGCGATCAAGCCCGCCGCCCGTTTAACGGCGAACGGCATTGTTGGCCTGCTGGCGACGCGCGGTACCGTAAAGCGTCCTTATACCCGTGAGCTGATCGACCGCTTTGCCAATGAATGTCGGATTGAAATGCTGGGGTCGGCGGAGCTGGTGGAGCTGGCGGAAGCGAAGCTGCACGGCGAGCCTGTGCCGTTAGAAGAGCTGCGCCGTATCCTGCGCCCGTGGCTGCGGATGCAGGAGCCGCCGGATACGGTGGTGCTGGGCTGCACCCATTTTCCTCTTTTACAGGAGGAGCTGCAGCGCGTTCTGCCGGAAGGCACGCGGCTGATCGATTCTGGCGCGGCGATTGCCCGTCGCACCGCCTGGCTGTTAGAGCATGAAGCGCCGGATGCGAAGTCCAGCGACGAGAATAAAGCATTCTGCATGGCGCTGACGGCAGAAACAGAACAGCTTTTACCCGTTCTGCGTCGCTATGGCTTCTCGACGCTGGAAAAATTACCGCTCTAAGGGCGTTTTGCACAAAAAAGAGACGGTTGAATAATTTTTTGAAAACAGGGCTTGTCAACGTCTCAGAACTCCCTATAATGCGCCTCCACTGACACGGAACAACGGCAAGCAAGCCGCCGGGTCAGCAGGGTTTTAGCGGTGAAGTTCAGCGCTAAAAACTGACAGAGAAAAGCAAAATAAGGGCTTGACTCTGAATGAGGAAAACGTATTATACGGGACCTCGCAACGGTGAGCTGAAAGCCGCGTTGCAACTGCTCTTTAACAATTTATCAGACAATCTGTGTGGGCACTCAAAGTGACAT